>NZ_CALXRM010000012.1 GCF_944390845.1 uncultured Brachyspira sp.
AGTTGAAAAACAATTAGAAATTATATATAATTTAGCACAAAAGGAGCTTTTTTAGTTATCTAGGACAGCCCCAAAAAATATATTAATAAGAAAGAGGGTGGGAATGAAAGTAAGTTTTAAAACTTTATTTACATTTGCCCGCCCTTTATTCTTTATAATACATTTAAAAATTTTTGTTCTAATTTTCTTTATATCTAAAATAAAAAAGCATGCCCGCCCAAATTTTTATTATATTTATAATTTCTTTAACGCACGGTTAATGGATTTTTATTTATAATTAGAATTGTATTATTGATTGATTTATATTTATAATTTTGTTTTACGTGCGGTTAAGAATATAAATAGGGAGGAACTTTAAAAAAATCCCTCCCCAAAGTGTTAATAAAACTCTACGGAATTTATTGAATTGGCAATATTATACAAAGAGTCATACTCATTGTCTAATGGAAATGTATAATTTAATACAAGATAATTTGAATGTTTCGATTCAAATATTACATAAAATAAAATGGTATCATCTAATTTTATCTTATATTGTATATTCTTATTTCCATTAACATAAAAATAGTCTTTTAATATATTGTTTTGATGCTCCATACTGTTTAAGTTTATAAGTTTTTTTAAAGAATCTTTTTCAGCTTTCATATAACCTACTAAACATGTTGTTTGAGTATTTTCTTCTAAAAATATACTTTCTATATTATATAAATCTTTAGCATATCCTGTATTTTCTATTATATAATTTTTTTCTTTTTCTGATAATTTGATAGCATTATTCAAAGGTATAAGTTTTGCTTTTATTAATTGTATATCATGTTTATTATTGTATGATATATTATTTCCAAAACTTAATTTCTTGAAATTTATATCTTTATCAGAAAATATATCATTATTAACATTATTGGAGCATGAAATTAAAAATAGTGTTAATATAAAATATAGTGTTTTCATTTTTGTGTTTTATTATTTTCTTACAGTTACAGTTCTGCTTGTAAAACCAAGTATTCCGGTAAGCAAGTTAATAAAGAAATCTCCAGCATTACTTCTAGTGTATATTTCATAATTTTCAGCATTGCCGGCTAGTCTTTCAATATCAACATCATTCATAGGTACTGCTCCCCAGAGGGCATACCATTGTTTTCTTGTTACAGTGACTCCTGTTTGCGGACCATTTCCGATTAAATGCCTATGCTGAGCACAGGATAAGGCAAATATTGAAACAGCCAACAGTAAAACTATAAATTTCATCATAAAAAGCTCCTTAAGTATTATTGATTTTCACCTACATAGTGAACATTGTTCAGTTTAACATAATAAGCATGTTTGTCAATGAAAAACACTAAAAATAAAACATGAATACTAATTTGTTCACTTTGCTTATTAGTAAATAATCTTAATAAAAATTAATTAATAATTTTGTAAAAATTGATTACATATTTTTATAAAATTATTATATTTTTAATATAAAGATGTGATAAACAGTTACAATAAAAATTGATTGTATCACATATAATCCAATATAATTTTTTATAATGGAGGTAAATTATGGCAAATTTTGTAAATTATAATTTTTATTTTTTCACAGATAAAGACTATGCATTGTTACTTAAAGAGTATAATGAAATCATTCGGAAAAGTTTTAAATCAGATGCAGGTAATAAAAATATTAGTACTTCATAATAGTTTTTATATGAAACAAAATCAATGATAATGGTAGCGTAGCATTTAAATTTACGATTAACTTTTCTATTATCTGTATTACAACTCATAACACTTTCAAAAGACATCATATTTATAAGTTTTAATAAAATGCTTCATTGATTTTGTTTCATAAAAAAGAGAAATATTATAAAAATACTTCTCTTTTATAAGCGAAAAAAATTATTGAAAATCAGATACGTATAAAATTATTTACCAAATACTGCTTCATAATCTTTTTTGAATTTTTCAATACCTTGATCAGTTAATGGGTGTTTAGTCATTTGAAGTATAACACTGTATGGAACAGTAGCAATATCAGCACCAGCTAAAGCACATTCAGTAACATGAATAGGGTGGCGTACACTTGCAGAAATAATTTCAGTTTCTATAGCATGAGTAGCAAAGATTTCAGAAATAGTTCTTATAAGTTCAAGTCCGTCCATTGATATATCGTCAAGTCTTCCTATGAAAGGTGAAACATAAGTAGCACCAGCTCTTGCAGCAAGTAATGCCTGATTAGCAGAGAATATTAAAGTAACATTAGTTTTAATTCCTTCTTTAGAAAGAACTTTTACAGCTTTTAATCCTTCATCAGTCATAGGAATTTTAACTACCATGTTTTTATGTATTTTAGCTATTTCTCTAGCTTCTGCTATCATATCTTCAGCTTTAACAGTAGTAGCTTTAACTTCACCAGATATAGGGCCGTCAACAATAGTAGTAATTTCTTCTATAGTTTTTTTAAAATCTCTTCCTTCTTTAGCTATTAAAGATGGATTAGTAGTAACACCGCAAATAACACCCATATCATTAGCTTTTCTAATTTCATCAACATTTGCTGTATCTATGAAAAATTTCATTTAAAAGTCTCCTTAAATAATTTATTTTTGAATGTTATTATATATCTTAGAGTATATTTTATCAATAAAAAATATGAATTACTTTTAAATATTATTTATTAGTTAAATCTTCTATTAAATCATAATAATGCTTTTTGCCTTGAAAAATATCCTGAGATAATATTTTTTGAGCATTTTCATATTTATATATTTCTGAATCTTTGCTAATATCATTTTCTAAAATTAATGTATCATTTGTAATTTTATAAAATTGATGATATGTACTTATTAGTCCGTCAATTTCTTCTTTATAAAGTAAAGATATAACACTATTTTGATAATTAGTAACTCCTGCATTTACAGCTATGAACATAGGTATATTTTCAGGGACAAAATTATTAGGTGCTTTATATGCTCCATTAGTACCGTCCCAAATTAATATAGGATTTGGAGTATTATCATTTAAAAAGCTATTTTTTATATCATTATCCATAGAAGAATTTTCTATTATTCCTCTTAAGTATGGATACAAATGGTCATGTTTAAATATGATCAATGCATTAGGAGAATAATCAAGTATAATGTCTCTTATTTTAATTATTTCCATTGCAGTAATAACAGAATTATCCATAGTTTCAATTAAATTATATACATTTTTCTTATCTATAAGAGAGAAGAAATTATTGTTATTTTTTATAATATTAAAGTCATTTTTTATATGTGATTCTGTATGTCCTAGTAATGTAAAACCATATAAAAATACAGGTTTATCAAAATTATTAATATTTGTACTTAGGTAAGCATCAATATTTGTTGTTCCAATATTAAATATGATATTTTCAAAGCCTATAGCAGGTAGAAAGTTAGCTAAATTATATGAATTTATAGCTTCTTCCAATGCTGTAGTGCTATATCCATTTTTTGAAAGTAAATCAGGTAATGTGTATTCTAGTAAATTATTTTTAGGCTGATTTTTTTGATATAGAGGACTTGATCCGGTGAGTCCTGCAAGTCTTGCATAAAAACTTCCGTTTCCAGTATTGGGACCAATTTTTCTAGAATTATTAGCCCAATCTCTATATTCTTTTGGAAAAGGGTCTTTATCAAAGAGATTAGTAAAGTGAGAATAATCATAAAAAGACTCTAGAAATATTATAAATATATCTCTTTTATCAAAATTGTTTTGCAATTTTAAATTTGAATAATTTCTTTTTTCTTCTTGACTTTTTAAGATATTTAAAGCATTTAGTACTTCATTTTTTGAATGTCTTTTGTTATTAGATCTATCATAATTGATTCTATAATTAATAGTATCTATAATTCCATTTTCATTTGCTTTATTTGCAAAATTATTCCAAGCGATATTAACATCGCCTTTTCTAAAAAATACACCATATATAATAATTATTATCATTACAATCATTACTATAGAAGTACTTTTTTTCATCTTTAATAAATTATAAATTGATAGTCCTATTAATAATATAATAACTGAAAAGTAAATTAAACTGCTTAATATTATTAATATTCTTATCCAAAAAGATGATACTGCTATCAATGAAGGATATAAAGTAGGTATATCTCTAAATAATAGTATACTATTTTGGAAAGTTAATCCTAATGGCTGTATAACAAAAAATGATAGTATATTTATTATTTCAAATAATAGTGTATATAATATTTTTTTATTTAAAAGATTAAAAGCTATAGTCAAAAATATATATGATAAAAGTATATCAGCATAATGATATCTTATTACCATAATTGAAAATTGTTTAAGTATTATTGGCAGTAACAAATAAATAGAACTATTTATTAAAAGCAGCAATATATAATATTTATAATTTCTTTTTATATTTGGTATTATATAAAGATATAAAACAGGGAATATAAATAAGAATAATATAGATAATATAATAACATTTTTTTTCAGTTTTAATTTGTATTGTATATCTATTTTGTCATCGGGTTTTAATTCATTATTGTCAGATGATAAAGTGGCAAAAGGTGTACCATTATCATCTTTAGCAGTGAATATATTTTCAGTTTCATTTTTAAAATATGGGTATACTCCATATATATCACTATGTCTGAATATTTTATTATTATAATAATTTATTTTGCAATTATAATAATTATCTAATATTTTATCAAATTCTGATAGGTATCCAGTTCTTTCTATATTTCCTAATAATGATAAAGATATTAATCCTAATAATATAACAGATACTACAATAGAATATATTATAATAAATTTTTTATGTTTTTGAAATATGGAATGCATTTTAACCTCTATTTTTATCGATAAAAAATAATTTTATAGGAATAATTATATTTGATATTTTTATTTATAAATTAAATATGTACGTACAATATTATAGCACAAAAGAGTATATAGTCAATTATATGTATTATTTATTAGTAATATCTTTGATCAAGTTATAATAATGCTTTTTGCCTTGAAAAATATCCTGGGATAAAATTCTTTGAGCATTCTCATATTCAAATATTGTGAGATTTGATACTTCACTTTGATCTATAGAGGAATCATTTGTAGTATAGTAGAATTTATTATAAGTGCTTATTGTATCTTCAATTTTTTCTTTATACAGTAAAGATATAACACTATTTGTATAATCAATATTTAAATTAACTGCTATAAATAATGGTATATTTTCCGGAGTGAAATTTTCATTTGCTTTATATGCTCCGTTAGTACCGTCCCAAATTAAAATAGGTGAAGGCTTATAATCATTTAAAAAGTTCTGTTTTATTTTTTCATCTAATTTTGAACGCTCTATTATAGCTTTTAAATAAGGGTATAAATGATCATGTTTAAATATTATAATAGCATTTGGAGAATGTTTTAATATTGTATCTCTTATTTCTATAATATTTAAAGCAGTCATTGCAGAGTTATCAAGAGTTTCTATTATATGAAGTTTATCATTTCCTTCAAAATTATCTAAAAACTTTTTATTATTATCAGCTATATTTAAATCATTCGATAAATGTGAATCAGTATGTCCTAATATTGTAAATCCGGCAGCAAATACAGGAGTTGCTAAATTTGAAATATTGGTGCTTAAATAGGTGTTGATATTAGTAGTACCAAGTCCGAATATTTGAGATTTAAATCCTATAGAAGGGTAGAATGTTTTTAAATTATAAGTGTTCAATGCTTCTTCTAAAGCTATAGTATAATATCCATTTTTTGAAAGTAAATCCGGAAGTGTATTTTCTATTTTTTCTGATTGAGTTTTTGGATAAAGAGGACTTGAGGCAGTAAGACCTGCAAGTCTTGCATAGAAGCTTCCATTGTTAACATTAGGTGCTATTTTCCTAGAATTATTTGCCCATTTTCTATATTCTTTAGTGAATGGATCTTTTTGAAATAGCTTTGAAAAATGTGAGTAATCATAGAAGGATTCTAAAAATATTAAGTATACATCTCGTTTAAAACTATTTTTAAGGTTTTCAATTTTTACTAAATTATTTGTTATAGTATTTTCAACATTGCTTGCTACATTAGGATAATTATTTTTTAATATATTTATATAATCATAATCTATTTTTTCATTGTTATATATAAAATTTGTATCCAATTGATTACTTAAAATTGAAATGTTTAATTTTTCAAGTTTTTCAATTTCATTAAAAATATTTTTTGTTGATTTTAAATAAAGTGCTGATACATCTCTTTTTAACTGATACTCTTTTAATAAATCGATAGAATTTGAAACGAGTTCTTTACTTGGTTTTATTTCGTTTAACCTATCATAATTTATTCTATAGTTAATAGTATTTATTATACCTTTCCTATTGGCATTTCTTACAAAATCAATGCTCCATATATCTATATTTTTTGGATTGAAAAATAAATAAAATGCTATAAATATAATAGAAGCACTCATAACTAAAGCTGCTATTTTGCTTTTCTCTTTAAACATCTTGTATATATTGTATATAAATAGTGCTATCAATAATATTATAACAGCGAAATATATTATACTTACAGTTATAGTTATGATTTTCAAATGTATAGGAAGTACTGTAATAAGTGAAGCATAAAGATTTGGAATATCAGAAAATAGTATAACCATATTAAGTACAGTTAAACTTATTGACTCTATTACAAAAAATGAAAATATTGATATAACACAAAATGAGACAGTTAATATCATTTTTATATTTTTATTCTTTATAATAGGATAATACTCAAGTAAATTATATGCTATCATTGTAAACATATAAGTATACAAGAAGTCGTATATATTAAATTGAAGCTTCATCATAGAACATGAAGGCATTATTAATTTTGTTACTAGAATATAAAGCAAGCTATTTAATATAAGAAATAATATATATGCTTTATAGTTTGATATTATATTTGGCATTATATATTGATAAAGTATAGGGAAAAGTATTATCAAAAATAATAAGAATAACAGCACTTCTTTTTTTATTTTTAATTTGTATTTTATATTTTCTATTTTATCATTTTCTTTTAATTGTATGCTGTTATCATCAAGCACTAAATTACCATAGAAACTTCCGCTCCATCTTATATTAGTAACATGATTCGGCATTTCATTTGTATTTGGAGTTACTCTATATATTTGATTATTTTTAAATATGCTGCTTTCAAATTTTAACTGGAAATAGTATTTATTTTCTAATATATGATTGAAATTTGATAAATATCCTTTTCTTTCAATATTTCCAAGTATTGTGAAAGTAATGAAAAAGATAATTATTAAACTTATAAATATTAAATATGATATTATAAAAGTTTTTTTATTTTGCTTCATTTTGATAATTTTACTTTTTGATTTTAATATTATAACAGTAATGTTTATTGAAAGTTAAATTAAATTTTGCGATGTACATTGGGCATAATATAAATATTTTAATAAATAGTATATACCTAAACAACTATATTTTGTCAAAAATAAATTTATATTTTTTTTGATATCTGGGGCTTTGCCCCAGACCCCACTTCTTTTGCGACCGAAGGGAGTACCTTTAGGTATGCCACAAAGAAGCTATATCCTCGACAGGCTCGGATACGCTTCGCGAAAGGCTACATTTTGGCTTTAATTTAATAAATTATTTTACATGTAAGACAATTTTAGTATGATTTAGTACTAATTTTATACTTGCACTTTTTGCAACTTTGACGAAGTCCGCAGAGCGTGTGCGGCGGGAAAAAGTTGAATAAAAAATTGACAAACTTAAAAATTCTTAGTATATACCTAGACAATTGCAATAAAAATATTTCAAATACTATATTTATAAATAATATAATACAAAAAGTAAAATACTATTTATAAATATAATTTTTTTTATTTTTTAATTATCTTTTAATTTAAAGAACTCTATCAATTTATTTAAATTTTGTGCTTCATTAAGAAGTAATTGAGAAGAAGAAGTAGCCTCTTCAACTAAGCTGGCATTTTGCTGAACAGAAGTATCCATTTGATTTATAGTTATATTAATTTGTCCTATTCCAATTTCTTCATCTTTTGCAACTGAGTTTATTTTTTGCATTAAAGTAGCAGCATGATCCATACTTTCAGATATTTTCAAGAATGTATCTTTTGATTCTTTAACACTTGCTGCTGCTATATTAATTTTATCATTACTGTCAGCAATTAATGCGGTAATATTTTTTACAGATTCCTGAGTATTCTGTGCTAGATTTCTAACTTCAGAAGCAACAACAGCAAATCCTCTTCCTTGATCTCCAGCTCTTGCTGCTTCTACAGAGGCATTAAGAGCAAGTATATTAGTTTGAAAAGCAATAGATTCTATTAATTTAGTAATATCCATAATTTTAGAACTTGCTTCATATACATCGTCCATTTTAGAAACACTTTCTTCTATTATCTGACTTGCTTTTTCAGTATATTCTTTTGACTGCATAACTATTTCAGTACCATTATTGATATCAGCAACAGCAAGTTTTACATTATTAGCCATTTCAGCCATAGTAGATGCTGTTTCTTCCAAACTTGAAGCCTGCATTTCTGTTCTGTTTGATAAATCATTGTTTCCGGCAAGTACCTCATTAGCAGCATTTTCAACTGATATTGAAGATTGTTTTACAGTATTCATTACATTATTTAAATTATCTAAAGTATTTTGAACAGCATTGGCTATGATACCCCATTCATCTTTTCTGCTTGTAAATCCTGGAGGTGTTGACCAAGATATATCTCCTTGTGATAATTTTGTTAAATCTTGAGCCAATAATTTTATTATAATAACAACTCTAGTTTTTATGATGAAAGGTGTGATTATAAATACTATTAATAATATAGCTATTGATACTATAATCATCATATTTCTTATATTATTGCTGTCTTTAAGTATTATATAATTAGGAACAAATATTTTCATTCCCCAATTCTGACCAGTTTGAAGTTTTATAGGAACGAAGATATATGTAGACATAGTTTTTAATGTTGCACTGTAATCTTCAAATATTACTGTTTGACCTGCTTTAATTTTATTTAATAGATCATTGTCTTTATAATATGGATAAGCATCATAAACATTTTGACCTACATAAGATTCATTTTCTGCATTATATAGTAAAGATCCATTATGATCGAATAAAGATGTTAAAGTATTTTCAAAAGGGTTTATATTATCCATTATTGGAGCTAATGAACTGATAAAAATATCTACTCCGGCAACACCTATAGTTTTTCCATTATATTTTAATGGTATAGACCAAGTATTCATTTTTACCATTTTTCCTGCAACTTCAAAATCATAAATAGATGTAATATGTGTATTTCCAGAACTTATAGGAGCAGTATAATAATCACTTTTTAATTCTACAGAAGTCATGCCTCTAGCCTCAATAGAAGCTCCATTTCTATATACATAATCAGAGAACATACCGCCGGCCTCTGAATAATTAGGGTCATTAGTATAATCATAATCATTTCCCATAATATTTGGTTCAAATACTAAGAATAAAGCTCCTGTACCTTCTGGTAATGTGCTGAAGAAATCCATTGTTGTAGCTTTGTATGTATCTCTGTTTCTATTGCCTGATCTATATAAATTATCTACAGTATATTTAAATGTATTTAAACTATCAAGAGCCTCCTGAACAAGAGATTCAACTTTTGCTGCTTCTCCTTTGGCACTTTCTTCAAGTACTTTATATGATAGCTTTTTTGTAACATTACTAACAGATAAAATATTGATAGTTCCTGATATCATAAGCATGATAAAAAATGGAACAAGTATTATCATACTTATTTTAAATTGCAGACTATTTAGCCTATTCATAAGATTTCTCCAAATATTGATTATGAAATTTTTATAATGGTATATTTTCGTATTATACAATAGTATGTGTTAATATACAATGTTTAATTAGTATTTTTGTTAAAAATTGTCCATAATATAATCTGTTAAACGAATTTTTCAGATGATAAAAATATAATAAAAAAATTACTTTATTGTAATAATTGTATTTAATATTTTTTAGTATATAATAGTGTCCTATTTTAAGATAACAAAAAAATTATATATAAAAAATTTATGGATAAAGAAAGTATAGTAAATGCTGAAGAAAACTCTTTTGATAAGGAAGAAAATAATAATTCCATAAGACCAAAAGGTTTTGATGATTTTTTAGGACAAAGCAATATAAAATCAAAATTAAAGGTTTTTATAAGCAGTGCTAAAAAAAGAGATGTTTCTTTGGATCATATATTATTTTACGGCCCTCCCGGACTTGGAAAAACTACATTGGCACAAATAATAGCAAATGAAATGGGCAGTAATATAAAAGCAACATCAGCACCTATAATAGAACGTCCCGGTGATTTAGCTTCTATATTAACTACATTAGGTGAAAAAGATATATTATTTATAGATGAGATACACAGATTAAGAACCGTAGTTGAAGAAGTGCTTTATTCAGCAATGGAAGATTTCTTTGTTGATATAAAAGTAGGAGAGGGAACATCTGCTAAAAGTTTTAGAGTGAAACTTCCTCATTTTACTTTGATAGGGGCAACAACTAGAAGCGGTTTATTAAGTACTCCTCTTTATGACAGATTTGGAATAGTGGAAAGACTTGAATTCTATACTAATGAAGATTTAGCGAATATTGTTAAAAGAAGTTCCAAATTTTTAGATATTGATATTACAGATGATGCGGCAATTTCTATAGCTTCAAGATCAAGGGGTACACCTAGAATAGTCAATAGGCTTTTAAGACGTGTTTTTGACTTTGCTACAGTGCATGATGTTTTAAAAATAGATGATAAATTTGCCTCCGATTCTTTGGAAAAATTAGGTATAGATAAGAATGGATTTGAGGCATTAGATAAACTTTATTTAAATACGATCATTAAGCATTATAATGGTGGGCCTGTTGGAGTTGATACTTTATCTGTATCTTTATCCGAACAGATAGAAACTATAGAAGATGTTATAGAACCATATTTGATACAATGCGGATTTGTGAAGAGAACACCTAAAGGAAGGGTGGCGACTAATAAGGCCTATTCATATTTAAATCTTTCTTCTAGGTATGACGATAATTATAATAATGAAGAAAAAGGGCTTTTTGATTTTTAAGGAGGTATATTATTTTAATTACAGATGATAGTACAACAGAAAAGAAATCCAATACCCAATTGGATAAGTATTATTTAGAAGAAACTTCTAAAGATGTTAAAGGTCTTGCTAAACAGTTTGTAAGTAATTTCAAAAATACATCTGCTCCTACTGCTTCTTCTCCTTCTCATTTTGATATTAGTTATAAAAAAGCTGTTAAAATAAAGCCTTCAAGATATAAAGCCCCTAAGGCAAAAATAAAATTTAATAGAACTAAAAGATTCTTTCAGAAAATATATAATGCCACTTATGGTATAAGACATTTCTTTAAATCTATTGTAGATGCTGTAATGAGAAAAGGTAATCATGAAAGAAGTATATTAATATTTTATAATGATGAGGAACATGCTGTAAGACTTCCTATAAATAATTTCATGATAATGTTTTTAGTTTTAGTATTTGCATCTTTAGTTTATACTGGATATGATGCTTATGACAGACAAAAACAGGCTAGAATATTTTATAATACATTATCAGCAAGGGAAGCTAAAACTTATACCTTAATAGAAGATTATAAAAATTCATTGAATAGATTTTCAAAAGCATTAGTAGACTATAATAATGCTATGAAAAGTATATCTTATACAATAGATTATAATGATAATGGTACATTTAATAATAATGTAAATTATGTGGAAGCTACTAACATTAATAAAATGCTTAATGAAGTAGATTCATATCAAAAAAATGTATTGGCATTTATGGAAGTATCTCCAAAAATACATAAAGAAATACCTTTAGGCTGGCCAGTTGCCGGAGGCGGAAGAATATCAAGCGGTTTTGGTGCTAGAGTTTCCCCATTCAATCAAGAGGAGAAAAGCTATCACTATGGCGTAGATATTGCAGGCCCTTATGGAACTCCTATACTTGCTGTTGCTGACGGAGTAGTGACTTTTTCAGGCTGGAGAAATGGATACGGCTGGTTTTTATTAATTACTCATGCTAATGGCTTTCAAACTGCTTACGGACATAACTCTAAACTTTTAGTTGATTATGGTGAAAAAGTTAAGAGAGGTGAAAGAATAGCATTGATTGGAAATACCGGACGTACTACTGGAATACATTGCCATTTTGAAATAAGGGTTGCTGGAGATCATAAAAATCCTATGCCTTATTTAAGTGCTAGATTTTAAAATACTTTTATACTTTTATATTATTTATCAAAAATAAAATATATGAAAAAATAGTGGAGGAGACTATATGAAAAGGATTATTGTAACAGGAGGAGCCGGATTTTTAGGCTCTCATTTATGTGAAAGATTATTAAAAGAAGGCAACTATGTAATTTCAGTTGATAATTTTTATACAGCTTCAAAAGATAATATAAAACATTTAATTGATTATAGAAACTTTGAAAGTATTAGACATGATATAATAGAACCAATACATATTGAATGTGATGAAATATATAATTTTGCTTGTCCGGCATCACCTATACATTATCAAAAAAATCCTGTAGCAACTTTAAAAACAAATGTTTTAGGTATTATTAATATGCTTGATTTAGCTAGAGATTGCAATGCAAGAATACTTCAAGCTTCTACAAGTGAAGTTTATGGAGATCCTTTAGAGCACCCTCAAGATGAGAGCTATTGGGGACATGTTAATCCTAATGGTGTGAGAAGCTGTTATGATGAAGGCAAAAGAAGTGCTGAAACTTTAATGATGGATTATCATAGACAATATAAAACAGATATAAAAATTATAAGAATATTTAATACTTATGGTCCTAGAATGAATGAAAATGATGGAAGAGTGGTTTCTAATTTTATTGTTCAAGCTTTGCAGAATTTACCTATAACTGTTTATGGAGATGGAAGTCAGACTAGAAGTTTCTGTTATTGCGATGATTTAATTGATGGTGCTATAAGAATGATGAATAGTGAAAATTTTATAGGGCCTGTTAATTTAGGTAATCCTTCAGAGATGTCTGTTTTAGAATTTGCTCAAAAAATTATAGATATAACTAATTCAAAATCTGAGATTATATTCAAAGAACTTCCTAAAGATGATCCTATAAAAAGACAGCCTAATATAACTTTAGCTAAAGAAAAGCTTAATTGGCAGCCTCGTTATAGTTTAGATGAAGGTCTAAAGAAAACTATAGAGTATTTTGATAATTATTTAAAAACAAGATAAAATACTGCTTATTATAATATTTGAAATGTGTAAAAATCAAATTTGTAATTATACATAGTAATTATAAATTTGATTTTTTTTTCTTTCATGCTAAAATAGCAAGTAAACATAATATTATAATAGGACAATCGTAGATGAAAGAATTACCCAATTTAATTAATTTAATAAATTCTATTAAAGGTGAAATTTGCTATTCTTACATAAATAAAATAGTAGCTATAGATAAACAATATAAAGAAATGGAAGATGTTGAAGGGCAAAAGATTATAGATGTATTGAGATATGGCGGATATATGCATTTCCAATTTTCACAAGATGCTATGCTTGTAGATTTAGGTCCTAATGGTTCTTTTGTACTTACTGAAGATGATACCTATGAAAATAGTATATTAAAGTTAGAAACTGATCATGGTAACTTCTTTGTGGTAGATGACAGTAAAGACAATGAAGAAATTACAAAAATAATACCTATATGGAAAGACTCCACTACAATGCCTCAAATAGGTTATGACCCTCTAACAAAGCAATTTAATTATAATCTATTTTGTCAGCTTTTAGCGGATAATGATACTACAGTAGAGAAATTAATAAAAAATCCTTTAATATTAAGCGGTATAGGCAATGTATATGGGGATATGATATTAAAAAGGGCATCTATAACTAAAAAGACAAAAACTTCAGAAGTTAGTAAAGCCAAAGCAAGAGAAATATTTGATGCTATAAAGCAGGTTCTTAGAGAGGCTTCTGGAAATATAGAAGAAGAAGATAGCGATTCATCAGAAGAATGATAAAATGATAATAATAAAAAGCCCAATGAAATGCTATTCATTGGGTTTTTTTCATTAATATATTATAATCATAGTAAGTTTTATATTTATTAAATATTAGTAAAATAGCTCAGGTTCAGCCCTTCTTTCAAATTGCTTTTCAAGGTCATGCTGATGGTATAAGAAGCCTTCATCATCATAGTATCTGCAATGCTCAGGGCATTTCTTTATACAAGCTCCGCATTTTATACATTTACCTACATATTTAGTTATATCATCAAAGTCTATTGATGCAAGAGGGCATACATGTGCACATGTTTTACAATTAGTACATTTAGATGTATCTACTTTTGGTTTCACTTTTAATATATCAATAGCATGCTCATGTTCATCTCTAGGTATATAATAAGGTCTGATAGGGTCATTTCCTCTTACTTGTATTGGTTCTGAAGGAATATCATTATTATTTTTTATTTTTTCTGCAACTTTATCAGCAAATAATAGAGCTTTTTGCATATCGCTTTCATCTGGTCTTTTAGCAGCAAGTGTATATGAAAAGGCATGCTCTCCGATAAAAGCAGCTCCTGCTATAGTTCTAAATCCGTTTTCTTCTAAAGTGTTTCTTAACTCTATCAAAGAATCATCAAAATTTCTATTTCCGAATAAAACAATAGGTACAGCTAATGCTCCTGAAGCTTTAATATTATTCTTATAAAAAGGAAGCATAACATTTGGTATTCTTCCTGCATAAGTAGGGCTTCCGCATATTACAAGTTCATTTTCTTTAAACTCCAATACTTTTTCTCTATTTTTTGGAAGGGAGAAATTGTATTTTTCAAAGGGTACATTTAATACTTTAGCTATATGTTCACCTACAAAGGAAACTATTTTCTGCGTAGTTCCAGTGCCGCTATAATATATTGAATAAACTTTATTTACAGTCATATTGTATACCCCCTTAAAGTATTTAAAATGCATGTTAATATTATGTATCTTTATTTTAATATGTCAATACAAAATTAGAAAAAAATAATAAAATTTACATTTATGTTACAAATACATGCTTTATTAAAACAGATAATAATTCAAACAGAAAAATAAAATTACTATATTAAATAATTTTTTTTATGAATCCCGCCCTTTATTCTATATAGTTTTATTTAGAATTTTTGTTTTAATTAAGTTTTTTATTTTTTAAGAAAAAGCAAGCCCACCCAAGTGTTATTTAGATTTATGGTTTCTTTACCGCACGGTGAACAAATTTAAAATATGAACTGATTAATAATTCAATTTTCATTATATATGAAATTTCATTAACCGTGCGTAGAGTAGATTCAAAATTTAATTTAAACTTGGGTGGGAGTGCTTTTTCAAATGAGGCATAAAATATAATTAAAATAAAAAATCTTTAATATACTTCAAAGTATAAAGGGTGGGTTTATAAATAAAGCTATTTTTTAATATATTTTTCATACATAAAATTCATATATATTTAAATTTGATGTTGCATAAAAATCTATTATTATTTAGAATAAACATAATTCTATATTTTATATGGTATTTATATATGAGAAAAGTTGTTTTGTTTATAAGCATATTGACTATATTGTTTTCATGTTCCAAAACAGAAGTGCCTTTACCTGATGATAAAATAGGAGAGCTTGTATTAAATCCAAACGGACAGACTCCATTATCATTGGTATATAAAATGGATACTAATAATAATTATCCTGTTACAGTTATTACAGAGGGCAGATTAGGGGATAATGATATAATTTTTACTTATCCAAAAAATTACGGATCAAATTTTGCAATTCATGGAATGTATTCAGAAAATACAAATACAATTCATATAATTAATGGCACCAATAGAATATCTACTAATATAGTAGTTGATAAACTTTTTATAGACGGACTTTATGTTCCTGCTACAAACAGAGTTATAAGAAATTTAGAAGTAGAGGAAAATGTATATTTTTATAATGATAATGGTGATAGAGTTTTTACTAATTTAAAAGATAATAATGAGGAAATATATTTTGCAAGCCCAGTTATAAATAAAAGCTGGAAAGGTCTTTTTTTAATGGGTGTAAGCAGAAATGGAAATTTACGATATGTGAATTATTCTAATTTTTATCTTACTAATGAAATAGCAAAAGTTATAGATGAAGATAATGATATAGTAATTTATGATACTATGGGTGTAAGTGATTTACTTGGAAATGCTAAACTTGATGTTACTAAATTAGATATAGGTGTTCATCATGATGTTATAAGAAAGAAATCAGATAGTAATTATATAATGCTTGCTAATTCAGCTTGGGGTGTAGAGGATAGAATTTGTGAAGTAGACAGCAACAGCAATATGATAAGAGATTTATATGTAGGCGATTTGATAAAGAAGATAGTTAATGAAAATGGAGATGAGGCAGAAAAAGAGTATTTAAAGAAACTTATATTTGATAAGGACAATAAATATTATAGTATAGGCAGAAAAAAAGATTTTCCTATGGATTGGGCACATTGTAATTCATTAGTTTATGATGAAGCTAATGATATACTTTATTTATCAGTAAGAAGCTTAGCTGTTATGGCAGTAGATTATAGTGAATGGGAACTCATTTGGTATATGGCCGATGATACATTAGATACTATGGAATCATACAATCCTTATGGAAGATATTTGAAAGACTTAAAATCATTCGATCCGTATAAAGTATTAGGAGACGGTAATACAGATGGGCCAAAGAGTCAGCATGCTTTATTTTTAATATCAACTAATGTTATAGCTATGTTTGATAATCAAGGCGATGAAGATGAAAATCCTAATGGTTCAAGATATGTAGAATATAAAATCACAGGATCTCATGGTAATTGGAAGGCTGAAAAGATTTATGAATACAAGACAGCAGATAAATTGTATTCTCATTATATATCCGATGTGGATTATTTAACTAATGGAAATATTTTACTTGATTTTGGGAATAATTCTCAAATAATGGAGGTAAACAAAGAAACTAAAGAAGTACTTTATCAATTGAAATTTGGCTTGAAAACTTGGGGAATTTATAGAATAGATAAGATGCCATTCTACTATTCTCCTGAATATGATTTTAATGAAGACAGTTCTTTAATAAAATAATGAAGCAGTATAAAATGGGGATTGATGCATGCAAGATATATACGAAAAAATAGTAAGCGAAAAACATATAGGTAAGGAAGCAAATCCAATAAATCAATATGATATATTTTCTTTAGCAAGTGATTATGCAAGAAATAATTCCAATAACAAAAGTAATGGAATAGGTTTAGTAATAATAGATATTCAAAGAGATTTTGTAGATCCTAAACGCGGGGCTTTGCCAGTTAAAGGAGCTGTAAAAGATGTGCAGAAAATAATACGCTTTATATATGAGAATTTGGAAGATATATATGGTATTTACATAAGTATGGATACGCATTATTATGATTCTATATTTCACCCGTATATGTGGAAAAAGCCTAATGGTGAAGATGTAGAGCCTTTTACAGAGATTACTTTAGAAAAAATCAATAAGCATGAAATAATACCATTATTCAAAAAAGAGCAAATAGAGTATGTTAAGAGACTTGAAGAAGAAACTGGAAATAAATTAACAATTTGGCCATATCATTGTTTACATGGCACTGACGGCTGGCTTATAGAAAAACAGCTTAATAATATGCTTCTATTTTTTGAGCGTGCTAAAGGAACTAATATCAATAAAATAATTAAAGGTACTGAAAGATTTACAGAGATGGTTGGTGCTATAAGGCCTGAAATAACAACATCAGAAACAAGATTTTTTGATATGGCTTGGATATATGAATTAAAAAACTATAAAGAAATATATATGTGCGGAGAATCCAAGGATTGGGGCCTTTATGAAACAGTGTATCAGCTTTGTGATATGTATTCAGGCGATAAGAATATTACTAAAAAAATTAATGTTATGATGAATTGCTGCAGTGCTGTTGGTGATAATACTAAAGCCAATAAAAAATATGAAGAATTATCAAAAACTTACGGCATTAAACTAATAGAAGTATAATATCCTTTATATAATAATTTTACAAATCACTTTATTTATTAAATTATGTAGCTATAATTAATAAAATATAGTAATATTTTAAATTTTATTTTTTATAATATTTTTACTTTTTTTGACTTTTTCAATTATAATTATATACTATATATTATATAAAAAATAAAAACTCAAAAGGAGTGTAAATATGAAAGGATATGCTATGCTAAAAATAGGGGAATCAGGCTGGATAGAAAAAGACAGACCAGTTTGCGGCCCTGCTGATGCCATTGTAAAACCTTTGGCTGTTGCTATATGTACTTCTGACGTACATACATTATGGGAAGGTGCTATAGGTGAAAGACATAACATGATTTTAGGTCATGAAGCTTGCGGAGAAGTAGTAGAAGTAGGAAGTTTAGTTAAAGATTTTAAACCTGGTGATAAAGTTTTAATACCAGCTATTACTCCTGATTGGAACAGTGTAGAAGCTCAAGCTGGATATTCTATGCACTCTGGCGGTATGCTTGCTGGTTGGAAATTCTCTAACTTTAAAGACGGTGTATTTGGTGAAGTATTCCATGTAAATGATGCTGATGGTAACTTAGCTCTTTTACCTAGCAATATTGATCCTGTAGATGCTTGTATGCTTTCTGATATGGTTCCTACTGGATTCCATGGAGCAGAATTAGCTGATGTACAATATGGTGATAGTGTACTTGTTATAGGTATTGGACCTGTTGGACTTATGGGTGTTGCTGGAGCTGCTTTAAGAGGAGCTGCTAGAATTATTGCTGTTGGTACTAGACCTAATTGTGTTGAAGCTGCTAAGAAATACGGTGCTGAAGAATTTATAAGCTATAAAAATGGCCCTATAGATGAACAAGTTTTGAAAATGACTAATGGAAAAGGTGTTGATAAAGTTATTATTGCTGGCGGCGGAGTTGAAACTTTTGCTGAGGCAGTTCGTTCTTTAAAAGCTGGCGGTAAAATCGGAAACGTTAACTATTTAGGTAAAGGTGATTATATACAAATCCCTAGAGTTGAATGGGGTGTTGGTATGGGTCATAAAGCTATACTTGGCGGACTTATGCCTGGCGGAAGACTCAGAATGGAAAAACTTGGTGCATTAGTTTCTTCTGGAAAATTAAATGTTCATCATTTAGTTTCTCATGTATTTGATGGTTGGGAAAATCTTGAAAAAGCTTTATTTATGATGAGAGATAAACCTGCTGATTTAATCAAACCTGTAGTTAGAATTGAAAAATAATTTTTTATAATTCTTGATATCATAACTGGCAGATATTTTTTAATATCTGTCAGTTTTTTTATACAGTTCTAAAATAATTAAAAAATTAAATTGTTTTTTATGCGGCAGTAAAACATGTTGTTATATTTTTGCTTAGTTTACATACCCCGCCCATTAGTTTTATTGCGTATTTTATTATTTTAGTTTTTAATTTCTTTATTGTGATTATTAAAAAATAGAAATCCCGCCCTAGAATTATTTATATTTTTAATGTTTTCACCGCACGGTGAATGAAATTAAAAATATGAATACTATAAAAATATAATTTAAGCTTAAATATGTGGAATCATTAAACGTGCGTTAAAATATATTTTTATAAAAAGTAAGTTTGTAATTAATTTTAAAATGCTTTGATTTTTAGAATATCATGAATATGAACTATTCCAATAGGTTTGTTATTTTCTTTATTAACAACGATAAGATTTGTGATTTTACCTTCCATTGTATGTAGTGCTTCACCAATTAATGTATCTTCATAAATGACTTTAGGAGAAGTATTCATTATATCTTTAACTTCTTTATGTAAAATATTTGCTATATCATCATCTTTTACAAGCAATCTTTTTAAATCTCCGTCAACAATAACACCTTTTAGAGTATCATTGTCATCTACAACAATGGCAATACCAAGTTTGCATTCTATGATTTTGAATAATGCTTCTTTTAATGTAGTAGTGAGATTTATGATAGGGAGGTTATCAGTATGCATTATAGATTTAACTTTAGCCAATTGTCTTCCCAAACTTCCGCCAGGGTGGAATATAGCAAAATCTTCAGCTTTAAAACCTCTTAATTCCATTAATGCAGTGGCTAATGCATCAGATAAAGCTAAAGATGCTGTAGTACTAACAGTAGGAGCTAATTTTAGAGGACAAGCCTCCTCTTTAACATAAGTTAATATTGTGATTTTCGCATTTTTAGAAAGTGTAGATTTAGGGTCATTTGTAATAGCTATGTATGGAATATTTTGTCTGCATAACCAATTAACAAGTTCTATAATTTCACGCGATTCTCCGCCTTTAGAATAAAGCAGGCAGCAATCATCTTTAGTTATCATACCAAAGTCGCCATGCATACATTCATTAGGATCTACAAAGAAACTAGGCGTACCTGTAGAGGCAAAAGTGGCAGCAGCTTTTCTAGCTATATGCCCGCTTTTACCTACTCCAGATGTTATTACTCTTCCCCTAATTTGAAAAAGCTCTTTTACAGCATTTTCAAAATTACTATCTAGCTTGTCAGATAAATATTTAAGATTTTCACTCTCTAATAAAAGAGTATTTTTGCCGCGTTCTATTATATTCATACAAATCTATTAATAACCTTTTAATTAATCTATTACTGCACTTATCAAGTGACCTGCCAATCTTTCTATTGCTTTATCAATATATTTTTTATCTTTCAGCTTTTTTTTGTATAAGTCAATTTTCTCAGGATTAATTTTTACTGCTGTCTTCATACGATACCTCTAAATAAATATATCTTCGATGAAAGATATTTCACGTTTGTAATGGGTATCGTCTATTAAAACTGCCCCAAAGGAACATTTTTGATTTAAACTTAATCCTTTTGTAATTAAGTATTCCTCAGCCGCCTCATAGAGCCTTTTTTTCTTACGCTCTGATATTGAGCAAGCTGCATATCCAAAACTTCCCTGTCTTCGATATTTAACTTCTATAAACACAATAACAACTCCTTTTGTCATTACTAAATCTATCTCGCCTCTTGTCTTTTTAGCTATAAAATTCCTTTCTAAAAGCGTAAAACCAAGATTCTCGAGATATTTCAAGGCAATGTCCTCTCCTAGATTGCCTATCTCTTTTTTGTTAGCCATTTTTTATATTACTTTTCTTCTTCTGAATCTAATATCTTTGTTTTTACCTCCTCTAAAAAGTCAGTATCTTTATCAACACCAGCTATAAACAATTGGTTTGTTTCTAGTAAATTAATAGTTTCACCGTCCTCTATAAATTCACCATTTTCATTAGACACTATTTTGATTATAGGTCTTATTGGGAAATTAGGATTAGTAGCAAAAACAAAGCCTTTTCTCTTATCATTTAAAAGTACAATACAGCCTATAGGATATACAGTAAATATGCTTACAAAAGTTTTAGATATATTTGGATCATATTTTGTATTAGCTCCATGTATGATCTCTCTTACAGCATCTGATAAAAATATATTCTTTTTGGAATTATCAGTGTTTTTATCAAGCATTAAATTAAAAGTAGATTTCTGTTCATTTATTTTATTTTTAGAAAGAGATATTCTTCTATATTTAAGCATTTTTTCTACAGTATGAGCAATGGCAACTATTTTAGCATATAGATGTATTTGATTACCAACGAGTCCTCTAGGATATCCTTTACCATTAAAGAATTCATGGTGAGCTAATGATATCATTGCTAATTCATCATCAAACCTGAAGCTGGTTTTCATGATTTTATATCCGTAAACTGTATGTTTTTTTACTTCATTATATTCATCTGTGGTGAATCTGCCTATTTTATTTAATATTTTATCTGGTACTTTAATTAAGCCTATATCATAAAGCATAGCACCTACACCAAGTTTTTTTACTCTATTTTCAGAGAATTTCATTGCACGGCCAATAATCATAGATATCATTGATACATTTAAAGACCTTATATAATATTCATCTGCTCTTGGTAAATTAGCTATGTTAAATAATTGAAGTACACTATTAAGATTTCTATTTACTATATCCAATATTTCATCTATTATTTCATTAAGTTCATTGATATTTACTATATTATTATTTTTATAATTACCTAAACTTGTTTTTACTTTCTTTATTATATTTAAATAAATTTTCTTAAATACTTTATACTCTCTTATAAATTTGTCAAAATCAGCATTTACTTCTGGAATATCAGAACTGTTAGTATCTTCAACAAATACTTCGTCTATATCCCATTTTTGGAAACGGGCCATATCAGCATCTTTTAATTCTATAAACCCAGTAGAAGCAAGAAAATTATTATGAAGATATATATCTTTTTTTTCTGCTTTTGTTTTTATATCGTTGATATTTATTTTAGTTAATTTTGCCATTGCCTTATTCTGCCTTTAATTTATATATATATTTTAGTATTATACTTACAGCCTCATATAGTGAATATGGTATTTCTTCTCCTATTTCTAATTGCATTAAATGCTTAGCAGTATCCTCATCAGAAACTATAGGAACCTTATTTTTATGTGCTATTTCAACCATTCTTTTCGCTAAATAGTGGCTTCCCTTAGATATAACAACTGGGGCATTATGTATTTCCCTATCATATAAAAGGGCAACTGCATTTTCTATATCTTGCTTATTATTCATTATTCTTCCCCGCATAATTAATTTCTGTTTCTATATTTTCAAAACTTCTCAGCAATTCATTAATCTCTTCTTTATTACATCTATTATATAACTTTTTGTCAAATAATATAATACTAAGCAAATATTTTTCTTCATTATTATATTTCGTGATTTTTATCTCACATAATTCTTTATTATTGTCATAAGCAGTAAATGTAAATTTATTACTGTTTGTATTTTCATCTTTATTTACATAAAGCAATAGTTCTTTTACTTCCCCATCTATCATAAATGGTATAGGGATCATAAAAGTAGTTTCTTTGAAATTCCTATTTTTTCTATTAGAAGACAATACTTTTAATAGAAGCATAAGCATATTAGAATTATCAGAAGACAATTCATTATGAAGCATGTCAAAGAGCATAAACCATGCATTAAAGTTACCATTTGCATGTATATATTTATTTAAATTCTCTGCTAGATCATCATTATTACCATTTGCTGTAACACTATTAAAAAGCATTAGTAATATTTCGGTTGTTTCATCGTTTTTGTTAGAGTTTTTTATAATACCCAGTAGGTCGTTAAATTTGCTGAAAATATTTCCTAAAGAGTTTATTTCTTCTACCGTTAAATATACACCGTTGGACATTGCATTTAGTATGAACTTTTTTTTATTGCTGTCTAAGTCAGGAAGATATTTTAATACAGTTTCTAAATATTTGATATTTTCATAACTAGGTTTTATTCCTTTTTGTGAAAGTAATGTTGATATTTCTGAATTATTTTCAGCTATATTTACCGATACATTAACTTTATTGGAATGCATATTTTCTCTGGCTTCTTTTAGGCTGGCAGCATCTTTTAAGAGAGTTAAAGTTACTTCTCCGTTTTTCTTACTTACTAATGCAAAGCCTTTATCAGTCATGCCGTTTTTAAAAAGTGCTATGACTTTATTGCCCATAATATTTATTAATGCTTTATTAGAATCTAATTTACGCATTACAGAATATCGTACAATATCACCCTCTTTTATTTGTGATGAGGCTTTATTTTGAATTAGATTAAAATATTTATTATTTATATTAATCATATACCTATTATATATTTTTTTATTTATTTGTTAATACTTATTTTTAAATTAAATTGTATAAACTTTACAAACGCACGGTTATTAGTATAAAAGGTATAATTTTATACTAATATAAAGATTTCATATAAACAAATTGCATTCAGCGTGCGGTGCTATGCATATCAAATTTAAAATCAACTTGGGTGGGCATGCTTTTTTTATTTAAATAATAAGTATATGAAAAATAGAAATTTTAAATTAGCATAAAAAAATTAGAGGGTGGGGTGTGTAAATAAGTTTTAAAACTTAATTACATTTGCCCGCCCTTTATATTTAAAATTTATTTTGTTGTTTTTTGTATTATATTTCTTTTTAACTTTTATTGTTATTTTAACGCCCACCCATAATTTTTTTAATTTATAATGTTTATACCGCACGGTGAATGAAATTAAAAATATAAATTGAGTAATAATATAATTTTTGTTATATATATGGATTTATTTACCGTGCGTTAAATAAATTTAAAATTTGTTATTCAAGACTTTCTTTGTTTTGTTCTTTTAGATAATTTTTTTTATTTTCATCAATATTTATAAATGATTCTATAGTACTGTTTAGATTTGACTTTAATTTTTGCCTTTCTTCAAGAGCCTGTTTTCTATTTTGCTTGAATACTTTTTCATGATTTCTTATGATGTCTAAATCTTTAACTATACCAGCCTGAGCCCTAGCAATATCAACAACTACTTGTAAAATTTCTTTAGCATCATTATAGCCTTGTGCAATTCTTCTGTATGCACCTTCAGGAGAAAAATCAAGTACTCCGGTTATCATATTTCCTAAATCTTCTTTCGGGCATATTTCATAAATGTTAACATTCTCTTTTCTGTATTTTAATATTTCTTTTCCATCAAAATGTATTACTATAATATCAGTGCATCCTATATCAAGTAAAGGTTTAATAGGTGAGTTGTCTTTAATGCCTCCGTCCCAATATGACTGCTTCCCTTCTGAATATACATCTTGTATAGGAAAGATAACAGGTATTGCCGAAGTAGATAAAAGTATTTTTTTGATAGTTTCTTTATCTCTGCCATTTAATTGAAAATATTTAGTTTTGAATGCAGGAAGTTCTGTGCAGGTGGCATATATAGGAAAATACATTTTTGATATAGCATCTAAATCAATATATTTATCTATTAAATCAGAAAGCCCTTTTCTTGAAAAAATGCCTTTAAATACTAAAGTTTTCAAAAAATTAAATATAGCAATAGCAGGGTTATGCGGTATTGAAAGAACATTAACTATTTGATTAAATATAACTTTTATATCTTCTTTTTCAACATCAAGACTTAAAATTTTATCCTGTATTTTCTGCGTCCATAAAGTTTCAGCCAGCCCATAATCATTGAGAGCAAAAAGACAAGCATTAAGCCCTCCTACCGAAGTACCGGAAATAGCCTTTATATTATTATCAAGCCCAACCTCTTTCAAATACTTCCAAACGCCGATTTGATAAGCACCCTTACCGCCTCCGCCGTCCAAAACAAGCCCTATATTATTCATTTAATTTATACCTCTATATTGTTAATATTTGCTTGTATGCTTGTTTCTAAATCAAAAAATGCAGATTCTATTCCTTTATCAAATCTATAATTTGGTATTATTATATTTCCAGATTTGTCTATAAAATATTGCGATAGTTTATTATTTGACGTAATTATTCCATCTATATATTTTTTTATATCATCCTGATTATGACCATTAATCTTATACATTAATTCCACTTGATTTATAAAATTGATTGGAGAATTACTATCTATTTTTTCTGCTTTTTTATAATAAGCCATAGCTTCATCATACATTTCTAATTCTCTATATATAACTCCTAAATTAATATTGGCATAAAAACTATCATTAATTCCTATAGCTTCTTCTAAAGCAGAAACTATAATATTATCATAATCTTCAAATCCTATCTTTTTTATATTATTTTCATCGTAACCATATAAACTTTTTAATAATTGCTTTTTTAATCTAAGTCCTATATTATCATTTATATTTTTTATTTCATTAGATAACTCAGTATTTAATATATTAATTAATTCTTTTCTATTTTTATTTTTTAGTTCTTCTTCCTTCATTTTTTCTATTTCTTTATTAAAAACAAATGATAAACAGTTGTGAATAAATGAAAATAATATATCATTTTCTATTGTATTGATTCTAGGATCAGATAATAAATTATTAACAAATTTTATTTCGTTATTTTCTTTTCTATATTGAATTATAGAATTGATTATGTATTTGTATATTTCTGTATAGTCCTTATATAAACATACTGCTTTCATATAATAATTATAGAATGTTTTTTCTCCATTTTCTATTAATAAATCATAATAATTATAAGCCTCTCTGAAATCATTAAGTTCCATAGATGTTTCAATTAATTTTTTATATATAAAAGAATCAGAAAACTTTTGAATTTTGATAAATTCTTTTTTAGCTTTCTCAAATTGATTATCGTCATAATATTGGCAGCCTTTTTCATAATATGTTAAAATATTGCTTATAGGTATTTTGTGATAATCTTTTGCCTTATCATATTCTATAAGTTTTTTCATTTCGTCTAATATTGATATGGATAAATCAAAATATGAATTCTCTTTTTCCAAATCCATATTCAAATTATTATATGAATAGTTTTTTAATAAATTTAATACTACTTCTTTTCTGTCTTTTGATGACATTTCAACAATGCTGTCTGTAATATATTTTTCTTCATTCTCCAATTTTTCTATTTTATTTATATTTCCTAATATTGGCATTTTGAAATCTTCAATATAATTTAATTTTTCTTTATCGAATGCTTTAAAAAATTTATCTGCAATGCTTGAGTTTGATATCAATGTATCATAAATACTTAAGAGAGAGATTTTATCATCAGATTCAATTCCTATTTCTTTCATAACATATCTTAAATTCATTAAATCTGATTCTATATATAGAGATTTATTTGTCAAAAAGAATTCGGATATAAAATATAAAAACTTTTCATTGCTATTTAAATCTGTAAATTTCACTCCGTTTATATCATGATGTTTTATAAAAATAACTAAATCATGTATATTAACTTTACTTTCTAGTCTCTCCATTTTCTTTGACATTTCAATAAATTTGTCCATAACCTGCTTCATAAACTCATTCATTTGTAAATATATTTGATTAATCTCTTCATCTATTGCATTTACAATGCAATTTAATTTTAAGTTAATATTTTTTATCATTTCAAATGTGAGTTTATTATGCTCCGCCAATTTCTGTATCATTTTTATGCTGGCTATTTGGGAAACAGCAAAATCTCTGTCTATTTCGCCCCTTATTTTTCTGTTTTTTCCTGTTACATTGCATAATAAATTTTTAAAAAATCCCTGTCTGCATAATTCTCTAGCTCTATTTTTTCCTGCATTAATTCCAAAACTTGCCTCCATAGCTAATTGGGTAATTTCTTTAGAATCATCTTTACATTGTTCATATACACTGTCAATAAAATTGTCTATATCTTGTTTTTCTTCATTTGATAAATCGTTTTCATAAGGAAGCGGGAAAGTCATAAATTGATCTCCAGAATTATAAATATAACTTATTATATGTCTTTTTGCTTAAAATTCAAGTTTTATTTATTACACACTCTAATCAATGATTTTGTTTAAGCATAGTTTTTTATAATTTTAAGAATTTAATTACATTTGCCCGCCCTTTATCTTTTTTGAATTATTCTGTAACTTTTAAATTATTTTTCTTTTTTATTTCAAACAGTTATTTTAACAGCCCGCCCAGAATTTTTTTAAATTTGTGATAACTATACCGCACGGTGAATGACATTAAAAATATAAACTGAGTCATAATATAATTTTTGTTATATAATAGGATTTATTTAACGTGCGTTAAAAAAATCACCATAGGGATTATTAGTCCCTATGGCTTTGGAGTAAGTATGATTAAAAAAACTAATTTGTAGGAGAATATCACTTACTAGGTTTGAAAAAATTGAGTCTTAATGCATTACTAACAACACATACAGAACTTAAACTCATAGCTAAAGCAGCAAATATTGGATTTAATAGTAAATCTTTACCCATAATGGAAACTAAAAAATCTCCAATCGCTGAAGCTATTAAAGGTTCTCTAAATATATGTAAAACACCAGCAGCTACAGGAATACCAAGCACATTATAACAAAAAGCCCAGAATAGATTTTGTTTTATATCCCTCATAGTTGCCTTACTTAATTCTATTGCAGTAACAACATCATTAGTATTTGATTTTACTAATACTATATCAGCACTTTCAATAGCAACATCGGTTCCGCTTCCGATTGCTATGCCAACATTCGCTTGGGTTAGGGCAGGGGCATCATTTATGCCATCACCAACCATAGCAACTGTAAATCCTTCATCTTGAAGTTTTTTAACTTCCTTTGACTTATCTTCTGGAAGCACTTCTGAAAATACTATATCGATGCCTGCCTCTTTTGCTACTGATTGGGCTGTGTTTTTGTTGTCGCCTGTAATCATTGCAGTTTTTATTCCAAGTTTATGAAGCCTTTTAACGGCGTCAATACTTTCTTGTTTTAATTTATCAGCACATGCTATTATTCCAAGAAGTTTATTATCATAAGAAACATACATAGGAGTTTTGCCTTCTTTTGAAAGTTTGTCCATATCAGAATTATATTTTTCTATGCTGATGTTTTCTTTAAGCATGAGTTTATCATTTCCCATTAAAACTCTTTTACCTTCAATAAATGTTTCTATACCAAAACCAGCAATGGCTTTGAAATTTTCTATAGGTAAAAGAGTGATATTTTTTTCTTTAGCCTCTCTTACTATAGCTTCTCCTAATGGGTGTTCGCTTCCGTTTTCAGCACTTGCAGATATTAAAAGTAATTTATCTTTATCATCAGAAATAATATCAGTGACATAAGGTTTGCCCTCTGTAAGGGTTCCAGTTTTATCAAACATTACAGTATTTATCTTTTGTGATATTTCCAAAGCCTCAGCATTTTTGAAAAGTATTCCTAGTTCAGCACCTTTTCCAGTACCAACCATTATTGCTGTAGGTGTAGCAAGTCCCAATGCACAAGGACAAGCTATAACAAGTACTGATACAAATACTGTTAAAGAAAATACGAAATTATGAATAGCTATAAACCATATAATTCCTGATATTAAAGCTATAGTAATAACTGCAGGCACAAAATAAGAAGATACAACATCGGCAATATGTGCAATAGGTGCTTTTGAACCTTGAGCATCTTCTACTAATTTTATAATCTGTGCTAATGCAGTGTCTGCTCCTACTTTTGTAGCTTTGAATTTGAAACTTCCTGTTTTATTTATTGAAGCACCAACTACTTTATCTCCTACAGTTTTTTCAACTGGTATGCTTTCTCCTGTAAGCATTGATTCATCAACACTGCTGTATCCTTCTATGATTTCACCGTCTACTGGAATCTTTTCTCCTGGACGAACTAATACTATATCATTAACTTTTACTTCTGAAATTTTAATTTCTTTTTCTTCTCCGTTTTTTATAACAGTTGCAGTTTTTGGCTGAAGTCCCATAAGTCTTTTTATTGCTTCACCAGTTTTTCCTTTACTTCTAGCCTCTAAATATTTTCCGAATTGAACTAATGTTATTATAACTGCAGCAGATTCATAATATAGATTTTCTCCATGAGGATTAAGTCCCATAAATGCCAAAATTGTAGAGTATACGCTATATACAAATGCAGCTGTAGTGCCGATAGCTACAAGCGAATCCATATTTGGAGCACCTCTAAAAAGTGCAGGAAAACCTAATGTATAAAATTTATATCCGGATATCATTACTGGTACGCATAAAAGTATTGCTGCTATAGAAAATACTTGAGGATTTATATGATGCACCAAAAAACTAGGTATCGGGAATTTTACAACACTTACCATTGGCGCCATAGATATATAAAATAGCGGTATAGAAAATATTGCAGAAACTATTAATCTTATCTTTTGTTCTTTTATTTCTTTTGCTTTTCTTTCTGCAGGATCTTCTTCTTTACCAAGAACTTGATATCCAGCCTTTACAATGATATTTACTATATCATTATATTTTAATTTTTTATCATCGAAATTTAGAACAGCTTTTTCAGTAGCTATATTAACATTGGCTTCTTCTATGCCTTCAGTTTTTTTCAATGCTCTTTCTACTGCTCTTGAACAAGCAGCACAATGCATACCGCCTATTCTTAAAGTCATTTTCATAAATACAAACCCCTTTTAAAATAATGCATTATATTATACACTAAAATGTTAAAACAGTCTAACAATAAAAAGTATATCATTTTTTTTATAAATTTCAAGTAGGGTGTATAGGTATATATAAATATGCTGTTTTGTAATAATTTTTAAAAAAATAGTTATTTTCATATATCAAACTTCAATTTATTGTTCTATAGAAATTGATAAAATAAAAATTAAATATATAATAAATAAAAATTTTTGAATATTAATATTATGGATTATGATTATGAATAAGATTTTAAAAGTTTTAATATTATTTTGTTTTGCATATTTTATGATAGGTTGTTTTTCTAATGACCCAATAGAAAAAATTGAAAAATATAGCGGAAGGTATGAAGGTGCTTTGAATACCAGAGAAAATACAAGGCAGATTATTCCTAATAAATGTACTTTAATAGTTAATGACGATAATTCTATAGATCTTACTATAACAGGCGGAAATGAATACGATGATCAATTAAGTATATCAAAAGAAGAATTGACAAAGGTTGAAGATAATTTATATAAAGCAAATAAAAATTCAAAAAATTATACATTTGATTTTTATTCTGATTATATGAATTTAACAATAGAAAATACTGATAATACTATAACAGAAGGTAAATTATCAAAAATGAATTAATTCAAGCATATACTTTTTTAGTACAACTAAATAGTAAAAAATAGGCTACTATTTCTTACTATTTAGATTTTTGTACAAACTATTATTAATCATGATGTTCATGACAATGGTTCTCATGACAATCATCTTCTTTATATTTGATATTTTCTCTATAAATAGGCTGGAACTCCTCGCGTAAAAGTTTCCTATTTAAATCTTTTCCTATAAATACTATTTCAAGTTCATCATTTTCAGTGGCACCCGTAACGGCATATCTGTCGCCTACAACATCATATCTTAAATAATTATTTCCGCATTTTATGAAGCCTTTTGATCTTGCAATGTATCCAAACCTTCCATGTATTATATCTTCCAACAATGTCATAAATTTATTTTCATTAACTACACTGCAGCCTTTCATACTTATAGAATCCGGCATTTCTTCATTTTGGGAATTTTCCAATTCTTTTGTTTTATATTTATCATCTAAGAATGATTTTAAAATACTTTCCCACCAATCCTTATTTTTATTAGAGTAATGCTCATTTAGAATTTCTACATTATCACAAGACACTTCATTTTTTGACATTAATGCCTTTATTTTTTTTATAAGTTCATCTGTTTCGTACTGCTCTTTAGATTCCATTTTTGAGATGATTATCTTTGAAGTATTTAAAATTTGATCAACATAGATATCATCATAAGAATTCACAAAGCTGTCAAAGGCATTCCCATCTATAATAGTGATTGGTTTAAGAAGTACTATTCTGTCATATTCAATTTGTTTTATATTATTTATAATATTGCTAAGTTTAGCAACTCCGGTAGGTTCTACTATTAAATATTCCGGGTCTAGTGAATTAGCTATAGTAAGAATTGAAGTTGCAAAGTCTTGCTTCATACTGCAGCAGACACAGCCTTCAGTTAATTCCCAAATATTCATGCCTTCATCTTTAAGCATATTAGAATCTATATCAACATCGCCATATTCATTTTCCATAACTACAAAATCTCTTTTAGTTTTGTTAGCCATTTCTTTTATGAGTGTTGTTTTTCCTGCACCTAAAAAACCTGAAACTATTAATATTTTCATTATCATCTCTCCTTAAAAATTATTGTAATTATATAATAGTTTATTTATTAAATCTATATTTTCCATAATTTTATTCCTTTATGACTTTATTGACATTCCCCGCCCTCTATATTTCATTATGTAATTTTAAAATTTATATTTTAATTTTCTTTTTAGTTAATAAAGAAAAAGCATGCCCGCCCTAGCAGAATTTAGATTTTTAATTTAGCTTCACGCACGTTAAACAAAATTATAAATATAGATATATTAATAATATAATTTTATTTATAAAGAATATTTTATTAACCGTGCGTAGAGTATATTAAAAATTTAATTTAAACTTGGGTGGGTGTGTTTTTTAGAGTTTAGCAGTATGTATAATGAAAACAGAAATTTAAAATAAATTTTTAAAATTTAAAGGGTGGGGTTTAAAATAAAGCTTTTAATTTGTTTAATCAAATTTTATTTAAAGTATATAAAAAATAATAGATTGTAAAAATAATAATTGTAAATTTTTTTATTTATTTATTTTAAATAGTATTGATATAAAGTGTAATTTCATTTATAATATAGCCCATTCAATAGGGAAATGTAAGTGAGAATCTTACGCTGGCACGCAACCGTAAAGTTTAATTTTGAATAATTAACAAAGTCGGATTACCTAAAATTAATAATCAAGTCGAGAGCACTGATTATATATAAGTATTTATTCAAATATTTTGAATCATATTAATATATTTCTATATCAAGATTTGATTATCAAAAATATTTTTGTTTTGAAAACTCAATTAATTCTCATACATAAATAAACCAAATATCTAAAAACAAAAGGAATGCAAATTGTATTCCTTTTGTGATATTATATTTCTTTTTAATTTCGCTATTTATATAAATTTTATGAAGGTATGAATTAGTACTATATATTTTAGGAATCAGTTACAGAATAATAGTAAGTTTGTAAATATAATTTGGCTTTTATAATTGACTCAATATATAATTAAATTAAATTAAATATCAAGTTTAACATTTCCCTGTCTAAGTACTTTATTTTCTATACAATCATATAAAGTAGAAGGAAGTTTATTTTCTAATATTCCAGCATTAACTATTAAATCGACTTTGTCTTTATAAAGTTCTTCAAGTTTATTTCCATCAAGTATAACTCCAGCACCGCTTGGATTTGCAGAAGGAGCTACAAGAGGCGGAGTATTTTGTAATATTAATTGCATATATTCATCATTTGGAACTCTTAAAGCAACTGTTGATTTAAGATAAATAAAATGTTTTTTTAATGAATTAGATAAAGGCATTATAAAAGTTAATTCGCCTGGTACATTTTTTTTAACTATATCAGATACTTTTTCATCACAGAATTTTTCAGAATATTTTATATCTTTTAATAATATTAAAAGAGGTTTATTTCTTTCTCTCTCTTTAATTTCATATATTCTATCTATAGCTTCCACATTCAAGGCGTCTGCAAGCATTCCATAAACAGTATCAGTAGGAGAAATTACTACTCCGCCGTCATTAATAACTTTTGTAACCTCATTAGCTACATATTCCATACTTTCTTTATTATTTCTATCAAGATGAATTACCATAATATTACCTCTTAATGATTGTAGGGTGTATAAAAAGACTTGCGAATCCTCTTCTTTTAGCATTATGCAAAGCCAAAAGTACAGGGGCTACTTCTTTTTCCATATTCTCAATATGATAATTTTTTTTGTATGCTGTGTATGCTATACCTGCGGATATTGTATATTTGATAATCATACCATTATATTCTAGTTCGTTTTTATCAACAAAATCTCTTATTTCATCAACTTTTTTATCATATAGTCTTATATTCATTCTGTTAAAAGCAACCATAAATTGATTATTGTCAAAACGTGCAATAATATCTTCTTTCCTAGTTGATTTTCTTAAAACTTCAGTGAATTTCAGCATTATTTCTTCTGCTGCTATAATACCAAATTCATTAATAATACTGTCTAATCCGTCTATTGAAAAACAAGCCAAAACTATAGTTTCTTCATGTCTTACAGTTTCATAAAGTAATCTGCTGAATTGAGAATAGAACTCTTTCTTGTTCCAAAGTCCAGTTTCTAAATCTACGTTCAATATATCATCATATTTTTTTTGAGCTTCTTTATAGGACTGATAATTTCTATTTGAAACTTCTGTCATATCTGCCAAAGAATTTTGAAGATAATCAGCCTGTTTAAGTAATTTCTGATGTTCTACATATAATTTTCTGTATTTAAGACAGCTATTTACTCTTACAATCAATTCCATTTCATCGAAAGGTATGAATATAAGTCCGTCTATACCTAAACTTAAAGCTTCTTCTATAAACTCCATTTTTCTATAAGGAGTACTTAAAAGTATTATAGGAGTACCTTTAGTAGATTCTTGATTTTTAAAAGTATCAAGGAGCTGCAAACCCTGAGAGTCTCCTATATCAGCATCTAATAATATTAAGTCTAATGTACTTTCATTAGATATATTAACAGCTTGAGAACGTGATTTAGTTGCTATAGGATTATAATGTCTTTCTCTTAAGAGGTCAACGAACCTGTCTAAAAGGTCTGTTCTATGCTCTACTACTAAAATGTTTTCATTCATAATTGCTTAATCTTCTAAAGTTTATAGTTCTTATAAAGTAGTATCGTAAATTTACTGAATATATTGAATAAAAAATAGGCTTCAAAATATTTACTATGAAATTAAGAAAAATCTTCTTTTGATAAGTTTATGTTTTTTATTTTAGCAGTTATTTTTTGGTTAATATATTTAAATATATATCGAAATTTTTATGTTAAATATGCTTTATTTAGTAATGATGTGAAAAAAATACTAATATTGCAGATATATAATTGAAATAAAAATTGCTTTATGTTATTATTGACAGTAATTTTTATTAACATAATTTTACTAATATGGAGGATAAGTAAAATGAAAGTAGCAAAATTTGGTGGCTCTTCGGTTGCAAATGCAAGTCAAATAAAAAAGGTGGTAGATATAGTTCTAGCTGATAAAGATAGAAGAATAGTTGTAGTATCTGCTCCAGGAAAGAGACTTAAAGAAGACACCAAGGTAACCGATTTGCTTATTACTCTAGCTGAAACTATTATTTCTGGTAAAGATGGAAAATTAGAGTTAAAAATTATTATAGAAAGATTTAAAAATATTATAGATGAACTTTCACTCTCACATGATTTATTAAAAGAGATACAATCAGATATACAAGAGAGAATATCTAGTGATAAATCACTTCCTACAAAATTTATAGATGGTGTTAAAGCATTAGGGGAAGATTTGAGTGCTAAAGTTATAGCAGCTTATATTAATTCTCTTGGAGTAGAAGCTAAATATGTTAATCCTAAAGATGCAGGACTTTTACTTTCTGAAGAATTTGGAAACGCTACTGTATTGGAAAAATCTTATGATAATTTAGCTAAATTAAAAGATGAAGAAGCTATAGTAATATTTCCAGGATTTTTTGGATATACTGAAAAAGGCGATGTAGTAACTTTCCCTAGAGGAGGAAGTGATATTACTGGTGCTATACTTGCAAAAGCAGTTCAGGCAGAAGTTTATGAAAACTTTACTGATGTTGACGGAGTATTTGCAGCAGCACCTAATATAGTAGATAATCCAAAACTTATAGATGAGTTTACATACAGAGAAATGAGAGAATTAAGTTACGGCGGTTTCAATGTTCTTCATGCTGAAGCTTTACAGCCGGTATATGAAGCAAATATTCCAGTTCATATACTTAATACTAATAATCCTTCTGCAAAAGGTACTAGAATTGTAGCTTCAAGAAATAAAAACATTAATCCTGTTGTAGGTGTATCTGGAGAGGGTGATTTCTCTTGTCTTTATGTAAGTAAATATTTGATGAACAGAGAGGTTGGTTTCGGAAGAAAATTATTAGAGATAATAGAAGATGAAAATATTCCTTATCAGCACGCTCCTTCAGGAATAGACAATATATCTGTAATTGTTAGAAACTCTGCTATCACAGAAGAAAAAGAGAAACGTATTTATGAAAGAGTACGTGATGAGCTTCATGTTGATAATATATATTTTGAACATGGTCTTGCTTTAATTATGCTTGTTGGTGAAGGTATGCAGCAGTGTATAGGGGTTTCAGCAAGAGCTATGCATGCTATGGAAAAATGTAATATCAATATTGAAATGCTTAACCAAGGTATAAGCGAAGTAAGTATTATGATAGGCGTAAAAGATGATGATTTAAATAGAGCTATAAAAAGTATATATAAATCATTCTTTGAAGAGCAGTTATTATAAAACAACAATTATTATAATAATATATAAATTATTTACTAAAGAAGTGTCAGTTTATACTGGCACTTCTTTTTATTATTAATATTTATGTAATTTTTATACAAAGTGAATTATTTTTGTAAATTATTCAATTGATTATTTTTTTAAATATAGTATTATTGTGAAAAATTAATCTTTTTGTAAAGCATATATAGGAGGTAAAAACAATGCAAAAAGGTACTGTTAGAAGTATACCAATGTTGGTAATATTGAGCATTGTAACATGCGGTATTTATTATTTTTATTGGATTTACAAAACTACTGATGAAATCAAAAAATTTATGGAATCTGAAGAGATAAATCCAACATTAGAATTGATATTATCTATAGTAACTTGCGGTATATATACTTATTATTGGTATTATAAATATGGCAAAATAGTTTATTTAGAAATGACTAAAAAAGCAGGATTAGACAGTACAGAAGATAGTACTATATTATTGGTAATTTTAAACTTATTTATGTATGTAATATCTGCAGCTATACTTCAAGATAAATTGAATACTATATGGAATAGCATACCAGATGATACTTCATCAAATAATTATTTACCTGGTGAAACTTCAGATCAATAATTTTTAATTTATTGATTTTGCAATAAAGGGACTTAGTCTTTAATTAGGCTGGTCCTTTTATTTTTGCATAAATAAATCATTTTAATTTTTCTTTTTTATACATTTTTCCGATACTAATAGAAAATATTTAGTTTTATAAATTTTATAAAAGGAGGGTGAGTTTATGAGAAAATTTTTAGTATTGCTTATAATACTTAGCAATGTTCTAGTTTTAAATGCTTATGATAGTTTAAATGAAGTATTGCAAACTCCTGTAAGTTATAATATTTATAAAGGGAAGAATGCAGAAAAGACATTCAATGCTGTAAGATACATAAATAATAATTATTCCAAAGAAAATTTCAAAGCTAGAAATATATATTCCACATCAAAGATAGACATATATTTAGAAAATGGATTAGAAGTTAATGATAGAAATTTGCAGGAGATAATATTAGAGACTTCAAAAATATATGAGATGGAAGAATATCTATACGGTAAAATAGGAAATGGAAGATTAACTCTTTTAATAATGGATATAAACGGCGGCTATACTGGAGACAAGCCATATATGCAAGGCTATTCCATATTAGACGGACTTGATGAAATAAAAAATGATACCCCAAATATAATATTTTTAGATTATATAAATGGCTGGGAAAATATAGATTCTGTAATAAACACAATAGCACATGAGCTTCATCATGTTATACATTATAACAGTTTGGAAAATAAGAGTACTGATTCATTTGATATATGGGTAGATGAGGCATTATCAGAGGCAGCAGTAATTGCCTACAGAGGAAAAGTTCCAAAGAACAGACTTGATTATTATAATACAGATTCAATGTATTTAATAACAAAAGGCGATTATTTTGTAAATTGGAATCAAGGTTATACAGTTCATAAATATGCTACAGTCTCTTTATTTATGTATTGGCTTGGACTTCATTCTAAAAATGGTTTTGAAATATATAAAGATATAGCGAATGCTCCTGCAGAATATAAAGGCACTTATAAAGCTATACTTTATGCGGCAAATAAAAATATTAGAGAGTTTCAAGATTGGAGTGAGCTTTATGCTACTTGGTTGGAAGCCAATTATAAAAATGATTTAAATGGTATTTATGGATATAATGGAAAAATAACCACAAAGCCAAAGATTATCACTACTCAATATAATTGTCCTATGGCTCCGGGTTCTGCTATTTATGTACAGGGCGATTTTATGTCAGATGATAAACTTTTAAGATATGTAGATTTAGGCGATAATATATATGTGGTTTATAATCCAGATGTTAATACAAAGGGGAAGGATAGATACTTAATAGTTAATTCTTCGTTTTATGGTTATTGATGAAATTATTAGTACTTTTTAGCTATTTTTATAACTCCTAAAAAATGAGTATATGGGAAAAAGCTAATGCATATCTACAGCTTAGGTATGCATTAGCTTTTACTTATTTTTTTAAATTAATCTTCTGTGAGATCAACTTCTACATTAGAAATTTTCTTTAATATTTCATCATAGCTCATTTTAGCCAAAGAACTATCGCTTCCGCAGGCTATATAAAGGTCATCAAAACGCTTCATACTTTTATCAACTAAAATATCTATATTTTCAACACCAAAAGGACAAACTCCTCCAAATGTGAAGCCTGTCAAATTGAAAGTATCCTCTGCATTGGCAAAACTGGTTTTACATTCAAAATAAGCACGCATTTTTTTGGAAGATATTTTTTTATCTCCTGAAGCTATAATCATAGCAAAGTTCTTTTTTGAAGGCTTTACTAATATTGATTTTGCTACCTGACCTCTTTCTATATTTAGAGTTTTGGCAGCATCATCAACAGTTTTTGTAGCTCCAGCCTCTTCAAATTCCTTGTATTCTATATTTAATTTTTTTAAAGCATTGAGTACTTTTTCGTTCATCATAATAATAGCCTATATATTTTTAATTTGCTGGTTCATAATTATTTTTTTTAGCATATTCAAGCAGGCTTGCTATACGGTCTTTACAGCCGCCGCATCCAGTAGAAGCCTGTGTTTTCTCTACAACTTCCTCAAGAGTTGTTAATTTACCATCGCATATAGCTTTATAAGCCTGTTTGTAAGATACATTCTTACAGTAACATAATGTTTTATCATAATTGATTGAAGTTTGATTTTTTAAATATTCTACATCATATTCCATAGTTAATTATCCCCCGTTTATATTTTATATATTATATTATAAATACATAAATTACAAATATGTAAAATAGTTTTTTAATAATATGCCCTCATTATTATATCTTGAGGATAATCACCAAATTTTGAACCGAATATATTAACTCCTCCGACATGCTTAGCATTTTCATTTACTTCTATTATAAATGATATGTAGTCTTCATTGTTTATATTTAAATCATCTATTGTTATATTTTCATCAAATAAATCTCCATTGATAAAGCAGCCGCTTTTATTTACAGAGAAAGTTGTTAATATCCCATATTGTGTAGAATATGAACTCCAATTTGAAGGGGTTAATAGTCCTCTTCTTTCTCCATAGTCTCCATGGGAATGATAAATGCCTATTAATTTTTTATTAACTATTACTGATATATCTGAAGGCCATTCTTCCATATAGCCTGGAGCTTCTGAGCATAATTCTAATGTAAACGAAATAGTTTTTATTTCAATATCAGCTAAATCTTTATTCGGGAATCTATACTCAATAAATCCTTTATGAAACCATATAAGCTGTGCATTAATTTTTTTTGGATCATAGAAACCTTTAGGAGAATCATAAGCACCTATTATTCCTTCTTCATCAGCCATACCGCAAGTAGGATATACTTTAAAATCATAAAATAAACCTATAGGCATACTCATTGATATATTTTGTTCTTTCTCTTTTATATATTCTGATGATAATTCCATTTCAATTTTTTCAATATTGTGACTGCATAATCTCATGGAACCTCTCATTCCCGGTTTTACTTCTGTTAATATTAAATCAGCATCTTCTAAGGCTTTTATATGGAATGCGGCAGAAGATACCGCTATTGATAATTTGTTTGCAATTTCGACTACGGACATAGACTTAGTTCTTAATAATTTTATAATATCTAACCTTTCTTTAACAGATAATGCTTTACATATTTTTATTATTGTATCATATTGTTCCTCATTGGCTATATCAAATATTCTATTTCTGTCTCCTATTATTTTTTCTTTATTGTCATCATTGGTCATTAATAAACTCCTTTAATTATTACAGTAGTATTGTAACAAATATGCTGTATATTGCTAGTATAACTGTAATAATTAAAAAAATCAACAAAAAAAGGCCAAAATATTGACTTTAAAGCCAAAATTTCTATAATATTTATTATCGTATTACTGTAATAAATTGATAAAGGACTATGAAATTATGAATGCAGGTATTAGAGAAAATCACCCAAATCCGCAATTTATGAGAAGAAATTATGAACTTTTAGACGGAGAGTGGGATTTCTGTTTCGACAATGAAAATGTTGGTTTAAAAGAATCTTATTACAACAATTCTAAATGGGGTAATAATCTTACTATTAATGTTCCTTACTGTTATCAGAGTAAAAATTCATCAATAGGTATAAGTGATTCTTGTCAGGTTGTTTGGTACAAAAAAGTATGGAATTTGCCTTCAAATTGGAACAATAATTTAAATAAAAATAGAATATTGTTTCATATAGAAGCATCAGATTATAAGACAACAGTATTTGTTAATGGTTCGGCTGTAGGTACTCATGAAGGAGGACATACACCTTTTGCTTTTGATATTACTGATTTTGTAAAAGAAAAAAATAATTTGATTGCAATTAGGGTAGAAGATGAATCAACTCAAAGATTTATTTTAGGAAAGCAAAGCTACACAAATAAAAATTTCGGCTGCTGGTATACTAGAACTACTGGTATATGGCAAAGTGTATGGGCAGAACTTGTTCCGGAAACATATATATCTAAATTTAGATTTGTTCCTCACACTTCTACTGGAGAATTAGAAGTTATAGCTGAGGTAAGAGGAAGATTTGCTAATGAATCTTTACTTTCTATAAATATAACAAGTGAAGATATATTTATGGATAAGTCTGTTCCTTTGAATAGATCTTTAACTGCAACAGTACATAATAATTTGGCCAAATTTAGAATATCTGTACATGATACTAATTTCCAAATTCCTGTATGGAGTGTTGAATCTCCTAATTTATGTAATGTTGTATTTAAATTGCAGTCTAATTCGGGAGAAGATGAGGTTTTAAGTTATTTCGGATATAGAAATATAAAAATATTCGGCAATCAAGTATATATAAATGATAAGCCTTATTATCAAAAATTAATATTGAATCAAGGATATTATCTTAATGGCTTATTAACAGGAAGTGAAGAAGAGTTCCTTCATGATTGTAATATGATAAAAAGTATGGGCTTTAATGGTATGAGAATACATCAAAAAATAGAAAGCTCAAGATTATTATATCATGCTGACAGATTAGGTATTTTGGTATGGGCAGAATTACCAAGTTTCTATTCAAATGATCCATTCAATACTGTAAATATTTTTAATGAATTATCAGAATTAGTATTGAAGCATGCTAATCACCCTTCTGTTATTACTTGGACACCATTCAATGAATCTTGGGGAGTTAATAGCATTTTAACAAATGTTAGAGATCAGCAAATAACAATAGCAGGCAGGGAATTAATAAGAGCTTTAGATTATGAGCATAGACCTGTAATTTGTAATGACGGCTGGGAACATACTTTAAGTGATATTTTAACTATACATGATTACAATCAAGACAGCAAATATTTAGAAGCTATTTATCATAAAAGATTAGAAGATATGAATTTTGATTTACCTCAAACTAATTCTTCAAAAAGATTTTATGCTGAAGGTTTTGAATACAGCGGAGAGCCTATAATACTTAGTGAATACGGCGGAATAGGATTTATAATAAGCAAGTTCTCAGATTCTGATTGGGGATACGGAAATATTGCTAAGAGTGAAGCTGAATTCTATCAAAGATTTGAAGATATGCATAAAGTTATATTTGATTTGGATTATCTTTGCGGTGTTTGCTATACTCAGCTTACAGATGTAGAGCAGGAGATAAATGGTCTATTAGATAGAGATCATAAACCTAAATTTGATGTTGCAAAAATAGCAGATATTTTGAATGCAAAAAGATCTGTTTGAATAAAATAATAAAAAACAAAAATAAAAAAGGAGTAAAAAAATGAAAAAAATTATTTTGTCATTTGTGTTGGTATTTATGAGTATAATATTCATAAATTGTGGCGGATCTAAATCTGCATCTAATAAAGATTTAGAGTATTGGACTTTCTTTACAGGCGGTGACGGAGAGTTCATGAGAGAGCTTGTCAATAAATATAATGATGAAAACCCAGATAATAAAGTTAATATGATAATAGTAGATTGGGGTACATATTATACTAAATTATCTACTGCATATTTAGGAAATACTTTACCTGATATAGGAGTTGCACATTTACATATGTTATCATCAATATTAACTTATGGTGATTTAACTCCAATAGATGAAATAGATCCTGCTTTTGATTGGAAACAGTTCCCAGATCAAACTGTTGATAATATTACAATAGACGGAAAACATTTAGCAGTACCTTTTGATACACATGGTTGGATAATGTATTATAATCCTGATCTAGTAAAAGGAACAAGTTTAGTTGATGCTAATGGTAATTGGGTATGCAATAGCTGGGAAGGCTTAGAAAAAGGTTTAGCAGAAATCAAAGCTTTACACCCAGATGTAATGCCTATATCTATTAACAATCCAGATACAGCATTCCAATGGACTTGGTATTCTTTATATAAACAAGCTGGCGGAGAGAAATTCTTAAATAAAGACGGATTATTGGAATTAGATGAAGAACCAGCTAAAAAAAGTTTAGATGCTTTAAAAAGTATTTTTGACAAAGGCTTTGCTTCAAAAGGACATAACTCTACTTTAGATTTTATGAAAGAGAGAAAAGCTGCTATAGCTTTTGAAGGAGTATGGACTTTCGGTGCTATGAAAGCTGCTGTAAGTAATATGCAAGCTACAAGAATACCTAATTTCTTTGGTAAAGATGTAGCTTGGGGTACTGGTCATGCATTTATATTCCCTAAAGGAAATAATGTAGATCCTGAAAGACAAAAGAAAGCTTTGAAATTTGCTCAATATTTAGTTGATAATGGTGTTTTATGGTCTCAAGCTGGTCATATACCTGCTAAAATAGCTGTTCAAGAATCTGAAGAATATAAAAACAGTCCTAATTCTGTATATAAAGATTTAGCTGTTAAATTAGCTCCTTGGCCAAAAAGTCAATATATAGATATAGCTATAGGCGGACAAATAAGTATTGTAGCTAATTATATAGATCAATATTTAAATGGCTCTATAACAGATATAAAAGATTTAGTTTCTAAAATAAATGCAGAAATAGAAGCAAAAAAATAATAGTGTAAATTATATATAAAAAAATTAAAGATGCTCTTGAAAAATAGAGTGTCTTTAATTTTATTAATAAAAAGAGAATATATATGTTTAAGAATTTATTAAGAGAAGAAAAATATCAAGCCTATTTATTTATAGCACCTTTTTTCATCTTGTATATTATCTTTACTTTGTATCCTATTATAGGAGATGTAATAATGTCTTTTTATACGGGTACATTTACAAGATTACAATTTACAGGATTGGATAATTATAAAAGGTTATTTACAGATAAGGTATTACTTGAAACTATAAAAAACACATTTTTATTCGTTATAGTTTCTACTATAATATATTTAGCTTTCGCCTTGCTTTTTGCTTTATGGGGACAGCATCAAAACAGATTATCAAGTATGATAAGAATATGTATATATATTCCTACAATACTAATAATAAGTGTTATGACTAATATATGGACTTTAATGTTCAGACCAGAATTAGGCCTTTGGAGTTTTATATTTAAAGGTACTAGCTTGGCAGATTGGAACTGGCTTAGAGATGCTACTTTAGCTAGATGGACAATAGTACTTTCTACTTTATGGTGGACTGTTGGAACTAATATGCTTATAATGATTTCAGCTTTGAGATCAATTCCTAAAGAATTATACGAGGCATCTAGTTTAGATGGGGCAGGGGAGATAAAACAATTTTTTATGATAACACTTCCTCATTTATATTCAGTATTTAAAATTTTGATAATACTTCAAACTTTAGCAAGTTTTAAATTATTTGGTCAGTCTATGCTTATAACAGGCGGAGCACCTGGACATTCTACAAGATCTATTGTACTTTATATATATGATGTTGGTTTTGGTTCTAGGAATCCTGGTTATGCTGCAGCTATAAGTGTGCTTCTTATGCTTATACTGATATTCTTTAGTGTAATACAGGCTAGATTATTAAAAGAAAAATAATTATTATTGGAGATATTAAAATGAAAAGAAAAATATGGATTGCTGTTGGGGTTATATTAGCTTTGATTTGGATATTTCCTATAATATGGCTAGTAGTTGTACCTTTTAAACCTAGAGGATTTTCTGCTTCTTCTTTGGATAAGCTTTTTACAGGCGGTTTTACTATTAATAATTTTCAAAGACTTATTTCAGAATCGCAGTTTTTATTATGGTTTGTAAATAGTGTTGTTATAGCTTTTATACAAACTATATTATCTACTTCTCTTGCTTCATTTGCTGCTTATGTATTTTCTCAAATGAAATTTCCTGGAAAAAAGTTTTTGTATGCTATTTTATTCATTTCTTTTATGGTTCCGGGAGAGGCTATACTTATACCTTTATTTAAAATTGTAGCCATAGATATGAATTTAAGTAATACTATAATGGGTATTATTTTGCCTGGTATAACAAATGTATTCTCATTTGTTATTATTAAAAGTTTTTATGATTCTGTGCCTAATGCATATAAAGAATCTGCTCAAATTGACGGAGCAGGTAATTTTAAGATTTGGTATAAGGTTTATTTACCTATGAGTTTAGGTATTACTATGACTATGGGAGTTTTGAATTTTATAGGTTCTTGGAATTCTTATACTTGGCCTTTGCTTGTAATAAATTCACCAGAAAAATATACGCTTCCTATAGCATTGCCTCAATTCCAAACTGCATATACTGCAATAGATTTAGCATTGCCTATGGCAGCTAACTTGCTTGCAACTTTACCTATAATTATATTCTTCCTGATATTCCAGAAACAAATAATGGAAATACAGATGGATGGCGGTATAAAATAATACTTCTTAAAAATTATATATTCTTTTATTTATTATTTATATATAGGCTTGCATAAAAATTATGCAGGCCTATTGTGTTTTTTTTTATTGACAATAATAAAATTTAATGTAGTTTATATAGTAATAAATTCTATATTGGAAATCATAATGGATAATAAAGAAAATCAAAATATTTCTGTAAATAAAAAACCTAGTTGGTATACTATGTTTTTTTCTTTTTTTTATATAGGTCTTGTTACAATAGGCGGAGGACTTGCTATGCTTCCTATTATGGAAGATGAGTTTGTGAACAAAAAGAAGTTTTTAACCAAAGACGAGATAATAGATGTATTTGCTCTTGCTCAGAGCATACCAGGTGTTATTGCTGTTAATACTTCATTGCTTACTGGTTTTAAAATTGCTGGGATTTTTGGAGGTATAATGGCTGGTATTGGGGTTATGATGCCTTCATTTATAATAATACTTATGATAGCTCCTATATTTGAGAGATTTCAAGATACTGAGTATGTTCATAAAGCTTTTTTAGGTATTAGAGGTGCTATTGCAGGACTTATACTTTTATCAGCTTATGGTATGGGAAAGCAGGTTATGAAGGATAAATTTACAGTCGCTTTATTTATCTTAAGTTTTATATTAGTTGTATTTTTAAATTTCAATGTTATATATGCTTTGCTTCTTTCTGCATTGATCGGCTGGATTTATTATCTTGTTAATAAATATGTTATAAAAAAACAATCTTGATTTGGACTTTATATTATGATATATGCTAGACTTTTTTATATATTTGCTAAACTAGGACTTTTTACTTACGGCGGAGGATATGCTATTATTGCTTTGCTTCTTGGAATATTAGAGGAGTATGGTTGGGTAAGTTCTGCTGAATTTTCTAATCTTGTGGCAATATCCCAAATAACTCCAGGCCCTATTGCTATTAATTCTGCAACATTTGTTGGTTATAAAGTTGCCGGTGTATTAGGTTCTGCTGTGGCAACATTTGGAATATTTTTACCTGCTTTTGTTATTACTATGATAGTTTCTAAATTCTTTTATACTTTGAAGGATAATGAACAGTTCAATAGTATAATGAATGCTTTGCGTGTATGTGCTGTTGCTTTGATTGCTTCTGCTGTTGTTACATTTACTAAAGATGCTTTTTTTGTTCAGCTTACTGAAACATCAATACTTAGAAATATAGATTTTATACAAGCTATTTTTAAATATATAAGTCCTATAGGAATATTTATATTTGCTTTATCTATATTTTTGAAAATAAAAAAAGTACCAATACTCGTTATAATAATAATATCAGCTGTTTTGGGTATAGTTTTATATTAATATATACTAAAAATTTTTAAGTTTGTCATTTTTTTATTCAACTTTTTCCCGCCGCACACGCTCTGCGGACTTCGTCAAAGTTGCAAAAAGTGCAATTACATAATTAGTACTAAATCATACTAAAATTGTTTTACATGTAAGATAGGTTATTAATTTAAGCTAAATTATAGTCCTTTTGCTTCTTTGGGTCACCAAAAGAAGTGGGGTGCTGCATAGCACACAGAGTGGTGGGCAAAGCCCTGCAGATATTTAAAATTTAAAAAAATTATTTTTGACAAAATATAGTTGTTTAGGTATATATTATCTTACTTTTGTTAAAGTTCCGCTGCTTACAGTATTATCACTTCTTGTGAATTGTAAGTTCATAGCAGATTGTGAAAAAGCAAAAGTAAAATTATATATATATCCTCTTGACGAGAAAGAGGCAGTGTATAGAGTATCAGATACTTTTACTAGATTATCTTTATATATATTATTATAAAATGAAATGTATCCATATATATTTACTGATATAACACTTCCAGAAGAAACGGTTACAGTAGCTGTACTTTGATAGCTTGTTTGATCATTATGTATTGTAGTTATTGTGCCTTCATAAGTTCCAAAATATTGACTGTCTATTTCATTGCTTTCTGAAGATGAAGAACTTGTGAAGAAATTTAAACAGCCGCATAAAAATAATATTGGTATTATTGATATTATTCTAAATATAGTTTTCATTTTTTAACCCTACGATTTTATTATATTATAAAATTATTCTTTGTCAAAATATAAGTATATGAAAAAGTCAGTTATATATTGAAAATAATTATAACTTTATTGTGTTTATTATATACTTAAGCAAAATTATATATACTTATAAATACCTATATTGTTTTAGAAAGTAAAATATTATTCTTGAATTATACTAAATATGTTATTGAAAATATCTATATTATATATAAAAAATAATTGACTAATAAGAAATATAAAATATAATATTTTACAATAAAAAAAATATAATTAATAGGAAACTCATTATGAAACGTGTATTATTATTAATACTGTCATTGGCTTTAATGATATTTGCTATATCATGCGGCGGCAGTAAAACAGACGAGGGAGCAATATATATAAATGTTGGCCCTGAACCAAAAACAATAGACCCTGCTTTAAATTCAACAGTAGATGGAAGCATTTATATTCAGCATGCTTTTGAAGGTTTAGCAACAAGAGATAAAAACAATCATATAATACCTGGTGTTGCTGAAAGCTGGGATATAAGCGAAGATGGTTTAACTTATACTTTCCATATAAGGGATAATGCTAAATGGTCTGACGGACAAAAAGTAACAGCTGAAGATTTTGTTTATGCTTGGCAAAGAGCAGTAGATCCTATAACAGCTTGTGAATATGCTTATCAATTTGAACCAGTATTAAATGCTATGGATATTAATTCAGGAAAGAAACCTGTTACTGATTTAGGTGTTAAGGCAATAGATGAAAAAACTTTTGAAGTAAAATTAGCAGCTCCTACAGCTTATTTCTTGGAGCTTGCTGCTTTCCCTACTTTTTACCCTATTAGAAAAGATGTTGTAGAAGAAAATGGTGATAATTGGACTTTATCTCCTGAAACTTATATAGGAAATGGTCCTTTTGTTATGGTTGAAAGAAGAACTGATGACAGACTTATAATGACAAAAAACACTAATTATTGGAATGCTTCTAATATAATACCTGAGAAATTAGTATTTATACTTATGCAAAATGGTACTGCAGCTGTTGCTGGTATAAAAGAAGGTTCTATACATTTTGGTAATAATCCTCCGCTTCAGGATATTGAAAATTTAAAAAGTGAAGGTTTAATGTATATCTCACCATACTTAGGTACATATTATTATTGTTTAAATTATACTAATGAAGTATTAAAAGATCCTAAAGTAAGAAAAGCTTTAACTTTGGCTATAGATAGAAATTATTTAGTAGAACAGGTTACAAGAGGAGGACAGCTTCCTGCTAGTGCTTGGGTTCCTAGCGGAGTAAGCGATGTAGATGGTGCTGACGGAGATTTCAGAAAAGTAGGCGGCGACTATTATAGCGTAAAAGCAGAAGATTATCAGAAAAATCTTGAAGAAGCTAAAAAACTTTTAGCAGAAGCAGGATATGCTGATGGTGCTGGTTTCCCTGTTATAGAGTTTAAATCAAATTCTGGAGAGCATATACAAATATTTGAGGCAGTACAGCAGATGTGGAAAGAAGGTTTAAATATAGATTCTACTATAGCTCAGGAAGAATGGGCTACTTTCCAAGATACAAGACAGCATAAAAATTTTGTTGTGGCTCGTCATGGTTGGATTGCTGATTATAATGATCCTATGAGTTTCTTAGGTGTATTTTTAAGTTACAGCGTACAGAATAATGGCGGATATTCTAATAAGGCTTATGATGATAAATTAAAGCTTGCTATGTCTACAATAGATCAAAATGTTAGAATGAAAGCTATGCATGAAGCTGAAGATATACTTATGAATGATATGGGTTTAATACCTCTTTATTTCTATACTGATCCTATTATGATTAGTAAGAAATTATCTGATGTAATTTTTGACCCTCTTGGAGCTCATAAATTCTATTACGCTAAATTAGCTGAGTAATTATATTTTATTAAAAACATAATTAAGAGGAGTTTCTAATAATTTTAGGAACTCCTCTTTTATATTCATAATTTTTTATGATTAATTTATAAAATATTAAAAATAGACGTTTTTTTAAATTTGTCTTTTTTTGAAAATATGTTATCATTATACTTAACAAAAATATTGGAGATTATATTATGTTATTAAAAGAGAGAGCAGGTGTCTATAAAGGAAAGATTACTATTAAAACTTTTCTAACATTGGATATAGACATTGATGTTGTTATTACTGAAGATGGAAATATTACTACTGCAACTGTAGCACCAATAGTAGGAAAAATAAGTCATAGTATAGCATTAGGTGCTGATTATGACAAAGATGATTATGATATGGAATTTGGCAGTGATGTTTTTCATATAAAGTTTAATTCTAATACTTCCATAAGCATAGAACTTCCTGAGAAGATTAATGGCAGTTTTATAGTAACTAGAAATGTAACGTTGGAAAGAGTATAATATTTCTAGGAAAAATAAAAAAAGACACTAAATTAATAGTGTCTTTTTTGAACACCGACATTAACCTTATAATTAAATTAAAGGAGATAATAATAAAACATATTACAACAAGGAAAAATAGGGGGTATTGGGCCAGCAGGGACTTGAACCCCGGACCCGATGATTATGAGTCATCTGCTCTAACCGACTGAGCTACTGGCCCCTAAAATCTAACTGAATTTATCTTTAGATTTTAGTATAATACTATAAATGCTTAAAAATGTCAATACCCAATAATAAAAAAAGATAATTTTTTATACTCAATTATTAAGATAAATGCTTTATTTTAAATCCCACCCTTATTCTATATTGTTTTGTTTGTTACTTCTATTTTCATTAGCTTTATTACTTACACTAAAAAGGTATTGCCCACCCAGGTTTAAATTATATAAGCATGCATTTCAACGCACGGTTAATGCATCTTTATATATGATAGTAGTTAGAATTATTGATTAATTTATATTTATAGCTTCGTTCACCGTGCGGTATGAAAGCAACAAAGTAAATTCCCATTTGGGCGGGTATGCTTTTTCTTTATTAGGTAAAAAAGAAATTTAAAATAAAAATATTCAAATTTAAATAATAAAGAATATAGGGCGGGGATTAGAAAAAAATTTAAAAGATTATTTATTTAATTCTTTTAAATATTTTCTAGCTTCCTTATTATCAAAATTGTCTGCTAATATTTCAAGGAAAGAAATTGCATGATCATAATGACCTATATAATAGTTATGATTATGCTTCTTTTCTAATTCTTTTATTGTTTCTATTAATAGCTTGCTATATTTATATACTAAATCATAGTCTTTGAATGTGAAACAGATATTAACTAATCTTAAAATATTATCTGGAATAGGATCTAAATTAAAACTCATTTCATAATATTCTATAACTTTATCTAAGTTTTTTTCATAAAAATAGCATTCAGCTATTTGACAATAACATTTTATAATATCATTTTTAGATTTATCCAAAATAGAAAAGTATATAGTTTTAGAGTCTTCATAATTTTTTTCTTTAAAAAGCTCATCTGCTTTATCAAACATTTCTTTTGTTGTATACATAATTAAACCTCAATTTTTTAATGATATTAAAAATAATTGTTTTTATTATATCACTTAATAAATGAATGTCTATAGTTTATTTTGTTTCGATAGTCCATTCAAATATTCTTTTGCTTCTTTATAGTTAAAACTATCTGATAAATACTCTAAAATATTAATAGCTTCTTCATAATAAGATATGAAACTGGAGTAATTATTATATTTCTTTTCTAAATTCTTTGTAGTTTCTATTAAGAAAGTAGTATATTTGTAAACATTATCAAGATCTTTAGATATAAAGCATATATTAATTAATCTAAGAATATTATCAGCTACAGGTTCTAATTCAAAACTCATTTCATAATATTTTTTAGCATTATCAAAATCATTTTCATGGAAATAACATTCAGCTAATTGTATATAACATTTTATTAAATCATATTTATCTTTAGTGATATCTAATATTGATAAATAAACATCTTTGGATTGACTGTAATTTTCTTTTTGAAAAAGAACATCAGCTTTATTAAAAACTTCTTTTATACTATCCATTTTGTCCCCATAAAAAATTAATATTTAGCCTAAACTTATAACTAAAGTTCCAGCCACTATAAGTAAAGCTCCTATTATAGTTTTGATAGTGAGAGCTTCCTGCAAAAACATAGCTGCTAATATTATCGTAAATACTATAGAAAGTTTATCTATTACTATAACTTTATTAACATTTCCTATTTGTAGGGCTTTGAAATAAAATAGCCATGATAATCCAGTGGCTATTCCTGAAAGCATGATAAATACTATTGTTTTTGTATTAAGATTTTTTATAGTTTCTATAGTATTTTGATGATTTACAGAATTGGTATAAAAAACTATTATCCAAGACATTATTAATATTATAATAGTTCTAATAGCAGTGGCTAAATTGGAATTTATATTGGCAAGACCTATTTTTATTAATATTGCAGTTAATGCAGCAAATATTGATGATAGCAGAGCATAGAAAATATACATAAGAAAGTCCTTTTAAATAAGTGTTCATATATAAAAGTGAATGATATGAATAAATGTAAAAATTTGAATATGTTAAAAAACAGCATAAAAATACTAACTTTTCATAATTTTTAATAAATTTTCTTGATTTTTTAATTAAAATGTTATAGCCTATTAGTAGTAATAAAATATAGGACATTCTTATGAGCAAAAAACTTCCATTAATTATAATAACTTCAGCAATAGTAACAGCATCAGCAGCACTTTTAGTAATAAAGAAAAGAAATGACAGAGGTTTTTTACATATTAAAAGCTATGATGGAAAATTTGATATAGCATTTACAAATGAATGGAAATTAAGCAGAGAAAAAAATGAACTTAATGAAAACTCAAATTTAGAAGCAGTTAATAGCAGAAATGGTGTATGCTTTATAATGTTTTCAAAAACAAAAGATTCATTGAATAATATTTCATTAGATGATTATAATGAAAATATTTTAAATAGCATAAAAGGTGAAAATATAATATCTAGTAAAAAGATATCAGTAAATAATAAAGAATTTTATCTAACAGAATTTGATTCTTATTATGAGAATATGTTAGTACATTATTTATTATACACATTAGAAACAGAGAACTATCATCATCAAGTAATGGTTGCTTTAATAAATAACAATAATAATAATAATTATAAGAAACAATGTAAGGATATTAATAATATTTTATCTACTATAAAAGAGATATAATTTATAAATGAATAAATTTATATTAATATTTTTATTAATTATTAATGCTGCATTATCAGCAGAGCAAAAGATATTTGTATCAACTAAATTAAAAGGCAATGATCTCCGTAAAGAAATACTGAAATGGGTAAAAAATAAAGCCAATGATAATAAATTCAGCAGTTATGATAACGGACTTGTTTATTTATTTTTCGTTTCTAATAATATAAAGAAAAATCAATCTCTATGTTTTGATATAAGGTTTCATTTGGAATATGATAAGTTTATTGTTGATTTCTCTAATACAAAATTATTGAATAATACTACAGGAGAAACTAAAGATTTAAAATTCAGTACTTGGTCTACTTTAACCAATAGCGGTTGGTTTAAAGAATATAATGAAACAATAAGTTCAATAATAGAAGAACTTGAATATATAGTTAATTCTGCTTAAATATATTTAAATATCTATACCTAAAAACTGTTTAACTAAAAGTCCAACCAAGAAACTTATTCCAGCAACTGTTAAACTAATACCAGCCATTTCCAAGAATCTCTTCTTAAAAGGTAAACTTTTAGCAACTGACACATAGTAAGTGAAGAAAAATATTATAAATACTACAACACAAAGCATAGTAATTAAAGCATAAAGATAATGATTATTAGGATATATCAAATAAGGCAGTATTAATAAAGTAACTGTTATTAAATACATTATTCCTGTATAAGCACATGATTTCAAAGCATTTTTATCGCCTTCAGCTTTAGCGGATAAATATTCTGATGATGCCATAGAAAGTGTAGCTGATATTCCTGTAATAATTCCAGACAATGCTACAAGTTTATTATTTTGTAATGCAAAACTAAGTCCGGCCAATGTACCGCTTATTTCTACTAAAGCATCGCTTAATCCTAAAACCATAGAGCCTACATATTTAAGCCTGTCCTCATCTAATATGGATATGAGTTTATTTTCATGTTCTTCTTCTTCAAATGCTATTTTTTTTGCATCCGGTACTTCTTTAAATATTTTTGAATATATATATTCTGCGTCTTTTTCTCCGCCTTCCATTATTTTAATGACAAAAGTATATCCGAATATGAAACTTAATATGAAAAATTTTAATACTTTTAATTTTTGAGGTTTTAATTTTTTGCCTGTATATTTTTCTAAAACTTTGGCATGAGCATATTCTTCTCTTGCTATTTTTATAAGTATATTTTTATCATCTTCTTTTTTTACAAACTTGGCAAGATTCAAATATACTGCATGTTCTGTTACTTCATTCTGCTGCATATTTATTAAAATTTTTAAAGTTTCTTTTGATATATTATTATCCATTTTTTGTTCCCGTATATTCAATTATATTTACAGTCTTACATTGATATTATTTTTATGCAGATACTCTTTTAATTCTTTTATATCTATTTCTTTGAAGTGGAATATTGAGGCAGCAAGTCCTGCATCAACACCTTTAACTTGAAATACATCTTTAAAATGCTCCATATTACCGGCACCGCCTGATGCTATTAAAGGTATGGATACATTCTTTCCAATTTCAGTAAGGAGTTCTATATCAAATCCATTTTTTACTCCGTCAGTATCAATACTATTTATAACAAGTTCTCCGGCACCATTTTTTTCTCCAGTTATTGCCCATTCTATAGCGTCCATTCCTGTATCTTCTCTGCCGCCTTTAGCAAATACAGAATATTTTCCATTTACTCTTTTTATATCTATAGAAAGCACTACACATTGATTGCCGTATTTTTCAGCAGCTTCTCTTATTAAACTAGGGTTCTTTATAGCTCCGGAATTGATGCTAACCTTATCAGCTCCGGATTTTAGAACTATATCAAAATCTTTTATACTGTTTATACCGCCGCCTACTGTAAGTGGTATGAATATTTCCTTAGCAACTTTTTCCAATACATTAACAAATAAACTTCTATCCTCATAAGAAGCTGTTATATCATAAAATACAAGTTCATCAGCTAATGAATTATTATAATATTTAGCAAGCTCTACAGGGTCGTCAACATCTTTTAGTCCTTCAAAGTTAGTTCCTTTTACAACTCTGCCGTCTCTTACATCTAAACATGGTATAATTCTTTTTGTTATCATATAAAAACACCTAATTTTACTTTTATGAAATTATATAGTAAAACTTTTATTTCGTAAAGCAAAAATTAAAACAAGTAAAGAATTTAGTTATATGATTTTTCTTTAAATCCCGCCCTTTCTTCTTTATTATTTCAAATTGAACATTTTTATTTTAACTTCTTATTAACTTAAATAAGAAAAAGCATGTCCGCCCAAGTGGGAATTTGTTTTGTTGCTTTCTTACCGCACGGTGAACGAATCTATAAATATAAATTAATTAATATTCTAATTATTATTATAAATAAGTATGCATTTAACCGTGCGTTGAAATGCATGCTTATATATTTAAACTAGGGTGGGTGTGCTTTTTTGTTTTAGGCAATAAGGAATAAGATAACAAAAAATTAAAATATGATTTTAAAATCTTGAGGGTGGGGTATTAGAGCAATTTTTTTATTACAGTAATCTAAATAAAAATAGACAAATTTAAATACTTTTTTCATATTATAGTAACTTGAAAAAAAATTGAAATTCATATAAAATAAACATAATATTTTAAAAAATTACTTTAATAATTAGGATTAATAAATATGGAATATGAAGCAGTCATAGGATTAGAAGTGCATGTTCAGCTTAATACTAAAACTAAAGCATTCTGTTCATGCCCAAATACTTTCGGTGCTCCTGCAAACACTCTTACTTGTCCAAGATGTCAGGCTCACCCAGGTACTTTGCCTATAGTTAATAAAGAAATGGTACATAAAACTATTAAAGCAGGACTTGCTACTAATTGTACTATACAAAAGAAAAGTAGATTTGCTAGAAAACACTATTTTTATCCAGATTTGCCTTCTTACTATCAAATTACTCAAATGGACGAGCCTATTTGTACAGAAGGTCATCTTGATATAACAGTAATTAATGATGATGGTACTTCTTACAATAAGAGTATAAGAATAAACAGAATACACATGGAAGAAGATGCAGGTAAACTTGTGCATGATGATACAGGAAGACCTTTAAGTTATGTAGATTTAAACCGTGCAGGCTGCTGTTTGATTGAATGTGTAAGCGAACCTGATATTTCTAGCGGTGAAGAAGCTTATCAATATTTAACTGAACTTAAAAAAATATTTAAATATATTGATGTTTCCGACTGTAACATGGAAGAAGGTTCTTTAAGATGCGATGCTAACGTTTCTATACGTCCTAAAGGAAGCAAAGAATTAGGAACTAAAACTGAAGTGAAAAACATGAACAGTTTTAGAAATGTTAGACTTGCTATTGACTATGAAATCAAAAGACAAATAAAAGCTTTAAACAATGGTGAGAAGATCTTACAAGAAACTAGACTTTACGATGCTAAAGAAAACACTACTAAAGGTATGCGTTCAAAAGAGGGTGCTGCAGATTACAGATATTTCCCAGATCCAGATATACCACTTTTAGTTCTTAAAGATGAAGAAATTGAGCAGGCTAAGAAAGAGCTTCCAGAACTTCCACAGCAGAAACGTGAAAGACTTAAAAAAGATTATGATTTACCAGATCAGGATATAGTTGTACTTACAGAAGATGCTGCATTAGCTGATTATTATGAGGCAGCAGTAAAAGCTTATCCTAAACAGCCTAAGAAAATAAGCAACTGGATAATGGTAGAAGTTAATGCTTACTTAAACAAAAAACTTCAAACTATAAAAGATTTTAAACCAAAACCAGAACATATTGCTGAGATTTTCAAACTTATAGATGAAAATGTTATAAGCGGTAAAATAGCAAAAGAGATTTTTGAAGATATGTGCGAAACAGGAGAAGCTCCATCTGTTATAGTAGAGAAAAAAGGTATCAAACAAGTTAGCGATACTGGAGAGCTTGAAACTATCATAAGAAAAGTTTTAGAAGAAAATCCTAAATCAGTAGCAGACTTCAAAGCAGGTAAAGAAAAATCATTCGGCTTCTTAGTAGGTCAGACAATGAAAGCTACTAAAGGTCAAGGTAACCCTAAACTTGTTAATGAAGTTTTAAGAAAAATTTTAAGCGAATAATTTTATAAATATAATTTTTTATAATTAAATCACCTCTGAAATAATTTTTAGGGGGTGATTTATTTTTATGTAAGGAATAATTTATGAATAATAATAAAATGATAAATAATGTATATCATTTAAGTTTAATTGAATTATTATCAAATACAGCTAACAATGAATTCTATTTCTCAATACCATTATATCAAAGGGATTATTCTTGGAAAAAGGATAATATAAGTGAATTTATAAATGACATATTTGAAGCATATGATGCATATATAAATGGATATCATAATAATTATTTTTTTGGTTCTATAATAACAGTAGTAGATGATAATGATCATAATAAACATAATTTGATAGATGGGCAGCAAAGGTTGACAACATTTATTTTATTTTTAAAAATAATGCAAAAAGATTTTAATGAAGAGTGTTTATCTAAAATTACTTCATATTCAGAAGATGATCAGGAAACAATTTCAGAATTAAGTACATATTTAAGAAATTGTTTATGGGCAAAGAAAAAAGAAATATGCAAAATTATGTCTGAAAAGTCTAATGATTCATCTTATTTAATAGATTTACTATTAGATAAAGATTTAGATAATAAAATATTAATACACAAAAATTATGAGTTATTAAAAGATTTTTATGATGATTTGAAAAAAGAATATTCAAATGACTTCAATATTATAAAATTTATAAGTTTTGTTTTATCAAATATAGAATTTGTCAAAGTTGAAACTTCATCTAGAAGCAGTGCTTTAAAAATATTTTCTGTTTTAAATACAAGAGGACTTGAGTTAAATTCTACTGATATTATTAAAGCAGAAATGATGTATTATTTAAATGATAACAGACATAAAGACTTTGAATCTAAATGGAGAGCTTTAGATAAAAAATCTTCTGAATTAAATACATCATTGGAGTCTTTATTTAAATATTATATTACTATGTACAAACCTGATAGTATTAAAGGTACAAATGATGAAAATATTAGAGAGTTATGGAAAGATAAAGATAAATGGGATGCTATAATAGAATTTGAAAATTTTATATCTTGTTATGAGCATATCATGAACATGAGGAATGCTTATATTTGGTGCTTAAGACATTTGTTAATAATGGGTAAAAATGCATATACTTGGATTCCTGTGCTCACCTCTATGAAGTTTAAAAACTATAGTGATGATGATATTATGTGTATTGCTAAATTTTTAGTAAAATGGCATTGGCTGCATTTAATAAATGGTTCTACAATAGAAAAAATAAAATCTTTTAATTTTTCCATTATAAGAGTTATAAAAAGTGATAATAATTCTATAAATGAAATTATAAAATTAGAGCCAAGAATTATTACACATAATAATAAAACCTTAGAAATATTATCTAAAGGAGTTTGTAATACTTTAAGAATATCTAATTTTTATAATTTAAAATGGGGACGTGCATTATTATACTTTTTATATAATAAACCATTATTGGAAACTTTAGAAAATACTATAGATATAGCTTTTACTCCGCTAAAATCTACAATAGAACATATATATCCTCAAAATCCAAAAGATGATATATGGATAAATTGTTCGGAAGATTTTAAACATAGGCTAGGAAATTTAACCTTACTTGATAAAAGATCAAATATACAAGCAAGCAATGATATAGATAAAAAAATAAAAATATACAATAATAAATTGTTTATGTATACTCCTGAACTTTCAAGAGAAAATCCATGGTCAGATGAAAAAATAGCATCAAGAACTGAGGAGTTAATAAAGGATTTTTGTGAATATATAAATATTGACTATTATAATTAATAAATTTGAAAATCCACTTATAATTTACTATATTTAAAATATATATTAATTATAAGGACTATTAATGACTATAGAAAAATTATCAAAAATGATTGAAGTTTCAAGCGGAAAGGTTTTAGCTGATTTAGTTATAAGAAATTGTAAAGTAGTAGACCCAATTTCAGCAACGATTACTGATGCAGATATTGCCATTGTTGATGATTATATTGTAGGGGTGGGTTCTTATAATGGAAAAGAAGTTATTGACGCTAAAGGTTCCTATGCTACAAGCGGACTTATAGATTCGCATGTTCATATAGAATCCTCTTTATGTACGCCTGCCAATTTTGCAGAAGTAGTTATTCCTTTCGGTACTACTTTAATTGTAACTGACCCTCATGAAATTGCCAATGTATGCGGTATTGACGGCATTAAGTTTATGATTAATTCTGCCAAAAAAAGCCCGTTAAAATGTAAGTTTATGCTTTCTTCTTGTGTGCCTGCTGTTGGTTTTGAAGATTCAGGTGCTGTACTTGATTCTAAAATAATAGAAGAATTTATAAATGATGAGGATATATTCGGGCTTGCTGAAATGATGAATGCTCCGGGAGTATTATCTTGTGATAAAGAAGTATTAAAAAAATTACTTGCTGCTATTAATGCTGATAAGATTATAGACGGACATGGTGTTATGCTTGGAGGAAAGACAGTAAATGCTTATAGGGCAGCTGGAGTTTATACAGATCATGAATGCGTATCTGCTAAAGATTTGAAAGCAAGAATAGCTAATGGAATGTATGTACTTTTGAGGCAAGGATCTGCAGCACAGAATTTAGCTTCACTTTTACAGGGAGTTAATCAAAACAATGCAAGAAGATGTGCAATGTGTACAGATGATAAGCATTTAGATCATATAATGGAAAACGGACATATATCTCATAATTTGAAAATAGCAGTTGAACATGGTCTTGATGTATTTAATGCAATTGCTATGGCTACTATTAATGCGGCAGAATGCTACAGACTTAAAAATATTGGTTTGGTTGCTGCTGGTTATAAGGCTGATATTGTTTTATTTAATGATTTGAAAGATTTCAAAACTAATAAAGTATTTATAGATGGAAAATTAGTTTCAGAGAATGGTAAGGCTTTATTTAAAGTAGAAAAAGATGATTATAATGATAATATTTTCAATACTATAAATATCGCTCCTATAAAAGCAGAGGATATACAAATAAAATTAAAATCAGATGAGGCTAATGTCATAAGAATAGTTAATAAAGATTTGATAACAGAAAAGAGCGTTAGAATAGTAGGCTTTGAGAATGGATATTTTAAATATAGAAAAAGTGTTGATATATTAAAATTGGTTGTAGTAGAAAGACATAAGGCTACAGGAAAAATAGGTTTAGGATTAATAGAAAATTATAAACTAAAAAACGGTGCTATTGCTACAAGCGTTTCACATGACTCACATAATATTATAGCAGTAGGCGACAATGATGAAGATATAATACTTGCTATAAATGAAATGCAAAAATGTTCAGGCGGAATCACTGTTGTAAAAAATGGAAAAGTACTTGATACATTACAATTAAAAATAGCGGGAATCATGTCAGATGAATCTCCTAAGGATATAGTAAAGAAAATATATTCTATGCATGAACTTGCTTACAATGAACTTGATGTTAATAGGGAAATAGACCCTTTCATGACTTTATCATTTATGGCACTTCCAGTAATACCTGAAATAAAACTCACAACTAGCGGTTTATTTGATGTTAAGGAATTTAAGTTTATAGATGTAAGTGCATAAAGTTTATGATGTGATTAAAAAATATAAACTAATTTAGTATATACCTAAACAAATATACTTTGTCAAAAATAAATTTATATTTTTGTTTTTATATCTGGGGCTTTGCCCACTGCGAAGCACACAGAGTGCAGATCTGCGTGCTTACGCAATACCCCACTTCTTTTGCGACCGAAGGAAGTACTGCGACTGAAAGGAGTACCTGACGAAGTCCACTGTAAGTGTAGGTATGGTATTGCCACAAAGAAGCTATATCCTCGACAGGCTCGGATACGCTTTGCGAAAGGCTGCATTTCGACTTAAATTTAGTAATTTATCTTACATGTAAAACATAATTAGTATGATTTAATACTAATTTTATATTTGCACTTTTTGGTTCTTTGACGAAGTCCGCCTGTGGCGTGCGGCGGGAAAAAGAACAACAAAAAATTGACAAAGTTAAAAATTTTTAGTATATACCTAAACAATTATATTTTGTCAAAAATAATTTTTTTAAATTTTAAATA
>NZ_CALXRM010000013.1 GCF_944390845.1 uncultured Brachyspira sp.
AATTATGATACACCTATGTTATACTTTAAAAAACTAAGGAATACTTAATGCAATATGTCTGGCTCCTGTGCAAAAAATATTTACAATCATTCTGTATTAAAAGTTGATGATAATGTTATATTTAAACTATTTATATATTACCGATTTTATCAAAGTTTCTGCTGACACTTAATACATTCAAAAAGAAAAATTTAAATTCTATAACTCTATATATTTAGGAATATATACTGAAAATTTTTAACTTTGTCATTTTTTTAGTCAACTTTTTCCCGACGCATACGCTACGCAAAAAACGCAAGCATACAAATTTTTAATTAAATAAGAATTTCATTATTATCAGTTATATCGCATTTTATTATATCTAATATTTCAGAATTAAAAGGATATATTTTTAAAAGTACATTATTAATTATCTTATTTTTAGCAAATAAACGTCTTTCATTTATTTTATCTTTCTTCTTATTTGTACTGTTATTTTGTTTGGAATTATTATCAGAATTAATATTATTTTTATATACTAAATAAAACTTTATATTTTCTATATCATTAGAATAAGCAAGAAAAATTGCTCTTATTCTCAAATATGCCCCTAAAAACTGCTGATGAATCCATTTCAAGTCATCATCATGAATATCATTTTTTAATTCTATTATATGCAAATCAAATTTATCATTGTTATTTTTATTTATAATCACAGCATCAGCACATTTATTCATTCTTAAATGGTTAAATTTTTTATCGCCTTCTATATCCAAACTGCAAATAGATTCAGAACTTAATTTTACACGGCATTCCATTTCTGAATTTTTATCTTTTATAGTAAAAATATCTTTTATTACATCAATTTTACACATAGTATTATCAAATAAATATTTTTTATGATCTATAAAAGCAGAATTATAAAGTTTATTAAAATCGTCCATAATCATTAATCTTCATTTATTGCATCATATTCTATAGAGGCATTATTTATGTATTTATGAAATGTTTCTATATAAAATCCTGTTTCTCTATCACCTTTCAATTCTTTTATGGTTGTAATATCATTGTCATCAGTATCAAATTGATATATTCTAATTTTATCTATGTCTATGGTGTCATTTTCAGTATATGAATACTCTTTTAATATTTGATTCTTTTTATCCTCATCTTTCATGCTATGAAGAACAGCCATATTATTTATATGTTCTAATATAGTGTCGCTATGAGTTGATATTATTATATTTCTTCTTTTATTAATTAGATTTATTAATACACGAGCTAATTGTTTCTGCAATTTCAAATGCAATGATAATTCAGGCTCCTCTATGAATAAATCGCCTAAAATAGGATAATATTTTAAAAGTAAATATAATGGAGCAACTTCTGTAATAACAGCCGAGCATAAATGCATAGGTACTTTCAAATCTCTATTATTTGGCTGATAATACATAGCATTTGTTTCTCTATTAAGATTTATTTTACCTTTTAGTATGTTATTTTCAAATATTTCTATTATATCTTTATAATTATCATTTTCTCTAAAATTATAAGATAAATCTATTAAACTATTAATAAAATCTATAATAGGTTTTTGAAATATAGTTTTTTCTTTTTTATCTTTAATACTAAATTGATGCATATTTGATATTTTTGATAATTCTTTATATGTTAATAAAAAACCAGTTCTTGATGTAGGTAAAAATTTTAAATCATAGAAAGTATTTTGTAATATATTACTAATAATATTTTTAATTAGGAATATATAATCAATATTTTCATATTTAAAACCAGTCATAAAATCATTTTTTTTGTTAATAGCTACATAATTTTGAATAATTAGAACATCAAATAAACAATTTGAATAATCAAAATATATACTTTCTAAATTTATTACATTATCCTCATCATTAAAAATAATTTGTAAAATTTCTGTTTTATATTTATTTAATAATTGATTTAGAAAATTATAAAATATATTAAGCTCATTTTTTGACAGTAAATGTTTATTATCAGAATCTGAAAAAAAATTCAATATATTTTTACCATGATTTATATTCTCATTTATTTTTATATATTTAGTAACTATATTTTGCATTTCTTTATATTCTTCCAAGCTGTAAATAAATTCTTTATCCTGAAAGATAATATTTACAATATCATCACTATATTTCATCAAGCCATATATCAATGTCATCAAATAGCTTTTTCCGCTGTTATTATCACCTATAAACAATATAAGATTAGAAAGTTCTATTTCTGCCTCTTTAATCTTACTGAAATTCTTAATTATTAGCTTGGAATATGACATTTTCAAAATACCTTTTTTAGTTTACATTATTTTATAATAGAATTTTATCTTTAACAAGTGTTTAATATTAAAACAATATTTCATAACTTAACATAATATTTTTTATTTAAAATTATAAAGCAAATTTGTAATTTACCGAACATATAATATCAAATAATTTTAAATTATGGAGTTTATTATATGGTACGTTCTTTATGGACTGCTGCAAGCGGTATGAACGGTATGCAATTTAAAACTGATACCATTGCTAATAACCTTGCAAATGTTAATACTATAGGATATAAAAAAGTTAGAGCCGATTTCGAGGATTTAATATATCAAAATTTAAAAATACAAGGAACTCCTGCTACAGAAGATACTGTAACTCCTGTAGGTCTTCAAACTGGTTTGGGTGTAAAAAGTGCTGCTACTCAAAAAATGTTTGATCAAGGTTCTTTACAGGCAACAGGAAATAAACTTGATTTAGCATTAGAAGGAGAAGGTTTCTTCCAAGTATTAATGCCTGATGGAAGCGTTGCTTATACTAGAGATGGTTCATTCAAAATTGATGCTAATGGTCAAATGGTTACTTCTAATGGATACAGATTAGTTCCTGAAATAGTATTCCCTGAAAATTTCTTAGTAGAACAAATCAGCATATCTAGAGAAGGTGCTGTTTCTGTAAAAATAGGCGATGAAAATGATCCTGTTGAAATAGGTCAAATCACTTTGCATAGATTTATCAATCAGCCTGGTCTTTTATCTATAGGTGATAACTTATATAAAGAAACTATAGCAAGCGGTCCTGCTTTTGAAGGCGAACCAGGTGCTAATGGATTCCCAAGAATCCACCAAGGTTTCGTTGAAATGTCAAACGTTAAAGTTGTTGATGAAATGGTTGATATGATAGTGGCTCAAAGAGCTTATGAAATGAACTCTAAAGCAGTACAAACAAGTGATAACTTACTTGCTACTGTTGTCAATTTGAAAAGATAAAACATAATTAGTAAAAATATTTAAAGAGGTCTTTTAAAAGGCCTCTTTTCTATATATATTGCCGTAAGAACTATCTTCTTTTACATAAAGACTAACCATAGTAGTATATTCATATTTTATACTTTCAGCATAAGATTCGCCGTATTCATCATAATTGTTTCCGGCATTATAATATCTAAGTGTTTTTACAATATTGCCTTCAAATCTAGTTAAAAGTTTTCTTATAAATATTACACCTAATATAATATTGTCTCTTGGATTATATCTATTTAAAGTAGGATCAACATCTTCATTAGCAATTGGAGTTATTTGACAATATCCATAAGCATTTTTTTTAGATAAAGCTGTTGGAATAAAACTGCTTTCAACTTTTATTAATGCCACCATTAAAAGCGGATCAACATCATAATTGCTGCAAACATCAAATACATCTTTTATGAACCAGAAATCTTGATTGTAGTGATTGGCAACATCTTTAATTAAATTTACCCAATCATTAGATGGAAAAGAATAATCATTAATATTAAAATTATGTGTCTCCAAATTAAGATGGCACAAAAATAGAACTAATACTATAACTGTTCTTTTCATATCCCCCTCTTATTTTGTGATTCTCATTTCTTAGTATAAACTACTTAATAATAAAATCAACCTATTTTAAAATTAACATTTTTTTTAAAAAAGTTATAATATAATTATATTTTTTATACTATTTTTACATCATATTTACATAAAGAAATATTTAATTTTCATATTTTTACAATTACATATATTTTATTTTCTAATAGTGGAATATTTTGTAAATTTTTTATATCATATTTTAACGGTTCCATTAAAGCAATATCTAGCTTCACCTTTCATAAATACAGTATCATTTTCATATCTTAATACTAAATCACCTCCAAGAAGATGATTAAGTATGATATTATCTGTTCTTCCGCTAATAAAACCAGCAACACACACAGCAGATGCACCAGTTCCGCATGCTAGAGTTTCTCCGCTTCCTCTTTCCCAAGTTCTTTGCTTAACCTCTCCACTATTAATAATTTCAACAAATTCTACATTAGTTCTATTTGGGAATATACTGTTATTTTCTATATAGCTTCCTATTTTACTAATATCAATATCATCAATACTATCAACAAATATTACACAATGAGGATTACCCATAGATACACAAGTAAAATAATATGTTTTTCCATTAATATTTATAGGTTCATCAATTATTCTTTCTTTATTTATTGTAGTTGGAATTTTTAATCCTTCTAATATAGGACTGTCCATATTTATTTCAACACTGTCAACTTCATCATTTTTTATAAATAATTTAGCTTCTAATATGCCTCTTAAAGTTTTTATTTTCATTGGGTTATTTCTGCTTATATTATTATCATAGGCATATTTAGCTACGCATCTTATACCATTTCCGCACATTTCACTTTCAGAACCATCATAATTAAACATTCTCATTTGAACATCAGCAATATTGCTAGGCATTATAAGTATAATTCCATCAGCTCCTATAGAATAATGTCTGTTGCTTAAAATTGGTGCATAAGTAACAGCATCATCTACAGTAAATTGTTCTTTAAAACAATCAACATAAATATAATCATTTCCTATACCATGCATTTTTGTAAAATTTAAGATCATAATAAACCCCTAAACAATTTTTTAAATATACTTTATTAAATTTATAATTTCTTTAATATTATACAATTCAATCATATAACAATTTTTAAAATATACAATTATATAAAGAAAAAATTATATAGTATTATTAACTTTATAATACTATAAATTAAACAAGCTATAGTATATACCTAAATAACTATATTTTGTCAATTTTTTTGTTGTTCTTTTTCCCGCCGCACGCCATACCTAAAAGGCACTCCCTACGGTCGCAGGCGGACAGCGTCAAAGAACCAAAAAGTGCAAGTATAAAATTAGTACTAAATCATACTAAAATTGTATTATATGTAATATAATTTATTAAATTAAAGCCCAAATGTAGCCTTTCGCGAAGCGTATCCGAGTTTATCGAGGATATAGGTTCTTTGTGTCAATACCACAGGCACTCCTTTCAGTCGCAAAAGAACTGGGGGTGTTACGAAGTACGCAGAGCGGTGGGCTAGTCCCCACAAATAACCTAAATTTAAAATTGTATTTTTTGACAAACTCTAAAATTTTTGGTATATATCAATTAATATAAATAATAGGAAGTACAAAACATACTACAAAAGAAAATAATAAATAAACATAAATGAATATCATCGGTTTATTATTTATAACAATATCAAATGTACCGGTTGTTTCTCTATTTTTAAATGACATCATAAATGAAACAATAGTACTCGCTGAAATAAATATTAAATGAATAAGAAAAATTATATTTAATATAATCAAAGTTAATTTAGTAGGTGTAAGTCCAAAGTTAACTATTCTATATATTGTAGCTGTTATAGTCAATAAATCAAAAATCATTGCAAATAATGGCACTATCAAATACATTGCCTTTATAAATATATTTGATTTTTTATCCATTCTTGTAAACAATAAATTAATTATAGTAAAAGCTAGTATACAATTATATAAAACATATACAACTCTATTATTATAAGGTCTTGATTCATAAGGAAGCATTAAGAATAACATTATAAACATACAAAATAAAGTAATTACCAAAAAAGCCCTAGAAACATACATAGATATTACAGATTTTGTTTTGCAGTATATATAATAAGCTAAAAATGGAATAAACCCATATATAAATATTGTAAAACATATAACTAATTTTGCTATTATAAAACCAATATCTGTGCTTGACTCAAATAAAGCTGTAATAGAAAAACCTACAATAATAAGTAAATAAGTTAGTATTGTTAATACAGTACTGCTTGCTGTATTAATTATCACAAACCACAAAAATGTATCTCCAAAAACTGTAAAAAAATCTGAAATTTTATCAGTATTTACAGCATCAAAAGAATTATATGAAAGCATTACTATAATAAAAAATATTATAGTAAAAAATACACTTCTATTGAATAATATCTGAAAATCAGCAGTGCCTATAGGAGGCATGTAAATATAATTAAAAGAAATATTTGAAAATACTGCTATAATACTTACAAGCAAAAAAGATAAAAATGTCATTAAAATAACTTTTCTATTAAAAGGAATCAAATGAAAAAGTACTGTAAAACAAAATAAATAAAAACTAACAAATAAATGACTATTCAAAAATATTGGGAATATATAGCTTGTATCTATATTTTTTAAACTGAATATATAAATGCAGGTTGGTATTGTTGATAATGCAAATACAAGTAAATATTTTAATGCTTTTATAAATTTATTATAATCATTATTTAAAGTATTATTCCTATTAATTAAAGTATTTTCCATTATATTCCTCCATAATTCGAGTAATAATATATAACATAAATAAAAAAAATCAATTATTAATAATATTCTCTTTATTAATTGATAAAAATTTTGTTTTATATTAAACTTAAAGAATTATTGTAGGAAGTTAATATTATGAACAAAGATATAGAAAATTACTTTTTAAACTTTTCAAAAAAAATCGAAAATAATGCTGTTTTAATTGCACTTGATTTTGATACTGATTCAAAAATAAAAAATAAATTATATACAATAGACAAAAATTATAAAATAATTAAAAACGATATAGAAAATATATTATCAGGATATTCATTTAATAATAATTTTCTAATACATAATAATAAGATATATAAAAATAATGAAATAAACGAAAATATAGAATATATAAATAATTTAATAGAAAATGCATTCAAGGAAAATATATTATACGGTATTCCTGCATATTTTGCAGATGAAAATAAAAAAGCTACTAAAGCATTATTTTTAGATAGAGATGGCGTATTAATAGAAGATGTCGGATATATAGGAACAGTTGACAGAGTAAAAATCAAAAAAGAATTTATAGATGTAGTAAAAGAAGCAAATAAAAAAGGATACATCACAATAGTAACAACAAATCAAGCTGGTATATCATACGATTATTATAGCAATGAAGATGTGCATAATGTTCATAATTATATATACGAAGAATATAAAAAACATGATGCTGTTATAGATGATTTTTATTATTGCCCTTATCATATAAAAGGTCATGTTGAGCCTTACAATATATTATCAGTACTAAGAAAACCTGAAGCAGGAATGCATTTACTTGCATCGAAAAAATATAATATAGATTTATTTAATTCTTTTATGATAGGTGATAGGGATACTGATATTGTAAAAATTCCCTATCTTAAAACTTTATTAATAGAAACTGATGTTTATGAAATAGAAAGCAAGGAAAATATTGTACAAATAAATGATATATGTAACTTATTAATTTAAAAATTAATTATATACCTAAACAATTATATTTTGTCAAAAATAAATTTATATTTTTGTTTTTATATCTGGGGCTTTGCCCCATACCCCAGTTCTTTTATTGGTATAAAAGAACCTATATCCTCGACAGGCTCGGATACGCTTCGCGAAGAACTGCATTTTTAACCTAAAATCAGGGTATTATACCATATTTGATACATATTCTTAAAATATAAAGTTATAGCAATTGCGTTTTTTGCTACTTTTTTGTGCGGCAAAAAAGTAGATAACATTTATATAAAGTGCATCAGTTGACAAAGTTAAAAATTTTCAGTATATATTAATTTTCTGCTTTTTTTATTTCTGTGATTTTTACTTCTTTTACTTTTTCGCCTGCAGTTTTCTTTAATGTAATTTTTTCTCTGTCTTTCTCAGCAATATAATAATCATTTCTTAATTTTAATACTATATCTTTAGCACCATTAATACCGTCATTTTGTTTATAGGCATAAATAAGCATTTGTATTAATGATATAGTAGAAGGAAGCCCTATATATATGATAGCTATACCAGCAGAAGGAATTGTAGCTATAGAAGAAGCAATCAAGGCTTTATCCTTTCCCAATTTTTTAGAAGATATTATAGCTGTAGCTGCAACTATAACTCCCCCAATAAGAACACCCCAAGCAATTTTACCAGTATTTTTGATATTAGAAACTTTACTTCCGAGCTTATGATCTACATAAATAACATCATCATCAGATATTATACTATCCACTAATTCTTCTTCATTCATGCATATTTTATAAGAAACTTCTTTCATAATAATTTCTAACCCCGTTTTATTGTATTTGTTTATATGATAAATTTATTGATGATAAAAGTCAATTATAATTTTTTTTATAAAAACTAAAAAAGGACTTTATATAAATAAAGCCCTTTTTATATTTTATTATTAATTAACAAGTTTTATTTGATAATGCTCTTTGAGGTATATCGGTAGGATATAAGCCATTAAAACAGCCTATACAATAATTTTTATTTCCTAAAGCACTAAGCATGTCTTCTATAGTAAGATATTCTAATGTATCAGCATTAATTTCTTTTCTAATTTCTTCAACAGAAAGCTTAGCACCAATAAGCTCTTTTTTTGAAGATATATCAACACCATAATAGCAAGGACTTTTAATAACAGGAGAAGCAGATCTAAAATGTACTTCTTTAGCTCCGGCACGTCTTACAATATCTATTAATATCTTACTTGTAGTTCCTCTTACTAAAGAGTCATCTATTAATATAACCCTTTTACCGTCTATTAAGTGTTTTAAAGGATTGAATTTAAGTTTTACAGTTTCTTCTCTAGTAGACTGTTCAGGCATAATAAAAGTTCTTCCAATATATCTGTTCTTTACCAAACCAATACTATAAGGAATACCGCTTTCTTTTGCAAAACCTAATGCAGCTATAGTACCAGAGTCTTGAACGCCTATAACTATATCAGCATCAACTTTATTTTGTTTTGCTAATAAAACCCCAGTTTGGAATCTTACATTATAAACGTTTATGCCGTCAATATTACTTTCAGGACGAGCAAAATATATATGTTCAAAAGCACAAGGATAATGCTTAACTTCATTTTTAGAATATTTGAAAGATTTTACACCTTCATCATCTATTATAACCATTTCACCGGCTTCAATATCTCTTATAAATTTAGCACCAACTGCATCTAAAGCACAAGATTCAGAAGCTAAACAATAATCGCCATTATCATTCATACCTAAACATAAAGGTCTTATACCATAAGGGTCTCTTATACCTATAAGCTTTCCGTCTACAACTATGACAAGAGCAAAAGCACCTTTTATAATATTAACGCATTCTTTAATACCTTCTATAAAGTTACTAACTGTTTTTCTAGCTATAAGCTTAATAATAACTTCTGTATCTGAAGTGGCATTAAATGTTGCTCCGCCTTCTTCAAGTTCATATCTTAATTCTTCAGCATTAGTTAAATTACCATTATGTGCTATAGCAATTTGACCTAATCTGAAAAGGTTTTCAAGAGGCTGAGCATTCTCTATTTTACTAGCTCCTGTAGTAGAATACCTTACATGTCCTATAGCTATATTTCCTTCAGTATCTTTTGGTATATTACTTGAAAATAAATCGGATACAAGTCCCATAGATTTATAAGTAAATAAATGTTTGTAATTAGATACTGTAATACCTGCACTTTCCTGACCTCTATGCTGTAAGGAATAAAGTGCATAATTCAAAGTTTTTAATATATCCTTCTTTATTTCTTTAGAATAAATACCAAAAACTCCGCATTCCTCTCTAGGTTTATCATTAAATTCCATATTATTATTCATATATTATTATAACCAACTTTATTTTTAGATTTTTGATGTATCAATATTATAGTTAATCGTATTTTTATACAATATATTTATTAAATATTTTTTTATTATTGTTAAACTCGCCTAGACTAAAAGGCCAGAGTTGTCACTCGGCGTCTAGGCTCGTTGTCGCATATATAAGATTTCAGATAAAACTCTCATCTGCTTCGGCTCACTTATTTTATTGCTATGTTCTTTATTATTGTTAAACTTGCCTAGACTAAAAGGCCCGAGTGGAAACTCGGCGTCTAGGCTTGTTGGCGCAAATATTAGATGCCAGCTAAAGCTGTCATATGCTTCGGATAACTTATTTATTAAGTATATACCTAAACAACTATATTTTGTCAAAATAATTTTTTAAATTTAAAATATTTGCGGGGCTTTGCCCACCGCTCTGCGTACTTCGTAACACCCCAGTTCTTTTATTGGTATAAAAGAACCTATATCCTCGACAGGCTCGGATACGCTTCGCGAACAACTGCATTTTTAATCCAAATTTAGGATATATCCTATATTTAATAGGCATGTTTTGTAATATAAAGTTATAGCAATTGCGTTTTTTGCAACTTTGACGAAGTCCGCAGAGCGTGTGCGGTAAAAAAGTTGATAATATCTATATAAAGTGCATCGGTTGACAAACTTAAAAATTCTTAGTATATACAAAAATATAAAATCAATCGCAGTCTGTATGCAAAATTAATTGTCCGCATTTCAAACATTCAAATAAATATCCTTGGAAACTTCCTCCTATTTCTAAATCTTCAATATATTCTCTCACAGAATCTTCATCATTATCAGAGGATATAATTATTTTATCTAATAAATTTCTTTCTTTTAATTCTTTATAGCCAACATAAGAAATAAATTTACAAAAATCATCACAATGGTTTGGATAATATGGCTGCTGCCAAGCTGAATATTCAGGTGTTCTTTTTGTAAGTTCCTCAATTTTTTCATCTCTATTTTCAATAATACTATCACTGTCAAAAGGTTCATCAATAAAATCACAATCAAATTTTTCAGCTGCCTTTCCATTTGCTATGCATTCGAGGCATAATGGTGTTATTTCATCTTCACAATGCGGAATAGTATAATAAACCAAATCTGTTTCATTTTCACAGCATTTGCATAATACTTTATTATCTTCCTTTACAAAAAAATTTTTAACAATATTATCATCAACATATTTAAATTTAGCTATATCAGACATTGAATACTCTCCTTATAATTTCTGCTATTATAAAATTTCTGCTATAAAATATAAAAGACTTTGCAAAATATAAAAAATATTAAGCAAAGTCTTCAAATTCTTTTTTATTTAGTATTATAGATTATTAAGTCTATTTAAAACTTCTATATAAGCTTCTTCAATAGAACCTAAATCTCTTCTAAATCTATCTTTATCTAATTTTTTACCAGTTTCTTTATCCCAGAATCTGCAAGTATCCGGAGTAATTTCATCAGCTAAAAGTATTTCACCTTTTGAGTTCTTACCGAATTCTACTTTGAAATCAACTAAAGTGATGCCTATTTTGTCCAAAGCTTCTTTTAATAAATTATTAACTTTAGAAGTAACTTCATAAATATATTTTAATTCATCATAAGTAGCAAGCTTTAAAGCAACTGCATGGTGATCATTGATTAAAGGATCGCCGTATTCATCATTTTTATAACAAATTTCAAATATAGTGTTAGGAGGAACTGTACCTTCTTCTATTCCAAGTCTTTTAGCCATAGAACCAGCTATTAAGTTTCTAACAATTACTTCTAATGGGAAAATTTTTACTTTTTGACAAAGCTGTTCTCTGTCGCTTAATTTTTCTATAAAGTGAGTTTTGATTCCATTTTTTTCAAGCATTTTAAAAAGTAATGAAGTAATTTCATTATTCATAACACCTTTATCTTTAATAGAACCTTTTTTCTCTCCATTAAAAGCTGTAGCATCATCTTTATAATACACAATTATTTCATCTGCATTATCAGTAGCGTAAACCTTTTTTGCTTTACCCTCATAAAGCATTTCTTTCTTTTCTTTAGACATATTCTAACTCCTGTTATTATAAAACTAATTTACAAATTATAAACTAATTTATTTTTGTTATGCTATTATATATCTTTTTTAATTATTTTACTATATTTATAAATAATAAAAAACTTAGAATAATCAAAATTGAAAAACATATTTTATTAATATATAAACAATAAATAAAAATGATATAAAATTATTTACTGACTTTTTAATATAAAAAATAATATTAAATATCAAACTCTATAGGCTTATCATTATCAGCAATAAAGTCTTCTTTCATTTTTTGTCTATATATAATTAACTTATTTTTAATATCTTCGTACTTTAAAGCAAGCATTTCCACAGCAAGCATACCAGCATTATAAGAATTATTAATACCAACAGTAGCAACAGTTATAGGTTTTGGCATTTGAACTATAGATAAAAGAGCGTCCATTCCGTCAAGATTGCTCGCACTAATAGGAACACCAATAACAGGAAGTATTGTTTTTGAAGCTATTACTCCAGGTAAATGAGCAGCAAGTCCAGCACCTGCTATTATCACTTCATAGCCGTTTTCTTCAATATGCTTAATAGTTTTTTCAAGATGTTCTGGTACTCTATGAGCTGAAAGTACAAATGCTTTATATTCTATTCCAAATTCTTTTAAACAAGAAGCAGCACCTTTCATTTTTTCAGTATCAGATCTGCTTCCAAATATTATAGCAACTTTCATATTTTCTCCTTATTTTTTATTGATTAATTATAAATATAATATCCGAATATGTTGTGTATTTTTTATTTTTATAAATAAAATCAATTCTTAATTTATCTAAATTATTAGGATTAAAATTATTTATATATTTTTTAATTGGCTTTTCTAATAATTCTATATTTCTTTTTAATTTCCATGAATTATATATATCATTAACATCAATTACTATAATAAATATTCTATTTTCACAACCAAACCGCATATCCCCTTGATTTTCATATAAATATTTTATTAACGGCTTGTAATTAATTATTGTATTATTTATTATTTTTATTTGCTCATTTTGAAAATTTTCTAATTCTAATTTAGCTTCTTTATTTTTTATTAACTTTAATCTTTCTAAAATTTCATATTGTAAATTTTTATCATCATTATTATCATATGATATATTAAATTTTTTTGCTATATTTTTTAAAGTACTAATTTCTGATTTTAAATTACTATCTTTTCTCATTTTCTCCATATAACCTTTGGGAAAAATAGTAACTTTTAAATCAAAAGGAATATCTTTTATAAAAAAATCTACATTTTTTATATTACCAATAGCAGGTACAACAAAATTTTGCTTTTTAAAAATATTTTCAATAAGTACAGATGACCAATAATTATACCAACTGCTAACTATATAACCTAGTACTGAATTTTGAATATCTTTTTCTATATTATTAGAAATAACGTTATATGGTATTATATTTGTTGTTTTTACATACTTAGTTACAAAATACTTATCTAAAGAATTACTATAATCACCACCCCATTCAAAAAATTTCATTTTATATAATTCTTTTTCTATATTTTTTATATCTATTAAATTATCATTAAATTTTAAAATACAATATTCATCAATCATATCTATTGATTTAATAACATCTAAAGATAAAATTGTATATAATTCTTCAAAATTATCTTCAAGTTTAGTTGTCTGTAATGTTATGCTATTTCTAATTAAAAAATCTTTTATTATATCTTTTCTTAAAATAGATTTTATTTTAAGCCATAAAATACCATATTCATTTGATGAAAATAATAAAAGGTCATTATTGGAGTATTTTAATTTTAATTCATTAAAAGTCATCATATTATATTATTATCCATAATAAAAAATTTAAAATTATTTAGAACTTGCTACTATTAATATTTCATGGCTACCAGCTACACTTCCCTTACCTCCAACACCATTCATATATTTATTATAATATAAATCTACATTTTTTTTATACTTACTAATCATATTAACTATAGTATTTTCATCGGGATAACTTCTATCATTATAACTAAATAACCAATAAGGTATATCTTTTGAAAATTCAAATAATAAATTTAATGATTCTATAACATTATTTTTTTTATCAAAACCTGTATACTTTTTTGGCTCATATCTTTTAGTTGAATTAACAAATTCTTTATCTTTCCAATACTCTGTATAAGTCTCTAAAACATGATAAAAACTTTGGTAGTCAGCATGACTATTACAATATGGAGGATCAAAATACACTAAATCTATATTATCTAAATTTGGAAGTAATTCTAATATATCACAATTATAACTTATGTTATCTTTCTTATTATCAAATACTGCTGCATTGTAATATTTTAATAAATCTATAAATATGTCTTTTATAGGTCTTATCAAACTTCTATTTCTTTTTATTCTATCTGGATTAGAAGCATAATTTAAAGCTTGAGCATGACAAAAATGTCCCATTGTTACTTTTCTAGTCATACTTCTATTCATTATTGATAAAGCTAAAGATTTTTTATATCTATTCTCCAATCTATCTATATTAGACCTAAACGAATCTAAAAATAAAGTTTCATTAATATCAAAAAAAACATTTGTGTATACATCTTGAAATAAATTAAAAAAATTTTCATTAGAATTTTTATCAAATAAAATATTTAAATCTATATCTGTCAATATATTATTTTTATTTTCTATTAATGAAATCCCTATTTGATGATTAAAATTTAAAAAATCATTAGTTATTACTTTATATCCCAATTGCTTAAATCTAAAAGATACAGATTGAGATCCAGAAAAAGCATCTAATACATTATTTATATTATTAGGTAAAAAACTAGATATCCAATCTATAAATTTATATTTAGCACCTAGATATTGGGGTTGTGGAAATGTATAATCCAAATATGTTATTTCATTAAATAAATTAACCATAATTTAGTATAATTTATTAATTATTATTTTGCAAGTATAATAAACAATAATATAATAAAAGCTAATAAATCTAAAATATAAACTATTTTTTTATAATATGATCCATTGACTTAGTATCTTTGCTTCCGCATTTTGGGCATTTATGGCCAAAACCTAATAAATTAAAAACAGAAGGTCTTTTTCTAGAACTGAAGATTTTACCGCAAGAATTACATTTGTACATAAAAGGCGGGTGAAATGGCAACATAAAAAACTCCTTAAAAATATTAATATAATAATATTATAAATTATATATATGACAATTTTTGTCATGATTTAAAATTATTAATTTTTTATAATGCCATAAAAAAATAAATTAATTATTAAAATTATTTATTTTTTAAATAAACACCATCAAAAGTAATATCAAGTGTTTCATAATTTGATTCTTCTACTATTTCTATTCTGCCTCTGTCTATAATAGAAATTTTTATAGTATACTTATCGCATTTATAAATAATACTTTCTCCATCATAATTAGCAACATCATCTAATTCTAAAACATCTCCAGCTTTTGATACTGCATTTCCTTTAATATATAGTTCTGTATTATTCTTTAATGAAAGTTCTATAGTAGCATTATCATCTGTCCTTTTATAGACACCTACTAACTCTTCTATAGATATATCTTTAGCATACAAACTAAAAGCAAATAAAAATGAAATAAATGTAAATATAATCTTATTCATAACAAAATCCTAACCTAATAATATATAAATTATATAATGTAAAAATAAAAAAACAATAGCCATATAAATTAATATATAACTATTGTTTTTAAAAAAATATTCTATAAATTAATATTAAACTTTAAAGAAATTCATCAATTCAACAAGCTCTTTAGCCTGTCCCATTAAAGCCTCAGAAGAAGCAGTAGCCTCCTCTACTAAAGAAGCATTTTGCTGAGTTGATTGATCCATTTGAGAAACTGCTATATTAACTTGATCTACACCTGCCTGCTGCTCAACTGCCATAGCACTAATATCTTGCATAATTTTAGATGTATCTTCTATTTTTTGTTCAATATCCATAAATATTTCTTTAGATTTTCTAGCTGTTTCTGTAGCTGTTTTGATTTTATCATTTGCATCAGCTATAAGAGAAGTAATATCTTTAACAGAAGACTGACTTGTCTGTGCCAAATTTCTAACTTCACTTGCTACAACCGCAAAACCTTTACCTTGTTCTCCTGCACGTGCAGCTTCTACTGCAGCATTAAGTGCTAATATATTAGTTTGGAAAGCTATATTTTCTATTATTTTAGTAATATCTGTAATCTTATTACTAGCCTCAAATACAAGTTCTATGTTGTTTGTAGTAGCTTCAATTATTTCTCCTGCTTCCTGAACTGATTTTTCAGAATCCTGCATCATCTGATTTCCTCTAACAGAATTATCAGCTGATGATTTTATTGTAGAAGCTATCTCTTCCATAGAAGAAGCTGTTTCTTCCAAATGAGACGCCTGAAGCTCTGTTCTGCTTGATAAATCTGTATTACCTTGAGCTATTTCAGTAGCAGCATTTGATATCTCCCTTGAGCTTTCCAAAACTTTGGATATAATTTCTCTTAAGTGATTAACCATATTATGTAAACTGCCAAGAAGTGAAGCAAATTCACTATTACCTGTCATTTTACTTTCATCTATTTTTACAGTTAAATTACCGTTTGATATTTCAGAAGCTAAATGAACGCATAATCTTAAATTTTTTCCTATAAGTTTTCCTAAAGAAGCTAAGAATAAACCAACAGATAATCCAACAATAAACAATCCTATAAAAAATAGAATTGTATCATTTCTTACTTCATTTGCAGATTTTTGTAATTTTAAAGCATTATCAGCTTCAAGCCTATCAAAAAACTGATTAATAGGAGCCATTATTTCAGAAACTTTCTCTTCATAAGCTTTTCCATTAACAAGGTTTATAGCTTCTAATTGTCTTCCTTTATATTCTTCGGGTATTGAACCATCAGGATTTCTAGGTATACTTTTTATTATATCCATAGCTTGTACTTCTAATTTTACCAATGCTTCTGATCTGCTTTTAGATAAGGCTAAATAATCAAACATTTCTTTAGAAAAATTTAATTCCTGCATAACATCTGCATAAGATTTTGTTTGCCCGTCACTAGAAGGTTTTCTGCCGCTTCCTAAGAAAATAGACCAATATATACCCCTATCATAGTTTAAAGGTGTAGGCTTTGTACCGCCTGATATTGCAATACAATCATTATATGCTTGTTCATACTTTTGATCTGCTGTTGCAACATAACTTCTAACAAATTGAGTTAAAAATGCAGAATTCTGCTGATATTGTCTAGCTATAGCTGATGATTTTATAGTATGTTGATAAATACGGCTATAATCCGTAACACTTCTAACTATTCTCACTTGAAGATATATTAATAAAACTGTCACTACAAAAATATAAAAGCCAAAAATTATAAACTTAGTCCTGATCTTCATGATACACATCTCCAATAAAAATAGTATTTAATGATTTCGGAATTATATGTATTTAATATAAGAATAAATTTTTACAAAAATACTATAAAAATATAAAATAAAATCATTATATTTAAAATATATAAAATAAAATAACAAATCATACAAAAAAATAAAAAAAAATGACAATAAGAATACTTGAATATTATTTATAATAAACTTAAAATACATTACTATAAAAAATAATTATTGGAATATATTATGAACGAACAAGTAAAAAAAATAAGATTAGGACTTTCTAACATAGTTATATTTAGAGATATTTTAAAAAATAAAGTAATAAAAAAATTAATAAAATTTTTAGAAATCTATGAAGACAATAATAAAATAAAAGTGATTGATTATTATTCAGATTTTTTATATGAGTTATTTAAATATAATATCACAATAGGAGATTATATATTATCACAAATACTTTTAGATAATAATACCTATATAAATAAAAAAATAAAAAATGAATATATGAATAACTCTTTAGAAAATGCGTTAAAAAATGAATTATATTTCTTTGAATTTATATCATCATTTGATTTTACAGCTTTATTTGAAGAAGAATATTCAAAAAATATAGCTCAATTAGAAAATAAAAAGATAGATTTCTATAACATATATACTGACCATATAAACAATATCGATAAAAAAGGATATGGAATATTTTATAATAGTAATATGTTTACTCTTGATGATAGAAAAAATATAATACCGGCAAAACATCAGGATATGCAAAATATAAAACAATTATATGGTTATGAAAGAGAAAGAAGCAAAGTTATACAAAATACAAAAGCATTATTAGAGGGAAAAAAGGCAAATAATATACTTCTTTACGGTGATGCTGGTACTGGAAAAAGCAGTACTATAAAAGCAATTGCGAATATGTTCAAAAATGAAGGATTAAGGCTTATAGAAGTTAAAAAAAGTCAGTTATCATTTATTACAGATATAATAGAAATGCTAAGCGTAAGTCCTCTTAAATTCATAATATTTATAGATGATTTAACTTTCTCTTCTAATGATGATACATTTTCCTATTTGAAAGCTGTACTTGAAGGAGGCGTAAACTCTTTTCCAAATAATGTAGTAGTTTATGTTACTTCAAATTACAGACATTTAATAAAAGAAAATTTTAATGACAGAACAGGCGATGACATTCATATAGAAGATACTATTCAGCAAATAATAAGCTTAACTAATAGATTTGGAATCATTATCACTTTCCAAAGACCAGACAAAGATTTATTTATTGATATAGTTCTATCTTATGCTGAGTATAATAATATAAAAATGGACAAAGAAGAACTTATAAAACAAGCTGAAAGTTATGCTATAAGAAGTGCTGGAAGAAGTCCAAGAGCAGCAAAACAGTTTATAGAAACTTTATTATAATAATATTATTTTTCAGTATATCTATAAACTTTTAACTTATCATCTCCTGCTATAAGTTCAGCATCACTAGGCAAATTATTTAATAGATCATCATAAGGTTTTGATTTACCTGTATTTTTTAATCTTATATTTTCTATTTCATAATATATAAAATAAGTTAACTTTGAATTATCATCTCTATTCCAATCTAAATTTGGAAAATAAGCCATCTGCATATTATCAAAATAATGTTCATCATAAGGTACTATTTTAAATGATTTTCCTTCAGCATCCTTTGATATTGCAGTTAATATATTTCTAAATTTATTCTCTGTATATGGGGCTTCAAATAAATTATAATATCTTGTTAAATGTAAAAATCCCATATTAATACTATTTAAAGTTAATAATATTAAAGCTGATAATAATAATCTATTTTTATTTTTTAATAATTCATTAAATAATATTATTATAGTTATAAAAGAAAAAGCAAATATTCCGTATAGATATCTGAATGTACCAGGAGCTGATTTAAATAAAAAGAAGGTTAAACAAGTAGCTGGCATAAATAATAAATAAAATATAAATACTTCTTTTTCAATAATAGATTTGTAATTTTCTAATTTAATTTTTCTTGACTTAATCAAAAATATTATAGAATATATAAATCCTGCTAAAGAAATAACAGCAGTAATTGCAAGAAATATCATACCAATAAAAAAAGTATTTTCATTAAACCAAAAATAATTTGTAGGCGTAGAATTAGTACCATATAAAACAGAAAGCTCATTAGTTGAAAAATTAATATTGAGTAAACCTGAGGAAGTCCTTTAAAAACAGAAGAACTTTGCATATTAAGCATCAAATTAGTATTAAAAAATCCGTTTTTGATTTCAGAAATCAAATAAGGCAAATAAGTTAAAAAAGCTATAAATACACCAAGCAAATGAGCTTTTATATATTTTAATGTTCTTTTGTATCTAATTATTAAATAAACTATTGTTGTTGGAACCACAGAGAAAAATACAGCAATATGCCCCTGAGCCATTAAGGCTTCTATTGGAAAAATAAGCATTGCAGATGTAAAAACTAATTTTTCATTATTATTTGATACATATTCAGAAAATATTATTAAAAGTATAAAAGAAAGCATCAACGGTACATTAGGATTCCAAAAATCATTTGAAGAAAACATAACATAACCATTAGTCAGTATTAATGCAGATAAAATAGCACATAAATATATAGAAAATCTTTTATATATCCAAAATAAAAATAATATCAATATTACAGCACAAAGTATAATATAAATAATCCTAGCACCAGCAACAGATGCACCGCCCAAAGTATAACATAGTAAATAAACTATATAATAAAAACCACCTGGGATTCTTGCATAAGTGGTATTATCAGTAACATATTCAGGATTCATAAGTCTGTTTCCTACAACAGGTATAGTCTTTGTATCATAATACTGTTTCATGTCATATAAATGATATATTGGATCTATATAAACAGCTGTTTTATTAAAAGCATAAATATGAATAAATATAGCACAAAAAATAGAAACTAATATAGAAATAATTATTAACTTTTTCATTATACACCTTATGGCCTTTTAAAATTTTCTTTACCTATATACTTATATATATAAAGAGTTGAATTATTTGTTATTAAAATAGAATTAGTACTCATATAATTCATATAATTAGAAACACTTTCTAAAGTTCTTGATCTACTTCCCGCTAAATTAAGAATAATATAGAGATTTGTTGAATCATCAACTTGATTTATATTGATTTCAGGAAAATATATCATAGAAATATCTCTATACAAATAATTATGACTTCCGCTATATGCAAGATTAATACTAATATCATTATCAGCAGCATCTTCACTTAAAGCATAAAGCATATTTTTAAGTTCTTTGGCTGTTAAATCCTTTTCATAATATTTAATATATGTATGCAACTGCAAAGCTAATACAAAAATATTAATAAACAATAAAAAAGAACTTAAATAAAACAATTTATTATTATATTTAATTGTATCAACTTTTTGTATAAAGAATAAAAGTATAGGAGTATACGATAATGCAAAAAAAGGATACATATAATGAATCTTTGAAAACTGTCCTGAAAACATGTTTAATACTATTGTTATTGGTATAAACATAAAAAATATCATTAGCATTTCAATTAAAGTTTTTTCATTATTTGAAACAGCTTTATAATTTTTATTAAATATAAAATATCCGCCTCTTATAATTGATACAAAAGCTAATATTAAAGTAATTATTAAAAATAGTACTCCTAATATTCCTATAGGATAGAGATTCATCCAAAAATTAACAATACTTTCAAATTTACTTCCATAAAACACAGACATTTCATTTGTTGGAAATATAGCTATAGCATATATTTGCGGAAATGGAAATTTAGTGAAACTATCTTTAACTAAAAATGCCATTTTCAAATTTGAAAAATTGCTTTGTATTTCAGATATTAGATAAGGTAAATATTCTAAAAAAGATATAAATACACCTAAAATCCAATAAACTATATATTTTAATGTACGTTTATATTTAATAATCAAATATACTATAACTGTAGGAATTATTGAAAAAAATGCAAAAAAATGCCCTTGTGCTATTATAGCCAATATAGGAAAAATAAGGATAGAAGAAATTCTAACTATATTTTTTCTAGCATTATCTTCATCATGATTATCAATATATTCAAACAAAAATATAAAAAGTAAAAAACTAAATATTAAAGATAAATTTGGATTCCAAAAATCTGTACTTGCAAGAACAATATATCCATTACATAAAATTAATGGAGATATCATACCAGTTATGAATAATCCAAACTTTTTATAAATCCAAAATATAAAAATATATATAATTATCAAATTAAATATTAAATTTAATGTTTTAGCAATTAATAAATTTTCACCTGAAAGTTTATAAAATATTGTATAAAAAATATAATAAGCTCCTCCAGGAACTCTTGGTGTAGTAAATTCATCATCTATAATTCTAGTAGCTGTAAATCTAGTACTTGTAGTTGGAAACTTTTTACTTTCATACCATCTCTTCATATCATAAAAATGAGTTGGCTGATCTATACCTATAGTACCAATAAATTTTTTAGGTATGCTATAATATGCTAAAAATAAATTAGCAAAAATAGATAACACTATTAACAAAATGGGAATTAATATATACTTATTAAACCTCATAAATGGTCCTTATACCAAATGGCAAGCACAGTAATGACCGCTTTCTACTTCTCTAAACTCCGGTGCTTTTTCTGCACAAATAGCCTCTGCTTTAGGACATCTGGTTCTAAATTTGCATCCTGAAGGAGGATTGATTGGAGAAGGTATTTCACCTGAAAGTATTATTCTCTGTTTAGTCTTTGCAATTGACGGTTCTGATATAGGTATTGCTGAAATCAAAGACTGCGTATAAGGGTGAAGCGATTTTGTGTATAATGATTCGCTGTCAGTAAGCTCAACAATATTACCCAAATACATAACACCTATTCTTTTTGATATCTGACGTACTACAGCCAAATCATGAGCTATGAATAAATAAGTAAGTCCCATATCCTGCTGCATATCATAAAGCATATTGATAATTTGAGCCTGAATAGAAACGTCTAATGCTGATACAGGCTCATCGCATACTATAAACTCCGGATTAACTGCCAAAGCTCTGGCTATACCGATACGCTGTCTTTGTCCGCCTGAAAATTCATGAGGATATCTCTGTGCCTGCTCAGCATTAAGTCCTACAAGTTTAAGAAGATTTATTATTTTTTCCCTTCTTTCATCTTTTGTAGAATATAATTTATGTACATCTAATGCCTCGCCTATTATATCTTCAACTGTCATACGAGGATTAAGCGATGCATAAGGGTCTTGGAAAATTATCTGCATTTTCTTAGCATAATTGCGGTAATTTTCATTATTAACTTCCTGTCCGTCGAAAAATATTTTTCCGCTGGTAGGCTTATAAAGATGAAGCAAAGTTCTTCCTAATGTTGTTTTACCGCTTCCAGATTCTCCTACAAGTCCGAAAGTTTCACCTTTATTTATAGTAAAAGTTACTCCATCAACTGCTTTTACAGTTTGTATGCTTCTTCCGAAGAATCCGCCTTTTATTTTGAAATGTTGTTTTAAATCTTGTATATCTATTAAAGGTGCCATAAAAACTCTCTTTATTTCACTAATACTTTATTGTTAATATTTTTAATTATTTATATAAAAACCATTAACCCTATAACCATATAATCATTTAGGCATTTGATGAAGCCAGCAAGCTGAGAAATGACCTTTCTCAAATTCTGTTATAGGTGGTTTATGATCTATACATACTTTCATACATTCATCGCATCTAGTACTAAAAGGACAGCCTGCTTTCATATTAAGCAAGTCTATTGGTGTTCCTTCTATAGGTATAAGTCTGTCCTGTTTTATGTCGATACGAGGAAGTGATTTCAAAAGTCCTAAAGTATAAGGGTGTTTAGGACGTTCAAATATATCAAATACTGTTCCTCTCTCTACTATACCGCCGCCGTACATAACTATAATATCATCAGCCATATCAGCTACTATACCAAAGTCATGCGTAATAAGTATAACAGCCATATTGATTTTTTTCTGTATATCCTTTATAAGCTCAAGTATTTGTGCCTGTATAGTAACATCTAATGCAGTTGTAGGTTCATCGGCTATAAGTATCTTTGGATCTCCGGCAAGTGCCATAGCTATCATTATACGCTGACGCATACCGCCTGAAAGTTCATGAGGATATTGTTTTATTCTTCTTCTAGGCTCATTAATACCTACCAATGTAAGAAGCTCAACTATTCTCTCTATAGCATCAGTTTTGCTTATCTTTTGATGTGTAGTTAAAGCTTCCATTAACTGATTGCCTATTGTGTATACTGGATTAAGACAAGTCATAGGGTCTTGGAATATCATTGATATCAAATCGCCTCTGATTTTCTTTTTTTCATGCTCTGAAAGCTTAATTAAATCAGTGCCTTCAAAAAGTATTTCTCCATTAATAATTTTACCTGGTTCTTCTATAAGGCCCATAATAGAATATGCTGAAACACTTTTACCGCTTCCAGACTCTCCTACTATACCCAAAACCTTTGATTTATCCAAATTATAAGAAATATTATTAACCGCCTTAACTTCTCCAAGAGGAGTAAAGAAAGACACACTTAAATTTTTTACCTCTAATAAATGATTATTTTCCATATTCAATCCTTATTATTGCTAATAAAAATTGTTCGCTAATAGTATCCGACAAGTAAACTTATCGGATGCTCACAATTTTTATATATTTATCTGTTCTTCATTCTTGGATCTAATGCATCTCTTAAACCATCACCAACCAAATTAAAACAAAGTATTATAATACTTATTAAAGCTGCTGGGAAAAGTAATTGATAAGGATAAGAGTATACACCGCTTACAGCATTTGAAGTTAATGAACCAAGAGAAACCATAGGAGCACTAACACCTAAACCTAAGAAACTTAAAAATGCTTCAACGAATATAGCATTAGGTATTTGAACCATAGCAGAAACTATTATAGCTCCCATTGCATTAGGTATTAAATGTTTGAAAATTATTCTGCTATGAGGAGTTCCTAAAGCTCTTGCTGCTGTTACGAATTCCTGACCTTTTAATGCTAAAATCTGACCTCTTGTCATTCTTGCCATATTAGTCCAATAAAGCAAAGATATAACTATAAATATACTGAAAAGTCCAGGCCCTAAAAGACCTATTCCTCTTAAAGATTCATTTTGTAAAAATAATTTATCCATTGGGGCTTTGAGTACTACTGATAATAATACAACTACCAAAAGTGTTGGAACGGCACTTATTATATCTACTATACGCATCATAATACTATCAGTTAAGCCGCCGAAATAACCTGATATAGAACCATAAACTATACCTATTATTACAACCAATGTAGCTGATACTATACCTATCAAAAGCGATATTCTAGCACCTATCATACATCTTACAAGCAAATCTCTGCCCAAAGTATCCGTACCAAATGGGTGTTCAAATGTAGGAAGGCTATTTTCTACACCTCTGTTTATTTGGGCATATCCATAATCTGATATTATTGGTATAATAATAGAAAGTATTGCTATAATACCTATTACTATAATAGACACTAAAGCTACTCTATTTTTCTTAAATCTTCTATATGCGTCCTGCCAATAGGTCACACTTTCTCTTTTTACTTCTGCTGATGATTTCTCCTCATCTGTTGCTTTTACAAATAATGATTTATCTAAACTTTCTAAACTATTTTCCATTAATTAATATCCGCCTTTATAAAAAATTATAAAATTATTCCTGTATTTTTATTCTAGGGTCTATAATACCATAAGATAAGTCAACCAAGAAATTCATTGCTATCAAAAAAGCACCATAGAATATTGTAACACCTAATATTGTAGGATAATCTCTTTGTGTTATGCTTTCAACAAAGTATCTTCCAAGTCCAGGTATATTGAATATTTTTTCTACTACGAATGAACCTGTAAGTATAGCAGCGGCTAAAGGTCCTATATAAGTAACTATTGGTATAATAGCATTTCTTAAAGCATGCTTAAATATGATTATACCTCTTGATATACCTTTTGCTCTTGCTGTTTTTATATAATCTTGGTGAATAACATCAAGCATTGAACTTCTCATAAGTCTTGCCATAAAGCTTAAAGAACTAAAAGATAAAGCAAAACCCGGCATTATATATTGAGCAAATGAGTCAAATCCATAAGCAGGAAGTAATTTTAATTGTACAGAAAATATAATAATAGAAACTGTAGCAACTACGAAGCTAGGAACTGCTATACCCAAAGTAGCAGCAACCATTACAGCCCTATCTACAAATTTACCATGCCTTAGTGCTGCAACTATTCCGAACAAAACTCCTATTGTAGTAGAAATAAACATACTAAATATTCCAAGTCTAAAAGATACTGGAAAAGCTCTTATTATAGTACCTGAAACTGACTGACCTATTTTAGTAAGTGAAGTACCCAAATCACCTTTAATGGCATTTTTCAAATAATTACCATACTGCACTATTAGCGGTTTATCGAGTCCATATTTTTTGTTTAAATTTTCTAATGCTACTTTACTAAGAGGTTTTTCACCTACGAATGGGCCTCCTGGTACTGTATGCATTAAAAAGAATGTTATAGTTACTATAACAAAAAGGGTTAAAAGTGAAACTAATAATCTTCTGACAACATAAGAAAACATAAAAATACCTTCTAAATTAAAATAATTCAAATTATTATTGACAGTATATTATCTAATAAAAATTAACTTTTGTCAAACTTTAAATATTACTAATTTTTATAATAAATTCAATATCATCAAAATAAAAGCATAAATGAACTACAATTTATTCAGAAATCCCGCCCTTTATTCTCTTAAACATCATTAAAAATTCTAATTTTCATCATATTTAACACTCAATAAGAAAAAAACATGCCCGCCCAAGTTTTTATTAAATTTAAAGCCTATTCAACGCACGGTTAACCAAATTTCAAACATAATATAAATTGCATTTATAATACATTTTATATATTTAGCCTTGTTCTGCGTGCGTTAAAAATGTTAAAAATTTAAATAAATCTAGGGTGGGCTTTATAATAACAGTGCAAATTATAAAGAAATATAATATAAAAATTCAAATGATATTATAAAGCCTAGAGGGCGGGAATTAGAAGAAATTTATTAAATTATAGTTCATCTTCAGATATTTCTGTTAGTTTTAATAATTTTTCAAAAGTCCTATTTTTAAATCATCATTTTTATGTACTGATACAGATATTCTCAAATCACTGCCAGATTTTATATAAATATAATGACTTCCATTAATTCTTTCGAGTATCCAACCATGAGTTTCTAATAATTTGCAAAACTTTTTACTGCTTATAGTTTTCATAATATACATCAATAGTTTTTATCATGTTTTCTTTAGAATATTCTTCAATATCAACAGAAAGACAGCCTTCGATAGCCTCTTTAATATTTGATTCTAATTCTTCCATAGTATCAGCTTGAGTAAAACACCCCTTTATAGATGGAACTTCTGCCCAGAAACCATCTTCATCTTGATGAACAATAACTTTAAAAATCATAAAAATACCTCTTGAAAAATTATATTTTATTTTAATAAAAAAACAATATATTACAACTTCATTTCAAACCATATTCTTCTTTAGTACGTTTTACATTTTCTCTGGCACATTCATTGCTAGGATCTAATTTTAAAGCCTTCTTATAATCTTTTAATGCCTCTTCATAAAGACCTAAATTTTCCTTAGTAAGGCCTCTGTTATTATAAGCATCTACATAATCAGGTTTTAATTTTATAGCCTTATCAAAATCTTCTATAGCTTCTTCATAAAGGCCTAAATTATCTTTGGCATTTCCCATATTATTATATGCAAAAGCATAATTAGGATTTAATTTTATAGCTTTATCATAATCTTTAATAGCTTCTTCATAAAACTCTAAATTATATTTTGCATTACCTCTGTTATTATAAGCATCTGTATTATCAGGTTGTAATTTTATAGCCTTATCAAAATCTTCTATAGCTTCTTCATAAAGGCCTAAATTATCTTTAGCATTTCCCCTATTATTATATGCAAGAGCATAATTAGGATTTAATTTTATAGCTTTGTTAAAATCTTCTATAGCTTCTTCATAAAGGCCTAAATTATCTTTGGCATATCCCCTATTATTATATGCAAGAGCATAATTAGGATTTAATTTTATAGCTTTGTTAAAATCTTTTATAGCTTCTTTAGAAAATCCCAACTCATCTTCTAATAATCCTTTATTATTATAAGCATCAAATAAATTAGGATCTATTGATAAAGCTTTATCAAAATCTTTTATAGCTTCTTCTAAAAGTCCTAAATCACTTTTAAGAAGTCCTCTATTATAATAAGCATAAGTATAATCAGCTCTTAACTCTATAGCCTTATCATATTCTTCTATATCTTCTTTTAAAAGTCCAAGTTTAGTTTTGGCAATAGCTTTGTTATAATAAGCATCTGCCATATTAGGGTTTAACTTTATAGCTTCATCATAATATTTTATAGCTTCTGCATATTCTCCATTAGCACTTTTATAAATACCTTTAGAATTATAATCATGATAATCAGTAAGATCGTTTAAACGATCAATATCAACTTCTTTCTTATTATCAACTATATTTGTAAAACTGACTATAAAATGTTTTTTATCTGACATTATTTTATTTAATTCTTCATTAAAAGTTTTTGCTTTGTCATTGAAATCATCAAAATCAGAATAATTTTCTGCATCAATATTATTTAAAAAATCATTAAATTCATCTACACATTTATTTAATTCTGTTTTTAAATTTTCTAATTTGTTTTTAGATTCTTTTAAATGTTGTCCGAATAGAAAATTAGTCATTGTTGCCATTTTTAACTCCTATAACTATTTATTATTAATATATAAGTTACAATTTTGTATACGATACAATTATATCATAGTATATACCTAAACAACTATATTTTGTCAATTTTCACCTTTTTATAAAATAAAAGATTATCTAATATTTAAGAAATATGTTTTACATGTAATATAGATTTATTGATTTTGTATAATAATAAGTTATCAGCCGCACGTATAAAGAACATTCATTAAGAATAAACGATACCGTGCGGGTTGCCACTACGGCTAGTAGTTGACAAAATTAAAACAAAAAATAAAACAGCTGCTAATATTATAATTTATAAAGTAATATTATTATCCTTACAAAATTCAGATGCCAAATCTATATTGGTAAATTCATCTTTTATAATATCTTTAAATACCATAAGATTAAATTCATCTTCTAAAGCTAATTTATAAGATTTTTCCAAATCATTCAATGCTGACTTTTCTAAATCAGTATAATTTTTTGATGAAGTAATTTTTGATATAATTTTACTAAAAAATGATTTCTTCTCATCTGCTTTATTTTCTACATTAGTTTCCTTTGATAAAAGAAATTTCTCTTTAGCTCTTAAAATATATAAAAACCAATCATTATCATTTAACTCGATAGCTTTATCATAATTTTCAATACTTTCTCTATACTTATGTAAATAATCATAACATAAAGCTATTTCACTGTAATAGTTAGGATTATTCGGATCATATTCTATAGCTTTATTCAAATCATTTATAGCTTCATCATAATTCTTTAAATACTTTTTAGAACAGCCTCTATAATAATAAGCACTGCAATGGTCAGGCTTTTTATTTATAATAATATCAAAATCTTTTATTGCTTCATCATATTTTAATGCTCTGTATTTAGTGTATCCTCTTTCATAATAAACATCAAAATTATCAGGATACATATTCATAACTTTATCATATATTTGTAAAGCTTCTTCATATTTATTCATATTAGATAAACAAAAGGCAATATTATAATAAGCATTAAGTTTATCAGGATTTATCTCTAATACTTTATTATAATATTCTATAGCTTTATCATATATAGTTTGTCTTGAATATATAAGTCCAATATTAAGATAAATATCTGCCTCATCATAGCTTAATTCTAATGCTCTGTTAAAATCTTCCAAAGATTTTTCATAATCTTCTAAACTCATTTCAGCAAGTGCAATATTATAATAAGCTAAACTATAATCAGGCTTTATTTCTAATGCTTTTTTATAATAGTCAATAGCTTCTTGATAGTTTCCTAAATTATGTTTAATAAGTCCTAAATTAATATAAGCAGATGAATATAGAGGATTTATTTTTAATGCATTATTATAATATTGAATAGATCTTTCATAATCGTACATTTCATAATATGATAAACCAATATTATAATAGGCACTAACCATATAAGTATTTAATTCTATGGCCTTATTAAAATTTTTAATAGCTTCTTCGTAATCTTTTTTATAATGATATACTAAACCAATACTATTATATATTTCAGCATTATTAGTATCTATATCCAAAGCCTTATTCAAATAATATAAAGCTTCATCATATAATTCTAGTTCCATTTTTATCAAAGCTATTTCATTATAAATTGTAATATCAGTATCATCTATTTCTAGTATTTTATTTAAACAAGATAAAGCTCCGTCATAATCTTTTAAAGCTCTTTTTACTAAAAATATTTTGAAATAAGTATCTGCACTATTAGGATAAATTATAAGTGCTTTTTCTAAATATTCCAAAGCTTCATTATTTAAATCCAATTTATGCAAAGCAAAAGCAATATCATAATATGCATCAATAAAATTAGGATTTATCTCTAATGCTTTTTTAAAATATTCTACAGCTTCCTCCATATATCCTGCATCAATTTTTATATTACCTATTCTATCATAAACATAAATATCATCAGGATACATTTCTAAAATTTTATTTAAATATTCATTAGCTTCATCATATAGTTCTAAATCTAATTTTATAGAATAAATTTTTAAATATGTTTCAATATTACCAGGATCTATTTCTAAAGCCTTATTTAAATAGGATAAAGCCTCATCATCAAATTCACCAGCATGTTTTATCAAAGCAATATTATGATAGGCATTAATTAGATTAGGATTTATCTCTATAGCCTTCTCATAATATTTTAAAGCTTCAGTAATTTCATCTAAATTATATTTACATAAACCAATATAGTTATATGCCATGCTTGCTGTATAATTTTTATCTAATTCTACAACTTTATTAAAATCATTTATAGCTTCTTCAAATTGGGATAAATAAAACTTACATAATCCCCTATTATTATAAGAATTAACATTATCAGGAAAATCAGCTATTACTTCATCATAAATATTTATAGCTTCTTTATATTTTTTCATGTAAAGATAACATATTCCTATATTAACGAGAGAATCAATATCATTATTATCTATTTGCAAAACTCTGTTAAAATCTTCTATAGCTTCTTCATAATTACCTGAATTTAATTTTGCAAAACCTCTGTCATAATAACTTCCAGTAGTATCATCACCCAATTCAATAGCTCTGTCAAAATCTCTTATGGCTTCTTCATATAAACCTAAATTTAATTTTGATAATCCTCTATTATGGTAAAGATCATAAGAATCACCATTATAAAATATAACCTTATCAAGATATTCAATGGATTTTTCATACTCTTTATTTTGATATGCTTCTTTAGCTTTATCCAATAATTCTTCAATACTGTTATTCATAATACAATTTCCTATAAAACTAATTTTATTTCAAGCCATGTTCTTTTTTAAGATTTTCAATATTACTAATTGCATATTTATTATTAGGATCTAATTCTAAAGCTTTTTTATAATCTTTCAAAGCTTCTTTATATAGTCCTGCATTTTTCTTAACCCAGCCTCTATCATTATATAAATAAGAAGTATTTGGTGATAATTCTATAGCCTTATCATAATCCTTTATAGCTTCTTTATACTGTCCTAATTCATCTTTAGCACTTCCTCTATTACCATAAGCATTTGTATAATTAGGAGTCAATTCTATAGCCTTAGTATAGTCTTTTATAGCTTCTTTATATAATCCTAAACTGTATTTAGTAAGTCCTCTATTATTATAAGTATTGCTGTCATCTGGGTTTAACTCTATAGATTTATCATAATCTTTTATAGCTTCTTTGTGTAATCCTAAATCATTTTTAGAAAGACCTCTATTATTATATGCTTCACTATAAGTTGGTCTTAATTCTATAGCCTTATCATAATATTTAATTGATTCTTTTAAAAGATCCAAATCATATTTAGCACTTCCTATATTATAATAGGCTTCTGGATTATCAGCACATAAATCTATAGATTCTTCATAATCTTTTATGGCTTCTTCATACATTCCTAAACTGCTTTTAGCAAGCCCTCTATTATTATATGCATCGCTATAATTAGGATTTAGATATATAGCTTTATCATAATATTTTATAGCTTCTTTATATAACCCCAACTCTCTTTTTGCATTTGCTATATTATAATAAGCAGTTGAATAATTTTCATCAAATTCTATAGCCTTATCACAATCTTTTATAGAATCTCTGTATAAACCTAAACAATATTTAGAATAACTTCTGTTGCAGTAGGCATAATAATAATTAGGATTCAATTCCAAAACCTTGTCAAAATCTTTTATAGCCTCTTTATACAATTCCAAACAATTTTCTGAAAATCCTCTGTTATTATATGCATCAATAAAATTAGGATCTAACTCTATAGCTTTATCATAATCTTTTATAGCTTCTTCATATAATTCTAAATTTGTTTTTGCAAATCCTCTATTATAATATGCATTTTTATAATTTTTACTTAATTCTATAGCTTTGTCATAATCTTTTATAGCTTGCTCATACATACCTAAATTACTTCTAGCTAGACCTCTATTATAATAAGCGAATGCATAATTATTAATCAATTTTATAGCTTTATCATAATATTTAATAGCTTTTGAATATATACCTGAATCGTTGTTATTAATTCCTTCAGTATTATAATAAAAATATTCATCTAAAATATCAAAATCGTCAATACTTATTTCATCATCTTCATCATTAAACATAGTTTTATCATAATAAAAATCAAGTATAATTTTTTCGTATACATAGCTTCCTTCTTCATGATTCTCTGTATAAAACGTTTCAAATATTTTATTTAATTCATCATTAAAAGTTTTTATTTTACTATTAAAATCATCAAAATCAGAATAATTTAATGCATCAATACTATCAAAAAAGTCACTGGCATCAGCTATAATTTGTTTTGCTTCTTTTCTGAGATCTTTCCTTAAATCTCCAATTTCCTCATCTTCAAAAGATTCTAATCTGATTTTGCAGCCTTCTATATATTTATTAAATAGATAATTATATATTCTCAGCATTTACGACTCCTATCATAGTTTATTAATTTTCCATAAATTATAATATTATAATACAAAAATAATTTAACACCATATAAAATTATTATTAATAATGCATACTAATTTTATTATTGTATTTCATACAAATAAATGTTTAAAATGTAATATAATCATTTATAATATTATAAAATTATTACATAAATAATATATTTTCATAAAACCAAAGTATATTAATAATTTACTTGTTTTATTTTTTATATTTAGTATTATTATTGCGGTAAATTATTATCACAGTTTAATTATTAAATATCGGAGGAATTTTATGACATATAAAGAAATTATAGAAGCTGCAAAAGACTGTATGGGATTTTGTAAGGCATGCCCAATATGTAATGGTAAAGTATGTAAAAATAGTATGCCTGGACCTGGTGCAAAAGGCATAGGAGATGTTGCTATTAGAAATTATGATAAATGGAGAGAGATAAGACTCAATATGGACACAATATGTTCTAATGAAGATGTTGACACTTCTTTTGAGTTATTCGGTAAAAAATTTAAATATCCTATATTTGCTGGCCCTGTAGGTGCTGTTCAGCTTCACTATGGCGATAAATACACAGAAGAAGAATACAATGATATATTAGTAAAATCTTGTGCGGAAGCAGGAATTGCAGCTTTCACTGGCGACGGTACTAATCCAAATGTAATGATTGCAGCAACTACTATGATAAAAAAACAAAACGGTGTAGGAGTGCCAACAGTTAAGCCTTGGAATATAGATGTTATAAAAGAAAAAATGAAATTAGTTGCAGATTCAAATGCTTTTGCTGTTGCTATGGACGTTGATGCTGCTGGACTTCCTTTCTTAAAGAATCTTACTCCAAAAGCAGGAAGCAAAACTGTAGATGAATTAAAACAAATAAAAGAAATTGCTCAAAGACCATTCATAATAAAAGGAATAATGACTGTAAAAGGTGCTAAAAAAGCTGTTGAGGCTGGAGCCGATGCAATAATAGTATCAAATCATGGAGGACGCGTACTTGATCAATGTCCTTCTACTGCTGAAGTTTTACCTGAAATTGCTGATGCTGTTAAAGGAAAAATAAAAATATTAGTAGACGGCGGTATTAGAAATGGTACTGATATATTAAAAGCTATTGCTTTAGGTGCTGACGGTGTTGTTATTGCAAGAACTTTTGTAATAGCTGCTTACGGCGGAGGAGAAGAAGGAGTTAAATCTTATGCCGCTCAATTAGGTGCAGAACTTGAAGATGCTATGACTATGTGCGGTGTTCACAGCTTAAAAGAAATTACTAGAGATATAGTAAGACTTTAATTTTATTTACTATAATTTTTATAATTAAACAAACTCAATATACAAGAGTAACTCTCTTTATATTGAGTTTATTTTTTATTAATATGCTTTTTAAAACCTACTTAATAAAACTGTATAATTTTTTTAATTATAATTTTAATATATACTGAAACGATTTCATTTTGCCGACTACTGCACATTATGTAATATTATCAACTTTTTTTCCGCACAAAAAAGTTGCAAAAAACGCAATTGCTAGAACTTTATATTAAAAATATATGTATTAAATGTATGGTATAACCTAGATTTAGACTAAAAATGCAGTTTTTTTGGTTCTTTTATACCAATAAAAGAACTGGGGTATGGGGCAAAGCCCCAGATATAAAAACAAAAATATAAATTTATTTTTGACAAAATATAGTTGTTTAGGTATATACTAAAAATTTTAGAGTTTGTCAAAAAATACAATTTTAAATTTAGGTTATTTGTGGGGACTAGCCCCACCGCTCTGCGTACTTCGTACCCCCAGTTCTTTTGCGACTGAAAGGAGTGCCTGTGGCGTGGCACAAAGAACCTATATCCTCGGCTGGCTCAGATACGCTTCGCGAAAGACTGCATTTTTGACACAAATCTTGGTTTTACTTCACATTTCAAACAAAACTTAATAATATTTTATACTATTAATAAAGAAAAATTACATTTACGAAAAAGTAAAAATTGACAAAATATAATTATTTAAGTATATATTAAAATTATAATAAAAAATACAATAACCTTATATATAATTTTGTTATGTAGTTTTTAAACAAGTATGTTTTTTAATTAATTGTTTTCAAGCATTCTTATAATATTTGAATTACCTGATTCTAAGGCATAATCTAATGCAGTAAAGCCGGATATATCTTGTATAGTTGTATCAGCATTATGTTTTAATAATATATTTACTATTTCTTCATACCCTTTTTGAGAAGCTCTTATTAAAGCAGTACGCCCGTCATAACTTTTTAGATTTATATCAGCATTATGAGCTAATAGAATATTAACTATTTCTGTGTATCCATTTACAGAAGCCTCTATCAAAGCAGTACGGTCATTATCACATTTAATATTTACATCAGCATTATGAGCTAACAACATATTAACTATTTCAGTATTTCCTTTTGAAGAAGCAAGCATCAAAGCAGTTTGTCCGTCATAGTTTTGAATATTTACATCAGCATTATGAGCTAATAAAGTATTAACTATTTTTGTATATCCTTTTGATGAAGCTTCCATTAAAGCAGTGTATCCGTATTCATTATCTTTCATATTTATATCAGAATTCAATTTCAATAATATATTTACTATACTTTCATGTCCTTTTTTTGAAGAAACAATTAATGCATAAGACGATACTTCTTTATAAAAAGAACAGCTTACCAATATAAAGAATAATGCTGATAAAATTAATAATAACTTTTTCATATAATACCTTTATTGTTTTTATATCATCATAAAAAATAAAAATCAATATAAAATTATAAAGATATTAATAAACATCAATATGTTTTAAATTAATAAAGCATATCATTTTTTCCCTATAACAGAATATATAAATCCTTTTAATTGTTTTTTCTCTATTATTTCAAATCCATTTTTAATCATTCTTTTTGATATAGCTTCTTTATTTTCTGTATGACAATCACCGCTTTTCATCAAAGGAAATAAAATATTATTATCTATCCAAGCAGCTATGCCTCCTACTCCTGTATCGGATAATATATAAATACCGCCTTTTTTAAGAATACGGTAAACCTCTTTCATAGCTTCATTTGGATAAGGATAATGATGAAAACTTTGTATACATGTTACTACATCAAAACTATTGTCATCAAATGGAAGTTTATCTGCACTGCCCAAAACAAATTCAGCATTTCTTATATTTTTAGATTTTGCCATTTTTAGCATTTCCTCTGATAAATCAAGTCCGTAAAATAATGTATTATCTTTATATTGAAGTAAATTTATTAAATATCCCGTTCCGCATCCTACATCTAAAAGTTTATTATAATCAATATTTTTTAAATATTCTGATACATAATTGCAGCTTATCTTTCCAAATTTTGAATAATATACTGTATCTTTTTCATCATAAATACCAGCTTGTTTATTAAAATGTTCTTTGGATAATCTTTCATAGTCTTTCATAACATACTCCAATCAATAATATTTGTTAGATTATTCTAACATTTAAAATAATAAAATCAATAAATATTACAATAAATAAAATTAACTGTTATACTTGAAATAAAACTATCTGATAAAAATACAATTTAAAAGAGAATATAATTTATGGAAATAATTAATTTATTTGATGATACTATAATAAAGTTCGCTAATAGCCTGCATACAAATTACAAGGCATTAGACTTTTTCTTTTCTGCTATAACCAATTTAGGCGAAGCATTGCCTTTAATGATTATAACTATAATATTAATATTTATAAAAAGAACAAGATTCTGCGGTATAAATATGGCAATCAGTTTATTTGTATCTATAGCAATAGGAGCATTTATATTAAAGCCTTTAATAGCCAGAGAAAGACCTTTTATGGATCCTATTTATAATGAATATTGGATAGCTGTTGGAAAGCATTTAGAAACTTCTTTTTCCTGTCCTTCATCGCATACTACTGCATCTTTTGCCGCTTTATTCCCGCTATTTTTAAACTTCAATAAAAAATATAGTTTTATATTTATATTGATAGCTTCATTAATAGGTTTCTCAAGAGTTTATTTAGTAGTTCATTATCCAAGCGATGTATTACTTGGAGCATTGCTTGGAATAACTGTTTCCAGTATTACTTATATAGTTTTAAACAAATTGGAAGTAAAAGATAGATTAAAAAGTTTAAATATTTAAAGTTATTATAAATATATTACTGACAATTTTTAAATTTGTAAATGTATTGTCAACTGATACACTTTATATAAATGTTATCTACTTTTTTGCCGCACACGCTCTGCGGACTTCGTCAAAGTAGCAAAAAACGCAATTACTAAAACTTTATATTTTAAGAATATGTATTAAATATAGTGTAATACCCTAGTTGTAGGTCAAAAATGCAGTTGTTCGCAAAGCGTATCCGATCTTGTCGAGGATATAAGGTTCTCGCCGAAGGCGGGCTGTGCCTTATACCAATACCTTACAGTACTTCCTTCGGTCGTAAAAGAACTGGTGTTTTGCGTAAGCACGCAGAGCGGTGGGCAAAGCCCCAGATATAAAAACAAAAATATAAATTTATTTTTGACAAAATATAGTTGTTTAGGCATATATTAGAATTATATTTAAAATTATAAAATATCTTCTACTTCTATTACTTCGCTTGATTCCATAAAATTATTAATAGTTAATAGTTTTACAGAAACAGAACCATCATTCGATAATGCTTTTGCCACAAAAGAATAATTAACACCTTTTACAACCTGATTTGCTACATAAAGTTCTTGAGTATATTTTATGTCTTTTATATCTTTAACAGCATTTTGAAATATTTTTATTAAATCATTAGCTTCTTTTGAATTTGAAATATTAATCTTTGCCTCATCAGAAGAAGTACATACTATACCGCCTACTTCGCTTTGACTGCTTTCTATAATTTTATCAAGCTTCACTATAGATATTTCATTATCAGCTGATACATTACAAATTATAATTTCATAATATGGAAGTGCTGAAGGATACACAACAGTACTTCTGCATATAAAAGCATGATTTACACCATTAACAACCTGACTTCCAAGATAAAGCATTAATTCTCTTTTTACACCTAATAATTGTTTTGCAGCGATTGAAAAAACATCTTTTATATTATCATCTATAGAATTAACTTGTTTTGGATTGATATCCCAAGCTCCTACCTTTACTTCAGTTTTTACATTTTCTTTCAAATTATTATTATCCGATTTTTTAGAACATGATATCAAAGATAAAATTAACATTAATAATATTATTATTTTACTCATATTTGTTTCCTTAAAAATTAGTAATATATAAAACAGTTTATACAAGAAATAGAAATAAAACAATCAAAAAAAGTTTATGAAATTATGTATTTTTTGATTATTTAATATTATTTTATCAAGTATATATGTATTTTATATAATAGTCAAATATGTATCGTAAAATAATAACATTATCATTAATTATTATTGTTTTCTTATATCAGTGAATGAACCGCCTAAAAAAGTTTTCCAACCTTAATCTTTCTCATTTTCAGCATTAGGAACTATTAAAGTTGTAAGTTTAGAACATTCTATAAATACATCTCCTATATTATTGATAGTATTAGGTGTTGTACCTAAATAAGTAAGAGTAGTTAATTGTCTAGAGAATGCAAATGCCATACTGCCTATTGATTTTATAGAAGCAGGTATTGTAAGCTCTGTAATGCTGCTGGAATCAAAAGCAGAATCTCCTATTGATTCTAATGAAGAAGATAATTTTAATACTTCTATAAATGATCCGCTGAATGCCCCCATTCCTATTGATTTTACAGAATCAGGAATTATTAATTCTTTCAATGCTTGAACATATAAAAAAGCCTGATCACCTATAGATTGAACACCATTACCTAGAGTTAATTTTTCTATGCTTTGAGAATTTTGAAATGCCATTTCTTTTATTGTAATTACTGAATCTGGAAGTGTTATCTCTTTTGTATTATATAAACTATCAAAAGACCTCATTTCTATAGTTTTTTTTATCTGTTGGAAAAGAAAAACTAACAACTATATTTTCAGCATTATCAATAATATTTCCAGAAAACATACCTGTTTTTACAGAACTATCTTTAAAATCAATATTTTTTAAATCCAACTCTATATTCATACTAGTATTAACTTTAACTGCTGCTTTTAAAACTAAAGTATATAAAGACTCATTAACATCTTGAGTATAATCTTTAGGAGTACCTGTTAATATTACTCTATATGAATTCTTTTCAGAAAAATAGGCTTTTAAATTTTCTTCTATTTTTTGACTTATTACTGCATCTTCCTGACTTATGTCTATACCGTATTTTTTTATTAATAATTCTTCTTCGGTTGGACCTGTAGGAGGTGTAACTCCTGAATTATCATCGTTATTACTATTATCAGGAGATGTAGCATTATTTGAACATGAAACCAATACCAATAAATATTATTTTATATTCACGCCCTTCTTTCTTACATTCTTCTAATCTAGTTTTTATTTGTTCTTTTATTAAATTATCTTCTTGAGAAATATCTATTCCATATTTAATCGCTTCTGCATCCAAAATAGGATAAGGAGCCATTAAAGGAGGTTCTATATCAGTCCAAGGTATATCTGGTATTTCAGTACCGCCGCCGCCTTCATTGCACCATCTCCGCCGCTTCCACCATCACCGCCACCAGTATTGCCTCCATCTTCTGTACCATTACCGGAATTACTGCCATTACTGCTTGGAGATATAACTGATGCTGAGCATGATACAAATATCAATGCTGACATAAATATTAATAAAATTTTTTTAATCATACTATTTTCCTACTTTAATGTACATTATTGTAATTATAATAAAAAGTATACAAAATTAATAATCTCTTTCTATTACTTCGCTTATTGCATCATTAGTATAAGGCAAATCAAAGAAATCAACTACTTCAGAAGTGATATTATCATATACTATTATATTAACCCCATTTGTAGTTTTTCTCAAATTGCTTCTGCTTATCATTATTCTGCTTCCGCTGTCAACTACTAAATCATTATATTTATTAAGTTCTTTATGATAAAGATAATTAGTTTCACCCATTGAAGAAAATACTAATTTATTTTTATCTATAACATAAGAAACATTATTAGTATACATTTCATTAGTTATATTAAAATTAGAGTATAATCCTTTTACAACATTATCATTTGTAGAATATTCACCAAGCATATTTATTACTATAGTATAATCATTAAGATTAGTTATTTTTGTAATATAATCATGAATATTATCTATATCTCTTAAATTCATATCATAAACTTTATTATACTCATATAAAGCATTTTTCTCCCAAGTGTCATAATTTGTATCGCCCCTTCTGTCAGGCAAATCAAAATTATCTTTTAAATATTTACCCAAGAAAGAAGTATATTTCTGAACTCCTTTATAATTTAAATGTCCTGAATCATTATAATCAGTCCAAAAATCTAAATCATAATCATCATAATAATGATTGAAATTCATAAAAGGAACATCATATTCTTTTGCTATCTCTCCTACCCTATTAAAATGTCTAGCCTCATCATCAGTCATAGGAAACGGAGAAGCTATTACAACAATAGGAATATTATTTGTCTTAGCTAATTCTAATATTTTTCTATAATAAGTTTCCTGTTCTTCAAGTAATGGCAAACTATCTTTAATATTTTCTATATCCGGCCTTTGTACTGGGAATGTTTTATTATGAAAAGAATATCCCTTAAAATATTTATAATGATTATAATTATTGGCATAAGGTATAAAATCTTCATCTTTTAAATCTTTGTATCTGTTATGATATCTATACATAGGATTAATAAATTCATCAAATCTTTCTGCAGCTGTTACTTTTAGAGATTCAACTCTATTTTTTGACCATTTTAATGAATAAGTAGCTGCCACAATTTGATAATCTACAACATTAGTTCTGCTTGCTGCAACAATATAAGACTCTAATGCAATTAATTTAGGCTTTTGATATTTTAATACTTCTACTAAATGATGATATGTACTCCAAATAGGCTGACTTCCTGAAGTAAAATTATAAGCTGCTATACCATATTCATTATACAAAATAGCAGGATTAATATTATAATGAACATGGCTGCTTCCCATAAACATAACATCTATGCTGTTAGTTCCCTGTTCGTAAAAACTGTCACCCTGATATATACCATTCTCATTTTTGAATCTTAAAACTCTGCCTGAACACCAAAGTAATGTAATAAATATCACTATAAAACAAATAATTTTTATCGTATTTCTTATCATATTATAAACAGCCTATTATTAAATTATTAAACTTGATTAAAATACTCTTTACTCAATATAGAATAAATTGCAGCATCAACAAGTCCTGTATTATCCCTATAAACGCTTCTTAATACACCTTCTTTTTTTAATCCGCATTTAAGCATCACTTTACCAGAGTTTATATTATTAACATTGTGAGCCGCTTCTATTCTATTAGCTTTAACTTCTTCAAAAAAGAATTTAATAATCATAGAAAAAGCCTCTGATGTAATGCCTTGATGCCAATATTTCCTTGATATGCAATATCCTACTCTAATACAATCTATATTATCATTTGCATCAACGGATCCTATACTTCCAAGCAAGAAATTATTCTCTTTTAGTACAATAGCCCATTGATAAAAATCTTTATAACAGTATTGACTAGTCCATTCAGTTAAAATTATTCTGCTTTCCTCAACATTTTTATGAGTTCGCCAAATTAAATATTTAGTAACTTCATCATCGCTAGCCCAATTATTATACATATCCTCTGCATCTTCTATTTTAAATCTTCTAAGCAATAATCTTTCACTTTCTAATTGTATTGTTCCTTTATAGTTCATAATTTTCTTCACAAAAAATATTTTTTTATAATTTTTTTTATTATTTATTAAGTAATCAACCACATTATAATAATTATAAAAAACTACATTCAAATAAAAACATATCACATTTATCATTAACTGCAATTTCCTTTTCAAAAGAAGAAAATGTTTTAACTTGAGTAAATCCAACTTCTTTTAAATACTGCTCCATTTCACCATATTTATAAAGGTGCGTCTGAAAATCCATAAACTCACTTTGAAGTAATTCTGTATTATTATACATTTCATAAATTGATGGCGAAAACTGAGTTTGAGTTTGTTCTTCATAATAATTTTTTGATTTAAGCACTATTTCAAAATTTTCTCTTGTTTTAACGGATACAGCAATATTATAATCATTATCATCTATACATCTATTTTTTATTGTATCAACTGCAAAAACAAATTTACCAGTCTTTAAAAGCCAGTTCTTTATTCTTATTAGAATTTGTTTGCAAATATCAATATCTGTAAACAATGATACTGAACCTGAACTGATAAATATATAATCAAATTTTTCTTTCGGATCATATTTCATAATATCAGTATGAACTGTTTTTGCATCAGGAAATTTTAATTTTAGTTTTTGCAGCATTTCATTAGACATATCTATTCCTGTTATGTCAAACCCTCTTTCTATAAATGGAATAAGAAATCTTCCGCTTCCGCATAAAGGTTCTAAAATCTTTTTACCTTTTTCAGCATAAGATAGATAAAAGTTTAATTCATCTTCAGGTGCTCTTTCATGCAGTATCTCATACATTTCAGTACAAAGACTGCCATAATAATTTTTTCTAACTTCACTCATTTTTATAACTCCTAAAATTGGAAATATATAAACTGCTTAGGATCAAAACCTGCACCATATTTTCCATATATTATAATGAAGAATAACAAGAAAAATATTACTGCCCATCTGAAATACAAACACTGATCTTTTAAAAACTCATAAATAGTTTGTTTCTTTATATACTTTATTAAATCAACTAAAAACAGCACTATCAAAGATATTATAAGTATATTCATTTCAAAACGGTCTAATCCTAGTTTGTATAATGAACCGTCAAATATACGCCATAAATCTACTTTAGTAAACATTCTCTGTATATAGTAAAAAGCATCATGTATAGTTTCTGCTCTGAAAAATATCCAAGCCAAATCTACTATTATAAAAGTGCAAATTACTTCCAAAAATTTAAAGCTGAAACTTTGTACTTTTACACCTAATTTATTTAAAATATTATTTTTGAATTTTAAAGTAAGATCTTCTATTATATGGCATATTCCATGTATGGCTCCCCAAGCTATAAAAGTAAAATTAGCTCCATGCCATAATCCGCTTACTAAAAAAGTCACTAATATATTAAAACTCTTTCTAAACTTTGAACATCTGTTTCCGCCCAAAGGTATATAAAGATAATCTCTAAACCAAGTAGATAAAGATATATGCCATCTTCCCCAAAATTCTTTTATGCTTCTTGCAAAATATGGAGTATTAAAGTTTTCCATTAAATCTATACCCATAACTTTGGCCGTTCCTATTGCTATAAGTGAATAGCTAGCAAAATCACAATATATCTGAACTGCAAAAAGCATTGCTGATAATACTAATTCGCTTGTATTATAAATATAATATCTATTAAATACAGTATCTACTAATATAGAAGCCCTATCCGCTATTACCATTTTTTGAAAATAACCGAAAAGCATTAAAATAAGACCTTCAGTTATTCTTTGATAATCGAATCTTTTTATTTTATCCATATTCTGTATTTGACCAAGTAAATGTTTTGAACGCTCTATAGGTCCAGCCACTAATTGAGGAAAGAATGAAACAAACAAGGCATATTTAATGATATTCTTTTCTGACTTTATTTCACCTCTGTAAACATCTATAGTATAGCTTAATGCTTGGAATGTATAAAATGATATTCCTACAGGCAGCACTATATCAAAAGGCTTTTCTATCAATTGTATATTGAATGCTGATAAAAGCATATTTATATTTAATAGAAGAAAATCGAAATATTTAAAAAATATCAGTATTGCAATATTTATTATAAAACTAAATGCCACTACTATTCTTTTATATTTTAATTTTTCTATTAATACACCGCTTAAAAAAGTTACAACGGTAGAAGTTGCCATTAATAGGGCATATTTAGGATTCCAAAACATATAAAAGATATAACTTGCTATGAAAAGACAAATATATCTTAGTTTCTTTGGAAATATCCAATATAAAATAAGTGTTATAGGAAAAAATATTAAAAAATCCGTAGAATTAAACAACATTTACATAACTCATAATAATACTAAAATATAAATTTATAACTTATGAAACTATTAATTGTAATATGAATTACAAAAAAAGTACAATTAAATTATAAAATACTTGATAAAAAAATAATAATATTATATCATTTTTTCAACTTGGGGAGCTTGAAAAGGCTGAGAGGAAATTTATTTAACTTTATATTAAAACTTCAACTATTAATAAGTCTAAATAATATAAATTCCATATTTTAGATAACATTTAATTATATAATAAAAAAATAATTATTATCTCTTAATTGTAGGATTTATAGAATTTCCTTTATATTCCAAATATATATTATCAACTATAACCTCAGTAAATTTATCATAAATAACCATATTAATTCCATTTTTTGTCTTAATATAATTTGTTCTATTTATAGATAATTTTTGTCCGCTATCAGCAACCAAATCAGTATAGCTTCCTATTTCATCATAAAATAAATATCGATTTGATCCAGATGAAGAATATATAAGTTTATTATTATCCACAACATAAGAAGCATTTTTTAAATATATATTGTTAATATTAAAATTTGTAGATATATTTTTGATAATAGCATCATTTTTTTTATAATTACCAAGCATAGTAATACCTATAACATAATCCTCAGCATTTTTTACTTTTTCTATATATTCATTCAAGTTTTTAGACTGTTTCAGTTCTATATTATATATGCCTTTATATTCATATTTAGCATTCATCTCCCAAGAATAATATTTAGGATCACCTCTTCTGTCAGGCAAATCATAATTTTCTTTTAAATATTTCCCTAAATATCTAGTAAACTTTTCTGCACCTTTATAATTTAAATGTCCCCATTTATCAGAAAAATCTGTATTAAAATCTAAATTATATTTACCATAATTAAAATTAAAATTAATAAAATGAATACCATATTCATTGGCTATTTTCATAATGGCATTATATTGCTCTTGAATGTAATTTGTATCATTAAATTTAAATAACTTTTGCTCGTATGTATATACATTATATGGTGATTTTATAATCAATATTGGTATTTGATTTTTCTGTGCTAATTCAATTATAATTCTATAATATTTCTCACTTTTCCAATATAAATTACCAATATTAGTAGTATGATATTCAATTGGAATATTATTAATGTTAGAACGAATATAAAAAATATTTCCTTTAAAATATTTATAACTATCTTTTTTAATAAAATCATTAAAAGTTAAATCCGAATATCTGTTATGATATTGATAAAAAGGATTGATAAAACTAACCCATTCTTTTTTTGTACGGCTAGTTTTTATATTTTCTATAAAAGTTTTAGAAAAATTTAACCCATAAAATGTTCGATGAATAAATGAATTATAGTATTCTTTATTTAAAAGAATCATAAGCGATTCTAATATAATTAATTTAGGTTTTTGTGTTTTTAACGCCTCTTTTAAATAAAAATAAGTATTCCATATAGGCTGTGCTGGTGAACACATATCATATGATGATATTCCATATAAACTATATAAATAAAATGGATATATATTGGCATATGCATGACTACTTCCTAATATCAATACATCTATAGAATTATTTTCTAATTTATAAAACGAATCTAATTGCTTAATACCATCATCATATTTAAATCTTAATACTCTGCTTACAGAGTAAAGTAATATACAAAATATTAATATAAAAGAAATAATCTTTATAGCTTTTATTTTCATAAATAACTCACATATTAAAATTGGAAATATATAAACTGTTTAGGATCAAATCCTGCTCCGTACTTACCATAAACAATTATGTAAAAAATCAAAAATAACATTACAAACCATCTGAAATATAAATTCTGTTTACTTAAAAATTCAAATATATTCTCTTTTCTTATATACTTTATTAAATCTACTGACATCAATATAAACAATGCTATGATAAGTAAGTTCATCTCAAATCTATTCAAGCCCAAAGTATATAAAGTACCGTCAAATAATGTCCATAAATCTATTCTTGTAAATATTCTTTGTATGTAGAAAATAGCATCATGTATAGTTTCTGCTCTAAAAAATATCCAAGCTAAATCTACTATTATAAAAGTAATTATGATTTCTAATATTATGAAACTAAATACATTTGTTTTGATATTGAACTTATTGAAATATTTTTCCTTAATAGGCTTCAATTGTTCTTCTATTATGTGGAATATTCCATGTATAGCCCCCCAAGCTATAAAAGTAAAATTAGCTCCATGCCATAATCCGCTTACTAAAAAGGTTACTAATATATTAAAGCTCTTTCTAAACTTTGAACATCTATTTCCACCCAAAGGTATATAAAGATAATCTCTGAACCAAGTAGATAATGATATATGCCATCTGCCCCAAAACTCTTTTATTCCTCTAGCAAAATAAGGAGTATTAAAGTTTTCCATCAAATTAATACCCATAACTTTAGCTGTTCCTATTGCTATGAGTGAATAGCTTCCAAAATCACAATATATCTGTATAGCAAAAAATACTGCCGCCAAAATTAAAGCCATACTGTTGTATTCATAATAGGCATTAAAAACTGTATCAACTAATATTGCTGCTCTGTCTGCTATTACCATCTTTTGAAAATAACCAAAAAGCATTAATAATAAACCTTCCGTTATTCTATCATAATCAAATCTTTTTATTTTATCTAAATTGTCCACCTGAATAAGCAAGTTTCTAGAACGTTCTATTGGACCAGCTACAAGCTGCGGAAAGAATGATACAAACAAGGCATACTTAATTATATTTTTCTCTGACTTTATCTCACCCCTATAAACATCTATAGTATAACTTAATGCCTGAAAAGTATAAAATGATATTCCAACAGGTAAAATAATATCAAAAGGCTTTTCTATTAATTTAATATTAAATATAGACAAAACTATATTAATATTCTGAAGAAGAAAATCAAAATATTTGAAAAATATTAATATGGCTAAATTTATAATAAAACTAAAAGCTACTACTGTTCTTTTATATTTTAATTTCTCTATTAATACTCCGCTTAAAAATGTTATAACTGTAGAAGTTCCCATTAACAAAGCGTACTTAGGGTTCCAAAACATATAAAATGTGTAGCTGGCTATGAATAAACAAATATATCTATACTTTTTAGGAAATATCCAGTATAAAATAAGTGTTATAGGAAAAAATATCATGAATTCTGTGGAATTAAATAACATTATTTAACTCCAAGAAAAAAATGCAAAAGTATTCTATTCTATTTGGTTTGGTTTGGTTTGGTTTGGTTTGGTTTGGTTTGGTTTGGTTTGGTTTGTACTTATTCATAGGAATGCATTATATAATATAACAAAGAAAAATCAATAACTAAAATAAAAAATATATAAAATAATTAAAATCACTTGATTTTTTTTATATATCTTGTAAAGTTCAAATTGAATTAACTAAAAACTTTCAAGGACTTTTTATGAAAAACAAATTAAATAGGATTCTATTAATTATAAGTTTTAGTGCAATAATATTAACACTATTATTAGCTATATTAGGCTCAGTTAATAGAATAGGTTATCTATCAGAATTCAAATTAAATAAAGATTTATCTAAAAAAAATGCTTATTATTATGATTTCAGATTAAAATATTATAGCAAAATATTTAGAAATAGTGATATATATGATGTTGTTTTTAATGTTCCTCAATTTGTTTACGTAGGTAAGAACCTTATAGAATTCAAAAATATAACATTTGATAAAAAAGGCAGCAGCCCTTTTGGTAATTTTATATCAACAAGAGAACTTCAATATGATGATAAAATACAAGGTATTAATTATAAATTAAAATTGAAACCTTATCTAATAATTATAGGATTACTAGCATTTATATATATTTTATTTAACCACAAATTAATTTTTAAAATTTCTAAAGATAAAAAAGAATTAATACTTAAAATATCAAAAATATCTTCTATTTCAATTTTAGCTGTATTAGTATTATTATTTATACTTGGAAAGTTAAATCATAAAGCCAGTTTAGAAGATTTGGAGCTTATTGCTGAAAGTGAAGCTGGATATGTTTATAGGGCAAGAGTAGCAAGTAAAGGCTTATTTTCTGATAATTCTATATACAAATATAATAATATACTAAAATTTGAAAATAAACCTGATTATATAAAGAATTATGGTTATAATCTCAATTTAAAATTAGGAAATCATAAAAGTAAAAACGGATTAATTTATAATAATCCTGATAAAACTATTACGATTTCAAACTATAACAATTATTATAGTATATTAGGATATGATATAGAGCCTTCTGTTGGAGAAAAGTATGTTTTTACATTAGAAGCTAAAAAAATAGGTGATATATCAGGAAATATAAGATATCAATTGGATGATATAAATCATGATATTGTCGTACCAAATACAGATAAAATGACTGATGAATACAAAGAATATATTAGTACTTTAAATATTAAAGATGCTAAAAAATCTGTAAAACCAGTAATGAGAGTTTTTTATCCTTTAGGAACTATTAATGTAAAATATTTAAATATAAAACAGGTGTCAGATAATTTATATCTTAAATCAGGAAATAGTATAATATTTACTTCTTCTAAAAAAATTGATGATACTAATATTATTAAAATTCAATATACACTAAAAATAAAAAATATAATATATATTTATACTTTAATAATTGCAGTATTTTTATACTTTTTATATAATTTATTATACTTTATTGATCAAATAATAAATTCATTAAAAATATATATTAATTTTATAACAATAAACAAAAAAACTGCCATACCTATATTAATAATATCATCTGTATTTATAATATCATTACTTTCTTTAACAATTTTAGGCTCAATAAAAAGAACAGGATATTTAAATGAAATAAAATTAATAAAAAACAATACTTATTCATTTAGAATAAATTATTATGATAAAGTTTTTAGAAATAGTGATATTTATAATGTATATTTAGATATAGAAAAAACTATTAAAGATAATAATTTCATTAAACAAATAAAAATGGAAAAAGATGGAAGTCCTTTTGGTACATTAATAACTACAAAAGCAATAGATACAAATAAGAAAATTGATAACATACAATATACGCTAAAAATAAAAGATATAATATATTTATACGCATTTATAATATATTTATTTTCTATATTTTTATTTTATGGAATTTCAATTTTAAAAGAAAATAAATTAGTTTTAATTTCTGCATCATTATTAATAATTATACAAATATTTATATATTTATCACTTTATAATTATTTTAGGGTAATTTCATAAAATATTAGGTATAAAATACTTGATAAAAAAATAATAATATTATATCATTTTTTCAACTTGGGGAGCTTGAAAAGGCTGAGAGGAAATTTATATAATTTTTCATTATTAAATTTCGACCCTTATAACCTGTTTGGGTAATGCCAGCGTAGGGAATTATCTCTTTTATTTTTTATTAGATTTTCTTAATATTAATAAAATGAGACCTTTTCTAAAGTTGGTCTTGTTTTATTAAATTATCTTATCTAAAGTAAATAAACAAGACTTAAATACAATTCAATAAAACAAGACAAACGGCGTTATAAAAATCTCGCTTTTATATTTAATAATTTAAGGAGCTTTTTATGACTTCAAAACTAAAATTTATTATTCTATTATTTTTGTTTATATTAGGTATATCTTGTAAAAAACAAATCAAAAATATCAAAGATGAAATCACTGTGAATTTAGGATATGAACTTAATACTATAGACCCAGCTTTAAATGATGAAACTTATGGATTTATTTATATCAATCATGCTTTTGAAGGACTTCTTGATAAAGATATAAACGGAAACATTGTAGGAGGTGTTGCCGACAAATGGGAAATAAGCGATGACAGCCTTACATATACATTTCATTTAAGAGATAACGCCAAATGGAGCGATGGAAAAAAAGTTACAGCAGATGATTTTGTCTATTCTTATAGAAGAGCAGTTGATCCAAAAACAGCTTCACCTATAAGTTATTTGATGGAATATATAAAAAATGCAAAAGATATAGTAAGAGGAAAACAGCCAATAGAAAATCTTGGAGTTAAAGCTATAGATGAAAATACTCTTACAATAGAACTTGAAGCACCTACCCTATACTTTACTGATATACTAGCTTCCGGAGGAGTTTATATGCCGGTAAGAAAAGATATAATAGAAAAATACGGAGATGATTGGACTTGGAAGCCTGAAACTTATATAGGAAACGGTGCATACAAAATGATAGAAAGAAAGCCCGATGAATTATTATCTTTTGAAATAAATACTAATTATTGGAATTATACTAATCAAGTAGCTAAAAAAATTAATTTTGTTTTGATAGCTGATGAATATATTTCACTTAATGCCGTAAGAACAGGAGATGTTGATTTTTCTATAAATGCCCCTCCTATTGGTGAGATAGAAAATTTGATAAAAGATAATTTAATGGCTGTAAGCGATATTATAGGAGTTTACTATTTAGATTTAAATAATAAAGATAAAACATTATCAGATAAAAGAGTAAGAAAAGCATTATCTCTTGCAATAGACAGAAATTACATAGTATCAAATATAGGATATGGTAAATTAATACCGGCAGAAGCATTTGTTCCTCCTGTAGTAAAAGGACTTGAAAAATCTTTCAGAGAAGAAAGCAGTAATTATATAATAGCAAACAATTATAGTAACAATGTAGAAGAAGCAAAAAAATTATTGGCTGAAGCAGGATATCCTAATGGCGAAAATTTCCCAATATTAGAAGTAAAAGTTTCATCTGGTTTTTATACTACAGTATTAGAAGCAATTCAGCAAATGTGGAAAAATACACTTAATATTGATGTAATGGTTAGAACAGAAGAATCAAAAATTACTTTGCCTTTCAGAGAATCAGGAAATTATCAAATGGCTAGAACAAGCTGGACTGGTGATTATAATGATCCTCTTACAATGCTTCAAATTATGACTAGCTACAGCGATATAAATTACGGAGGATTTTCTAATGCTAGATATGATTCTTTAATAGAGTTTGCTACAACTGCAACAAATGCACAAAAAAGAATGGAGGCTTTGAAAGAAGCTGAATCAATACTTTTTGATGAAGTTCCTATTATACCATTTATATATAGAACTGATTTCTTGATAGTAAATCCTAAATTAAAAAATTATATTGATGAGCCTTTGGGAAGATACAAATTTAATTATGCATACTTAGAAGAATGATATATACTGAAAATTTTTAAGTTTGTCATTTTTTTATTCAACTTTTTCCCGCCGCAAAAAGTTGCAAAAAGTGCAAGGTATAAAATTAGTACTAAATCATACTAAAATTGTTTTACATGTAATATAAACTATTAATTTAAGCTAAAATATAGCCCTTTTGCTTCTTTGGGGCACCAAAAGAAGTGGGGTGCGGGGCAAAGCCTTGCAGATATTTAAAATTTAAAAAAATTATTTTTGACAAAATATAATTGTTTAGGTATATTATAAAAATTATAAAACAAAAAATAAATAATATAAAATTATTTCATATAAAAAATTCATATTCTTATATCATCAAAGTGAATACTTGATAATACCGATATCAAGTATTCACTTTTTTATATTGACATTTTTTTAATATATTGTATGCTATATAATCTAAAATAAGGTAGGACTTATATATTTTTTAGTATAAGATTTCCGATAAACTTCGATAATATCATTTACAAAAAATAAATACGAAGGCTGGCAGCCTGTCCAGTAATTTTTTTATAAAAAGGAGAATCATATTTTATGAAAGTTATGGGTATAGTAGCTGGCAGACATAATGGAAACAGCGAAATATTAGTAAAACAAGCTTTAACAGCAGTTAAAGATGCAGGAGCAGAGGCAATACTTATTAATCTATTTGATTATAATATAAAACCTTGTTCCGGTTGTGAATCTTGTACTATAGCTATGGGAAAAATATTCAAAGAAGGCGGAGAATATAAGGGCTGTATTTACAAAGAAAAAGATGATATGGACAAAATAGTAAATGTTATGAATGAATGTCATGGAATAATAGTGGGCTGCCCTACTTACGACTTACTTCCTTCATCTTTGTATTTGTCATTTGCTCAAAGATTTTTAGCCTATGAATTGTCATTCAGACTTCAAATAGGACAAGTAAAAGAAGATCCTCATACAGTTGCAGGACTTATTGGAGTTGGAGGATCAAAACATGATTGGCAGACAATGAGTTTAGAAGGTTTAGCTGCTACAATGTTTACTCAATCTATGACTGTTGTAGATATGTATTTAGCTGAAAGTGTGGGAAGACCTGGCAATGTTTTGCTTCATAAAGATTATTTAGACAGAGCATATCAAATGGGTAAAAATATTATTGAAGCAATAAATACACCAGTTGAAGAAAGAAAATGGCTCGGAGATCCTAATTTAGGTTTATGTCCTAGATGTCATTCTTCACTAATATATCCAGGCGAAGAACATTGGGACGGAGTAAAATTTAATTTTGAATGTGCAGTTTGCGGTGCAGGCGGTGATTTGGTAAAAGGTGAAGATGGAAAATATAAATTCGTACTTGCAGAAAACGGACTTATAAGAGACAGAAATATTAATGAAGCCAGAGCAGTACATTTACAAGAAATAATTCATACAAGAGATAATTTCATGTCAAGAAAACATGAAATAGAAGATGAATATAAAAAATTTAGAGAGATGAAATTCGAAACTATAAAATAGCCGTTAATAAAACTTTTTATAAATAAAAAACAGCACTATGATAATGTATTTCTATTATCATAGTGCTTTTTTATAACTTATATTAGGTTTACAAATTATTTTGTATATTTATCATTAGCCTCATAATTAGTATGTAAGAAGTGATGAGATCTTTCACCAAGAGGTTTTCCTAAAAACTCATCATAAAGTTTTTTCACATTTTCATTTTCATGAGAGCATCTATGTTTTGTAACTTTTTTATCCTCATCATATAAGCCTTTAGCTCTTTCTGTTCTAACTTCATTAGTAGGACCATAAGGCTGACCGCCGCCGCCAACACAACCGCCAGGACAAGCCATAACTTCTACAAAATGATAAGGAGGATTTTCACCTTTTTCTTTAGCAGCCCTAATTTCCTGCATTACAGGATCAACATTATGAAGTCCATTAACAACAGCTATTTTTACTTCTTTATCCAATACTTTCACAGTAGCTCTTTTTACTCCTTCCAAGCCTCTAACTTCTTCAAAATCAACATTTTCAAGATTAGTTCCGGCTATAATATTGTAAGCAGTTCTTAAAGCAGCTTCCATAACTCCGCCGGTAGCACCGAATATAGTGCCAGCTCCAGTATATTCTCCTAATATGCTGTCAGCTTCTTCGGGTTCTATTCCTGCCAAATCTATACCATAGTGTTTAATCATTCTTGCAAACTCTCTAGTAGTAAGAACAACATCAACATCTTTATATCCGCTTGAATACATAGATTCATTTTTTCTAATCTCATTCTTTTTAGCAGTACAAGGCATAATGGATACATTGAATATGCTGAAAGGATCCACATGAGCTTTATCTGAATAATATGTTTTAGTCATAGGCGCCAACATCATATGAGGTGATTTAGCTGTTGAAATATTATCAAGTAAATCAGGATAATATTCTTCTGCATATTTTACCCAAGCAGGACAGCAAGATGTAGTCATACAAGCAGTGCCGTTGCTTTCTGTAAATCTTTTAACAAATTCATTAGCTTCTTCCATAATAGTCAAATCAGCACCGAAATTAGTATCAAATATTGCATTAAATCCAATCAAACGCATAGCAGCATAAATTTTTCCTGTAATATTGTCACCTGGCTTTAATCCGAAATATTCGCCTAAAGCAACTCTTACTGCAGGAGCCATTTGAACTGTAACATAAGTATCAGCATCGTCTATAGCATCTTCAACTTCTTTAGTTTGGTCTTTTTCATATATGGCAGCAACTGGGCAGTGAGCAGCACATTGTCCGCAGTCTACACAAGGAGAATCTTTTAATGATACTGCACTAGGAGCAAAATAAGTTTCAAATCCTCTATTTACAAATCCTAAAGCATGTACATTTTGCATTTGCTGACAAACAACAACACATCTTCCGCATTTAATACATTTTTCAGGATTAAGTACTATACTTCCTGCAGATTCATCTCTAGGGTGATTTTGTTTTATATTATCATATTTAGAATTTCTAACACCAAAGTCAGCAGCAGCAGTTTGAAGTTCACATTCTCCGTTTCTTATACAGTTCAAACAATCATTAGGATGTGCTGATAATACTAATTCCAATACCCCTTTTCTTACTGTATTAATTTCAGCATCATGAGTTATGATATCCATTCCTTCTTCTACAATCATAGAACATGATCTGACATATTTATTTCCTTGATTAGCCAATTTTACAACACATATTCCGCATGCAGATGTTGGAGGAATATCAGGGTGATAGCATAATGAAGGAATTTTGATGCCTAACTTTTTAGCCGCTTTTAATATAGTAAGACCTTCTTCAACCTCTATTTCTTTTCCGTTAATTTTTATTTTAACCATAATTTATACACTCCTTAAATTTACTCTCATTAATTCTTTTTAGGAACAGGCGGAGTAAATATACCAGCTCTGTATTCTTCTTCAAAATGCTTAAGTGTAGACATTACAGGATTTGCTGCAGTTGAACCTAAAGCACATAATGAAGCTTTTTTCATTGTTAAAGCAATATCTTTTAATTTTTGTATATCTTCTTCTTTAGCTCTTTTCTTAGTGAACTTTTCTAATATTTTTAACATCTGCATACCGCCGACTCTGCAAGGAACACATTTACCGCAGCTTTCATCAACACAGAAACCAAGATAGAATTTAGCAAAATCAACCATATTATTATCTTCATCAATAACTATCATACCGCCGGAACCCATCATAGAACCTAATTTAACTAAATTATCAAAGTCTATATGTGTGCCGAATAATGATTCAGGTATTATACCTCCGGAAGGTCCTCCAGTTTGAACACCTTTTACAAATTTATCATTAGGTATACCGCCTCCTATATCGAATACTATCTCTCTTATGGTTGTTCCCATAGGTACCTCAACAAGTCCTGAAACATTAATATTTCCAGTTAAAGCGAATACCTTAGTACCCTTTGAATTTTCTGTACCAATAGATGCAAACCATTCAGCACCATTATTGATAATAGCTGTAATATTAGCGAAAGTTTCTACGTTGTTTATAACTGTAGGATGTTCAAATAAACCTTTTATAGCAGGGAAAGGAGGTCTTGGTCTTGGTGTACCTCTGTTTCCTTCTATAGAAGCTAAAAGTGCAGTTTCTTCACCGCATACAAAAGCACCGGCACCAAGTCTTATATCCAAATCAAATGAGAAATCGCTTCCTAATATTTTTTCACCTAATAATCCATATTCATAAGCCTGTTTCAAAGCTATTTTTACTCTTTCAACTGCAAGTCCGTATTCTGCTCTTATATACAAATAACCTTTGCTTGCTCCTATTGTATAACCTGCAATAGTCATAGCCTCTATTACAGAATGAGGATCTCCTTCAAGTATACTTCTGTCCATATAAGCACCAGGATCGCCTTCATCAGCATTGCATACTATATATTTTTGTTCAGATTGTACGTCTTTTGTAAAACTCCATTTTTTCCAAGTAGGGAATCCTGCTCCTCCGCGTCCTCTAAGTCCTGAAATCTTCATTTCTTTAATAACATCATCTGGAGTCATTTCAAATAATACTTTAGATAAAGCCTTATAACCATCATTACCTATATATTCATCAATATTTTCCGGGTCTATCATACCGCAGTTTTTTAATACAATTCTTCTTTGTTTTTGATAAAAATTAATTTCTTTTGAAAAATCCCTATGTTCTCTCTGCTCTTTATAAAGTATTCTTAATAACAACTCATCTTTCATAACATGTTTTTCTATTATATCTATACTCATGTTCAGGCTGAACATGAGTATAGAAAACTCTTCCAGGCATAATTTTTACAACTGGACCCTGACTGCAAAAACCAAAACAGCCTGTTTTTACAACAAGTACTTGATCTGAAATACCATTTTTCTCAGCATACTCTCTTAAAAGTCTTACTATTTCATCACTTTTATTTGATTCACATGCAGTACCGCCGCATACAAGTATATGATATTTGTATGATGAATCTTTATTAATACCTTTTCTTAAACCTATTTCTTTAGCTTTATTAAGCCTATGTTCTTCTAATTTTTGTCTATCCAATTTTTCAACCATTTTTTGACTCCATTACTCTTTTTTATCTTCACTATTATTGATGAACTTAGCGATATCATCAACAACAACCCTTCCGGAAACTTCTCCATTAAATGTAATAACTGGAGCTAAGCCGCAGCAGCCTATACATCTTACTTCTTCAAGTTTGTATTTCCTGTCAGCAGAATATTTTTGATCTCCTTTAAGGTTAAGTTTTCTTTTTACTTCTTCTACTAATTGTCCGCCGCCCTTCAAATAGCAAGCAGTACCCATACAAACAGATATATTATTTTCTGCTGGCGGCTCCATTGTAAAATAATTATAAAATGTGAGAATTTCGTATATCCTTGCAAGCGGGATATTAATTTTTTCGGATACATATTTAGCGACATTTCTAGGTACATAGCCATAATGCTTTTGAATTCCATGGAAAATCATTATAAGATTTCCTTCAGCATCTTTCCAATTATCAACCAATTCTTTTATTTCATCAGCTATTTCTTCTTCTGTTAATAAAGAAACATCTTCACTCATTATTTACCTCCATTCTTATATTTATACGATATAAATTTTTATGTAAACTGTATGGTTTTAGTATAGGAAAAAATGATTCCAAATTCAATAAATTTATAATTTTTATATTAAGAAATATAATTATTTTAGAATTTTTATTAATGAAATAATGTTCATTTTTGGTAAATAAACTGTATGATTATTTTTGATAAATTAGTTTGTTTTGTTTTCTTCTCTTTTACCAGAAGCGTATTCTAATGTATTAATATCTAAAATTTCTCTATGAGGTTTAAGTAAAGATTTCTCATATTGACATTTCCATTGAACATTTTCAAATATGCTTTGTATAGTATCGCCGCTTTTTATTATGTCGCCTTTATCAAATATATAGGCAGCAATATTTAACGCATGCGATATAATTTCATTAACATTTAAATCATGGAAATGGTATTGTATATCCGGCAAACCTATGGCATACATTCCTAAAGTGTCAACTATAATATCTTTTGAATCTTGTACATTGAAAAGTCTTATATTAACACCTGAAAGTAAAAATCTAAAATCTTTAGGATAATTATTATTTAATATTTGTTCAGGAAGTAAAAGTTTTCCGCTTTGTTCATTATAAACTGCTACGCAATTATTAAAAAGCTGCAATGAAATATAAAGCCAATTATTAAGCAATGTTGTTCTTTTTTTATAATCAAGTCCTGCTGCCATAAAATCACTAAGCATTATTTCATAATTGCAATTTTTTATCAATTCTTTTGGCTCTTTTATATCCCACATTTGACTGTAATAATAATCACTTATAGAAGTATAATCAAATTCCATTGCATCAGGCATAAGTATTTGAGCCGGAACTTCTTTTTCATCTTGATACTTTACTTTTAATTCATTAATGGCAATACTGTAAATCCCATTATCAGATGATACAACATCAATATCATCATAAAATTTTCTAATCTTTTGTTTTACTAATTCTATATTAGGTAAAGTGGGTTTTTCTTCAAATAATAGTTTATAAAAATATACATGAGAAAAATTAGCCTCATCATGATTCGTGCTTTTATGATTAGGATTTGGATTAACTTCTTTTTTATCTTTCATAATTCTTACTCCTATAATATAGAATATACCTAAACAAATATCTTTTGTCAATTTTCAAACAGATGAAAGTTCTCTGCTAATGCTATTGATAATTCA
>NZ_CALXRM010000014.1 GCF_944390845.1 uncultured Brachyspira sp.
GTGAATTATCAATAGCATTAGCAGAGAACTTTCATCTGTTTGAAAATTGACAAAATATATTTGTTTAGGTATATACCGGAAATAAATTTTGTTTGGCAGGGAGGGGAGCCTACTCTTGCTTCTTTGGATTTTTATAAAGATGTTGTAAAGCTTCAGAAAAAATATGCTGGCAATAAAAATATTACTAATTCATTACAAACTAACGGACTTTTAATAGATGATGATTGGTGCAAGTTCTTAAAAGAAAATAATTTTCTTGTTGGTTTAAGTTTAGACGGTAATAAAGATATTCATAATAAATACAGAAAAGATATTTTTGGAAATGGTACTTTTGATAGAGTTTTTAATTCTTTGAAACTGCTTCAAGATTATAATATAGATTTTAATGTTTTAGCTTCTGTAAGCAGATATTCTTCTAAATATCCTTTGGAAATATATAACTTCTTCAAAGAAAATAAAATTAAATATATACAATTTTCTCCTATAGTAGAAAGACTTCCAGATGAAGAAGCTAAAAAACTTTCTCTAACTCATTCTATACCTAACAGCAATTCAAATGAAAAAGTTACTGATTATTCTGTTGAGCCTGAATGTTACGGAGATTTTTTGATATCTATTTTTGATGAATGGGTTAAAAAAGATGTTGGGGAAATATTTGTTATGAACTTTGAATGGGCTTTAACTTCTTGGCTTGGGTTAGATAGTACTATATGTTTATTTGGAAAAGAATGCAGCGGATGCACTGTAGTTGAGCATAATGGAGATATTTACAGCTGCGATCATTATGTTTATCCTCATTACAAAATAGGAAATATAATAAATGATAATCCTAGAAGTATAATTGATTCAGATAAACAAAAATCTTTCGGAATTAAAAAATCAAATTTACCTAAAAATTGTTTAAGATGCGATGCTTTATTTGCCTGCAGAGGAGAATGCCCAAAAAACAGATTCGATAAATTTTATGACAGTGAAGAAGGAAAAAATTATTTATGTGAAGGATACAAAAAATATTTTTATCATATTCACCCTTATATGAAAGCTATGAGGGAGCTTTTAGAAAATAATATAGATATTAGAGAGATTATGAGAATAAAGGAAAGCCCTATTGTAGTGGTGAAAAAGAATAATTAAATTTTATTATTTGTTAGGCTTTGCCATTATATGGAATTATCAACTTTTTTCAGTACTCGTCAAACTTTTTATATTTCGGATACGTTATACGAAAAATGCAATTGCTAGAACTTTATATTTATTAAATGTGGGCTTAATCAAATGCAGTTGTTTTGGTTCTTTTATATCAATAAAAGAACTAGGGTGCTGCACGCTGTGTACTTCGTAAGGGCAAAGCCCTGCAAATATTTGAAATTTCAAAAAATTATTTTTGACAAATATAGTTGTTTAGGTATATATAAAAATATAAAACAAATTTATTTATTATCTTATTCTGCTATGCGAAGCAACAATACACTTATTTTTCTAATATGTATATTATAAAAAATAGTTTGCATTTCTTTTTATTTTGTTTTATAAATATAATAACAAATAAATTAGGATAATTTTATGAAAGAGATAAAAATCACAGATATAGAAAATATAAAAATAGGCAATGCTGAAAATAAAGAAGCCGCAACAGGCTGTACAGTTATAATATGTGAAAGAGGTGCAGTTATAGGTTTAGATGTTAGGGGAGGGGGACCAGCTTCAAGAGAAAGCGAACTTACAAAGGCACAGGCTTCTACTGATATAGTTCATGCAGTTCTTCTTAGCGGAGGAAGTGCATTCGGATTAGATGCTTCAGGCGGAGTTATGAAATATTTAGAGGAAAGAAATATTGGTTTTGATGTTGGCGTTACAAAAGTGCCTTTAGTATGTCAGTCTTGTATATTCGATTTGAGAATTGGCGATTATAAAGTGCGTCCTGATATTAATATGGGATATGAGGCTTGTGTTAATGCCCAGAATAATAATCCTAAAATGGGTAATTATGGAGCTGGTACTGGTGCTACTGTTGGAAAGATACTCGGTGCTGATTATGCTATGAAGTCCGGACTTGGTTTCTATGCTGTACAAGTTGATGATGTGAAGATTGGGGCAGTAGTTTCTGTTAATGCTTTCGGTGATGTATATGATTATGACAGCGGTAAAATGATTGCAGGGCTTCTTAATGAAAATAAAAATGGATTTAGAAGTTCAGAAGAAGAATTAATAAAAATCACACAGAATAATAATTTATCTTTCACTTCTAATGCCTCAAATACAAAAGAAAATACAACAATAGGTGCCATTATAACAAATGCTAAATTCACAAAATCACAAATGGGAAAGATAGCTTCAATGGCACATAATGGATTTGCAAGAACTATAAAACCAGTTCATACAACATTAGACGGCGACAGTATTTATGCTATGAGTGTAGGTGATGTTAATGCCAATTTAGATGCAGTAGGTACAATTGCTGCTATTGTAATGGGTAAGGCTATAAATAATGCTGTTAGAAATGCTGAAACTTCTCATGGTTTTCAATGCTTAAATGATATAAAAAATTGATAAATTTAGAAATTTTCAGTATATACTGAAAATTTTTAAGTTTGTCAATTTTTTGTTGTTCTTTTTCCCGCCGCGTACGCTCTGCGGACTTCGTCAAAGAACCAAAAAGTGCAAATATAAAATTAGTATTAAATTATACTAATTATGTTTTACATGTAAGATAAATTACTAAATTTAAGTCAAAATGCAGCCTTTCGCGAAGCGTATCCGAGCCTGTCGAGGATATAGGTTCTTTGTGGCACGCCAAAGGCACTCCTTTCAGTAGCAAAAGAAGTGGGGGTGGGGGCAAAGCCCCAGATATAAAAACAAAAATATAAATTTATTTTTGACAAAATATAATTGTTTAGGTATATATAAAAAATGCCATAACATTTTTACATGCTATGGCATTTTTATTTTTAATCAGAAAAATCAATTTTTATTCTTCTGGATTTTTTTTCTTTTTAGAAGGAGTTACTTTCTTAACACTGCTTTTTTTGATTGATTTCACTTCCTTATTTTCTTCTTTCTTAAGAGGTTTTATAGGAGTATTAAATACTTCCTCTTTTACACTTTGTACGTCTCCGTCTTGATAAGCAGAAGGATCTTCAAGTTCATCAGTACCTCTTTTTGGGTCTTTACCAGCATAAACTAGCTTGTCTTTAACTTTATCTAGTTTAACTTCACATATTCTTTCTATATCTTCTATATCAAGAGATTCTTTTTCAAATAATTCTCTAGATAAAGATTCAAATTTATCAGCATTTTCAGCTATTAATTTTTTAGTTCTTTCATAAGCTCTCATTACAAACTTATGTACTTCTTCATCTATTTTTTGAGCAGTTTCTTCACTGTAGTCTTTATGTCTTGCAATCTCTTTACCTAAGAATATTGGCTGTTCTTTTTGACCGAAAGATATAGGGCCTAATTTACTCATACCCCATTCACATACCATTCTTCTAGCAAGTTCAGTAACTCTTTCTATATCATTAGAAGCACCAGTAGTAACTGAATCCTCCCCGAATTTGAATTCTTCAGCAACACGTCCGCCAAGAAGTAAAGACATTTCATCAATAGCCTTTTTTCTTTGAAGTGTATATCTTCCGTCAGGAGGTAAAGTCCAAGTAGCACCTAAACTTCTTCCTCTAGGAACTATAGTAACTTTATGTAAAGCATCTGTATTTTGAAGAAGAACTGCCATCAAAGTGTGTCCAGCTTCATGATAAGCAGTATTAAGTTTTTCTCTTTCACTTATTAGTATACTTCTTCTTTCAGGCCCCATCATAACTTTATCGCGGGCTTCTTCAAAGTCAGAAATTTCAACTCTTGATTTATCGTTTCTAGCAGCTATTAAAGCAGCTTCATTAACCATATTAGCTATATCAGCACCAGAGAAACCTGGAGTAGCTCTAGCTAAATGATACAAATCTATAGAAGGATCATGCTGTATTTTAGCAATATGTACTTTAAATATTCCTTCTCTTCCTTTTACGTCAGGTAAATCAACAACAACTTGTCTGTCGAATCTTCCAGGACGAAGTAGGGCAGGGTCTAATACATCTGGTCTGTTAGTAGCAGCAAATATGATTATTCTAGTATCAGTATTGAAACCGTCCATTTCAACAAGCATTTGGTTTAATGTTTGTTCTCTTTCATCATGACCGCCGCCGTATCCAGCACCTCTAGTTCTTCCCACAGCATCAAGCTCGTCTATAAATATGATACAAGGTGCAGATCTTTTACCTTGTTCAAATAAGTCTCTAACTCTTGAAGCACCAACACCTACAAACATTTCAACAAATTCAGAACCAGACATACTAAAGAAAGGTACATTAGCTTCTCCTGCAACTGCTTTAGCAAGTAAAGTTTTACCTGTACCTGGAGGGCCTACTAATAATACACCTTTAGGAATTTTAGCACCAAGTTTTGTGAATTTGCTTGCATCCTTTAAGAATTGTACAACTTCCTGCAATTCTTCTTTAGCTTCCTTACAGCCTTCAACATCTTTAAATGTTACTTTAACATCTTCTTTAGTTAAAAGTCTTGCTCTGCTTTTTCCAAAGCTCATAGCTCTATTGTTTGAACCTTGAACCTGTCTAAACATGAAGAACCAAAGCAGGAAACCTATTAAAATTATTGGAAGTAAGTTTATAAGTATAAGATTTAGGTAGCTAGGCTTTTCAGCTTCTCCTCTTACTTTTACATTATTATCTATAAGTAAATTAACGAAGCCGCTTGCAGTAAATGGTATATAAGAGTAAAAGTTTATCTCAGTAATTTTGCCATTAACTGTTTCTATAGCTTTACCATTTCTTATATTCTGATCAACTATTGTTACTTCTTTAACAACACCTTCTTTAACCTTTTGTACTACAGTAGAATAATCCCATTCTTCTGCTTTTATTTGAGGTGATTTTTGGAAATACATTATTGCCATTACTACAACCATTGTAAGAAGCAGTATGATAATAATTTGATTTCCACCTCCGCCTGATTGAGGCATAGATTGTCTTCTATTATTTTTGTTCTTTCTACTATTATTATTCATGTATTCTCCAAATATGTCTTATATCTAAAAATTAAAAAAACTTATATTTGTCAATCATATTATTTTTCTGGTATATCTAAAATAGTTCCATAACTATTAAAACAATGCGAAGCTAGAGCATTAACTCCGCCGCCTCTTTTAAGATAACTGTTTATTATTTTTCCATCTTTTCTAGCTAAGTCTGGGTATTTTAAATTCATATAACCTAAAATAAGTCCCTTACTTGTTGAAGCATGAATATAAGTTACAGTTTCATCTTTTTCATCAACATCTATTACTATACCAGCATGTGTAAGCTTTTTTGTATCTGATGTAGTTTTGTCAAACATAATAATATCGCCTACATTAGGCAATACATTTTTATATATCTTTTTGTATTTTGACAAAGTTGCATAAATAGTTTTTACTCCGCCAGAATCCAAAATAGCCTGCTTTTCAAATACTGCTATATTAGATGCCCAATAAACAGCTGCTACATAACCAGAACAATCAAAACGAAATGTTTTCTTTTCTTTTGAAGCTGGGTGAGTTAATAGGGCTTTTTCATTATATTGATAATGTTTGTCCAAATAAAAGTTAGCCCATTTTTTTATATCTGATCTAACTTTTTCCTTCTGTTTATCTGTTATTTCTACACCGCTTTTCTCTAATTGTTTTTGATATTCCTTATCATAACCATAAGTTTGACTAAACAGTATAGATGATAACAACATTAATAATATAGTAGTATAAAAACGCATAACACACTCTTATAATAGAAAAATATTTTATAAAATATTAGCAAAAAGTCAAGGCAATTTACAATATTCTTATTTTTAATGATATATAAATATTTATTTTATTAATTATTAATTTGGTTTTTCAAAAATAGTGCCATAACTATTAAAACAGTATGAAGCATAGGCCTCAGGAGTGCTTCCTCCTCTAAGATAGCTATTTAATACTTTTCCGTCTTTTCTAGCTAAATCTGGATATTTTAAATTCATATATCCTAAAACAAGTCCTTTACTTGTTGAGGCATGTATATATGTAATAGTTTCATCTTCATCAACTTTGATTACTATACCAGAATGTGTAAGTTTTTTATTTGGAGATGTAGTTCCGTCAAAAAATATTATATCTCCTACATTAGGCAAAGATTTTTTATATGTTTTATTTGCTTTGGATAATATATAAAATATATTTTCAGTTGAACCGGAAAATTTAATACTAGGATTTTTTACAGCAGTCCAATAAACAGCATTTACAAATCCGGAACAATCAAAATTTACTTTCTTCTTTTCTTTTGTATAAGGATTTGTTATGGTATCAGATTGATTATATTTATATTTTTTATTTAAATAAAAATTAGCCCATTTTACTATTTCTTCTCTTGTATTATTTTGACAAAATACTTCTGAAAAAAATGATAATGTTATAAACAAAACAGCAATATAATAACGTATCATAATTCCTCCAACTTTCCTGTTAAATATAAATCGGATTTTTCATTATAAATAATAGTTACATATTATTATAATATAGATCTTTAATAGTAAACTCTTGAGATTTTAACCATTTTATTCTATATTGCAGAGGTGTTATTATATTAAAAAATACAGACAGATATGGATAAGCATTTTGAAACTGCATTGATAATCTAGTTTTAAAAAAGAATGTATTTTTATGATTTAATTTATTTACATTTATTATTTCTATTCTATTTATTGCGGATACATTTTTCATTAAGGTTTGAAGATTTGTATTTCTAGTTTCTCTCATAGTTTCAGAACTTAATACAACATATTCTTTAGTGAAAAAATCATAATATATTTTTCTATATAAATATATTTCCCTTATATTATCATCTAAAAATAAATTTTTTTTAGCTAAATCTATTCTGAAGTTAATGAATACTATAATACCATTATCTATATATCTTTTAATATTATTGTAAATTTGTTCAGTGTAAGTAGTATTTACATCAGCATATAGTATATTGTCATATATATAACTTCTAACAAAATGAAGTCTTAATTCATAAGCATATAATGATGAAGCTGATATTATAAAAAATAAAATTAATATACGTTTCATAATTTAGTTTTATATCATTTTTACAATAGTATATATTGCTGTAATAATAAGTCAATAACTATAGATACAAACTTATATCCAATCCTATTTTACTTTCCATCGTTTTGTGAGCATATAATTGTTTTGAACGTGAATAATCATATTTTAATCCTATTATAACTCTGTAAATTTCAAAACCAACGCCTACAGATATAGAAGGAAGCCATTGTTTATAACTGCTGTTTATAAAATACCTTTGACCATTTACGTTTCTAGTAATATCATTTATTAAATCATAATTAGCAGCTATATAAATACCGGATATAAAACTTATTTCTCCCCATATAGGTATTCTTAAATCACTTCCTATAAAGGCACTGAACAAATTAACTATATTGGACTTTTTAAAGCCTGTAATAGCAAAGTCTGTCCCTCCATAAAATGTGAACCAGCCGTATTTATAATATGCTGATACTTGCATTTGTTCAAATCCAGAGTCCATGAATTTTTCTTTTTCTCTGTCATATAAAGAAGGATCTCCCAATATATCTCCGCTTATATGAGCACATATATGCTTTAATGGAGTAACTCTTAATTTAAAAGTATTATTGTATATATAATCAAAAAATACTTCCACTTGCATATAAGTACCATACATTAAACTTTGTCCATAGTATTGATCATATCCTTTTTTGTAGCTTGATAGAAAAAAGTGTGTTAAATATCCTACACCTATTTTAAATCTATGTATATCATTATATCTAAATGCTATAGGTGTTATTTCAGTTGCTAATGTAGGCTGATAATAAAAATTCATTTTATCAAAATTGAAATTTCTATTATTATACATTTCTTTAATATTAAAAATTTCTCCGATCCAGAATTTACTGTTATAGGCATTGGGATCAGTCCAGCCTGAAAAATATCTATCTGTTTCATAGTTTTTTAAAGGATTAAATTCCCATTTCATTTTTATTTTTTGGGTATAATTATCCATTTTTACATTTAAAGAATTAGTTTCTTCAGCATGTATAATAGTTGTGAATGATATAAGTATTATTGTGATTGTTAAAATTGTTTTTATCATAGTCTCTCTTTTGTCATAAAAATGTAAAAAATAATTGAGATATGAATTATAAATTTATTTCTTTATATAGCAATAATACTTTATCATAAAAAACGATATTTTTATATGTAGTTATGCTTTTTTTTAGAAAAATAGGCTGGCATCTAGTCCTATTCTGCTTTCCATTTTTTTATAAGCATATAATTGTTTTGAACGTGCATATTCGTATTTTACTCCGATTACAAATCTATATACTTCAAAACCTATGCCTGTAGCTATAGAAGGAGTCCATTCATCATAACTATGAGTAACAGGGTATCCTTGTCCATGTCCTTGAGTTCTATTTATGGTATTTATTCTGTCTAAATATGCTCCTACATGAATACCTGTTATTAAACTTATTTCTCCCCATATAGGTATTCTTACATCAGCGCCGGCATAAATATTAAATAAATTTGCTAAATTGGAAATATTAAATCCAGATATTGCAAAAGAAGTTCCTCCATAAAATGAGAACCAGCCCCATCTGTAATTTGCAGATAAATGCATTTGTTCAAAACCAACATCTCTAAATTCTTCTTTTTTCTTATCATATAATGTTTCATCGCCAAGTATATCGCCTCCCATATGAACACATATATGTCTTAAAGGAGCAAATCTTATTTTTAATTTATTATTGAATATATATTCAAAATATGCCTCTACTTGCATGTAATTTCCATATAAAAAAGTAGAACCGTATAATTGATCTTCTCCTTTTTTATAACTGCTGAAAAATAATTTTAAAGAATATCCTACACCTATTCTAAATCTATGTTTATCCCCATTTATATTAAATGCAATTGGAGCTAAATCTACAGCCAATTTCGGACTGAAATACATTACTACGTTGTCTAAATTAAAATTTTTGTTAGGATATAATGTTTTAGCATTTAAAATATCACCGAACCAAAAACTTGTATTATAATTATCTAGATCAAGCCAAGGTGAAAAATATTTATCTGTTTCATATACTCTAAGAGGATTATATTTCCACTGTACACTCAATTTTTCTTTGTAATTATTCATTTTATTTTCTAATGAATTATAATTACTATTTTGACTGTACAATAAACTTGATAATAGAATAATAAAAATTATGCTATAATATTTTTTATTCATTTTTTATCCAATATGTTTTCTTTAATTTTTGATAAGTTTTTATTTATTAGGATAATTATATGTGAAATAATGATATTTTCAATATTTTCTATGTAAATATGGTGTAAATATAATGTAAATAATGGCAGAATATGATTGTATTTTGTTAATATGTTTTATTGTGAAAGTAAAACTATATAAGGTTTAGTTTCTATATCTTTTTCTTCTATGCCGATTTCTTTTAATATTGATTTTAATTTTATTATTTGCTCTTCTACTGTATCTTTTGAGTTTAAAAATTCTATTTCTATAAAGTCGCCTAAATTTTTTATTTTTGATACCTCAACTAAAGCATCTTTATATATAAAAGCAGAACCTTTTTTTTCTTTACGTACATATTCTTTGTATTTTTGTAATGATGATAAAAAATTTATTATAAATCTTGCTCTTTTTTTTGTTACTTTAATTTCTCTCTCTTCATTAACTTCTACACCATCTATTAATTCTCTTTCTTTTGAGCAAAATGTATATCCTCCATGTTCTATTCTTAATCTTATACAGTCGCTTGTTTTTATATTTCCTTCTTTTATGCTTTTTTCTTTGGCATAATAAATATCTTTTTTAAAATACTTCTTTTTGAATTTCGCATTTTGATATAAGAAATTTATAACAGATTCAAAATCTCTAACATAAGCTTTAATTTCAATTTCAGAATTTAAATGTTTATTTTCCATATTCATTTTTTTATTTATTTTCTTTTTTCTATATATTATACTTTTATTATAAAATTAGCAATACTAAAATATTTATATAAAATTTAATTACCATCAATATTTTTAATTTACTTTCTTCTTAATTGTTATTTTGATACCAAAGAAATATATAATTTTTCTGTCACTGAGTTTATCGATACCAAACAGTTTTGTATTTTTAGAAACTTTATTGGTAAGCATACTATTAATTTTTTTATCTAATTCATTTATTCTATTATTTATGTTATTTATTTTATTAAATAATTCTTTATTTAATAAATATTTTTCATAAGTATCATTATTTTTTATTAATAAATATTCATTATATTTATCATTATCAAGATCTGATTTTGAAACATATATATTGAGTGTAAAATCATGTATATAACTATAAAACATACTTCTATTACTTTCTGTTGAAATATTAAAAACATAAAAACAAGGAGTAAAAACATTTGGATATAAATCGTTTAGTAAATCAGTTCTTCTTTCTTTATAATATTTTATAATATTGTTCATATTATCGATCATATATATTGATCTGTCTATTTCTTTTTTATATTTATCAACTATTGAATTTCCTCTTATTCTGTAATAATATATAGCATTATTATTATATGATAATTTTGGTTCATATAATAATATTCGAAGGGTTAATTCCGTATCATATCCTGCACCTATTTTACTTTCATTAGAGAATAAATTATGATTTATTAAAAATTCTTTTTTATATAGCTTAGACCATAAATTAAAATTTGTAGTTTCTATATTTTTTCTATTAAGTTTTTTTAATGATGCTTCTGACTTATATTCCATATAATTTGCAATATTTTTTTTCTGTTCAGCAGATAAAATATTGTCTATATGAAGCCAATATTTGTTTAATTTTCCATTTGTATTTGTATATATATTAAGAGTATGTACTATATCAGAATCATATTTTTTTGCTGTATTATATAAACATTCTAAAAAGTTTAAAGAAATATAATCATCAGGATCTATGAAATATAGGTATTCTCCTTTAGCTAATTTTTCTCCAACGTTTCTAGTATATCCTACGCCCCTATTTTCATCATTTTGTAATAGTATAATTCTATTATCTTTTTTGGTATATTCTTCTAATATTTTATAACTGTTATCAGAAGAACAGTCATCAATACATATAATTTCTATTTCTTTTAAAGTTTGATTGATAATGCTATCTAAACATTCTTTTAAATAAGGTTCAACATCATATACAGGTACAATTATACTTACTTTTATATTATTCATAATAACTTTATCCTAATTATTTTTTAATGTTATCTTTATTCCAAAAAAATATATAATTTTTCTATCATTAAATTTATCGATACCAAATATTTTTATATTTTTTGAATTAGAGTTTATTTGAGTAATTTTTTTATTTAATTCGTTTAATCTATTATTAATATTATTGATTTTATCAAATATTTCTTTATTTAACAAATATTTTTCGTAAGTATCATTTGATTTTATTAATAAATATTCATTATATTCTAAATATTCTCCGCCATTTGGAGTAACTAAATCTTTTTTTATATGTATAGATGAAGCAAAATCATGTAAATATTTATAGCACTTTTTCCTATTAATTTCGTTAGAGAGTGAAAATAAGTAATAAGGGCAATGCCAAGTTTTTATATATATATAATCTAAATATTCTATTTTATTTTGTTTGCAATAGAGTATCGTATTTTGCATCTGTTCTATAGTAACGTTCCAATACTCTACATTTTTTATAGATGTATCAATAGAAGAATTTGATCTTTTTCTATAGTAATATTTTCCAAAATTGTTAAATGACATTTTAGGATTATTAATTACAATTTTCATTATAAAATCGGCATCTTCTGATGAGCCTGTTTTGTTTTCTATAAATAGTAATTTTTTTTTATTTAAAAACTCTTTTTTAAAAATTTTATTCCAAACATGATATGTAATAATATTTTTTGATAAGATATTTATATTTTTTATTTTTGCTTCAGCTTCATATTCAATATCTAATTTTGATATTCTATTAAGATTATAATAATGGTATGATATTTTAGAATTAGTATCTAAATATATGTTTATATTATTTGTGATATCTGAATTAAATTTTTTAGCTGTGTTATATAAAGATTCAAAGTAATCCTTAGATATATAATCATCAGAATCTATAAAACCAATATATTCTCCTTTTGAAGTATTAATACCTTTATTTCTAGATGTTCCAGCTCCGCTGTTTTTTTCGTTTTGTAATACTATTATTCTATTATCTTTTTTTGCATATTCTTCTAATATTTTGTAACTATTATCAGTAGAACAATCATCTACACAAATGATTTCTATATCTTTTAGACTTTGATTAATTACTGAATCTAAACATTCTTTTAAATATTGTTCTACATTGTAAACAGGTATTATTACACTTATTTTTATTTTATTCATTTAATTATCCATTAATTTTCTGACATATATTTTAAATTTTCTAATGATTCTTTATATAAAATATCAGAATATTCAAATATCATTTTAGATTTTTGTAAATATTCATCATTATCCATATTGATAGCATATTTAATACTTTCTACTAATTCATCATTATTATTATATATTAAGGCATTTTCTTTGTTAAATCCATATCTATATGAAAAAAAACTATGTATTATAGGTATTTTTCCAAAACCATATATTAGCTGAAATGTACCAGAAACATCTTCTAAAAATCTTTTATGGTCTTCAATATTAGGATCTAGCATAGGTAAAATAAAATCAGATAATTGTACTTCTTTGTATAAAGATTCATAATCTAAATAACCAGTAAATGCTATATATTTTTCATATCCAGTAATATCAATATTCAATTTGTTTATTCTTCCAACTAAAATTAAGTTAAAATTATTTATTCCTATATCTATTATTTTTTTTACAGAGTCAATTAATAATTGTATATTTTTTAGACTGTTTTCTTCTCTGGCAAATATTGCAAATTTTGTAATTTTATTTTTATTGTTTAGTTTTTTTTCAAAATAATAATGAGGGTTAATATATTTAGAACAAAAACTATTTGGTAAAAGCGTAACAGTTCTATTTTTATCTATATTTCTTTCAAAATCATAAAAAGCATTATGTTCTACACATATATATTTATTCATATTATCTAATACTTTTTCTTTATAAACAAATATAGATTGTCTTTTATTATCTAATGTAAATACATAACTATTAAAAAAAACAATATTATATTTTTTGATTACAGGGAAAAGTAATATATTATTAATTATGTCGAACTTATTGAATACAAATATCTTATTTAATTTTTTATAATTGAAATTTGATAGAGCTTTATCTTTATATAGTGTAGAATCTATTAAAATATCTATATTATAGTTTAAATCTTCAAAGTATTTTATAAAACCTGGTAAAGTTTCTCCATGATATGGATTAAATTCAATTATTAATACTGAGTTATCTGGTATTTTATGTTTAATAAATTCTTTGTATATATTCTTTTTTATTGTGATCTTTATTCCTAAAATATTAATAGTTATATATTTCCTATCAGATTTATAGGAGAAAATTTTTTTTATCATATAATTTCCCTATTTTTATATACATTAATTAGATAAAATCATATATTTTTTAGTATACAGCAGAATTACATAAAGTCAATGTTTTATTATAAAAAGCATTTTGTTTTTTATGTTTTTTGTTATTCTGTATATTCTTTTGAAGTGCTGTCATCAACATGTATTTTGTTTTTATCATAAATAAGAGGAGCAACTTTTTCAAACAATATGAATAAAGGAGATGATAATATAACAGTAAGAGGAAGTCCTACTAATAATTCTGCTCTTATTAAGACAGCTACATTTGAGAGATCAGAATATATAGAAGTTACTAAGAATAATGCTATAATTTTTATTAAATATCCTACCAAAGTTACGAATATTCCTGCGGCAATTTGCTTGATAAATATTCTTGTGTTGAAGAATCCAACAAAGAAACCAATATTTAAAAATATCATAGCATAAGAACCGAAAGTACCGCTTGAAACTATATCTTGTAAAAGTCCTATAATAAATCCGTATATTATACCATCGAATGAACCATATCTAAATGATATAAAAACTAAGAAAATCAATAATAAATCTGGTTTCGCTCCAAGAGCTACTCTTATTAAATCATAAGCAGGAGATGATTGTATTAAAAGCAAAATAAGAGTTGTAATGATAACGGTTATTATTCTTTTCATTTTGTATTATCTCCATTTGCTTCAGTATCTTCTTCATTAGCAAGCATAATGATTTCTTGATCAGGTATCTTTTTTATTACATAAACATTTTCTAGAGTAGAGAAGTTTACCGCAGGCTCTACATATAAATCGTGGAAAAGACCATAATTTTTCTTTTCAACTTTGAATATAGTTCCAACTAATATACCTTTAGGGAACACTCCTCCCATACCGCTTGTAACAACTCTTTCACCTTCTTCAACGTCCATTTGTAAATCTATATACTGCAAATGCGTTTGTGTAGATTTAGGACTTTGACCAACCATTATCCCCGTAGTTCTTGAGCTTTCAAGCATTACAGAAATTTGCGATCTTTGGTCAACTAAAGATAATATTCTGCTGTTATATCTTCTTACCTCAACAACTTTTCCAACCAAACCTTTATATCCATTTTGATAAGATATAACAGGCATTCCTACAACTATACCATGAGCACTTCCTTTATTTATAACTATTGTAGTATAAAAGTTTTGAGGGTCTTTTGATACTATTTCAGCATATTCTAAAGGGTATTCATCTGTAGGAGCTTCATTTAATAATGCTCTTAATCTTTCATTTTCAGCACTTAATTGCTCATATTCTAAAGCAGCGCCGCTTAATTCTGCTATTCTATCTTTTAATAATTGTACCTGACTTTGAAGTGTAAATATATCAGTAATACTTGTATATATGTATACAAATGCCCTTGAAATACTTTTTGTGGCACTTTGAATAGGGTATACACCTAAAGCATAAATAGATTGTAAATTAAATACAAAATTACTTCTATTTAAGACCATAAGTACACCTGCTATAAGATTTAGCAGAATATATAAAGTAAGAAGTTTATGTTTTATAAAAAGTTTCACGTCTATGAGTATCGGCTATATTAATAAAATTTTTATTATTTTTCCGATTAAGAGTATCTTCTGTAATTTTTCAAATTTCTAGTTTCCTCTATAAACTTTCCGCAGCCTATAGCTACACAAGTAAGAGGACTTTCAGCAAGAATTACAGGAACACCTGTTTCCATAGATATCAAATCAGTGAAACCAGGAAGCATTGAAGTACCGCCGCTCATAACTATTCCTCTTTCTACTATATCAGCAGAAATTTCCGGAGGTGTCTGATTAAGTACAGATTTTACAGCTTCTAATATTTCTATTAATATATCAGCTATAGCATCTTTTATTTCAGCACTATTAATAGTTAAAGTTTTTGGAAGTCCTGATACAGAGTCTCTTCCTCTTATATCCATAGTTTTAGATATATCACCTTTATAAGCATGACCTATATTGATCTTTATTTCTTCAGCAGTTTTTTCACCGATATATAAGTTGTGAGTTCTTTGCATATATTTAATAATAGCATCATCAAGCTCATCTCCGCCTACACGTATAGAAGCACTTCTTACCATACTTCCAAGTGAAAGTACGGCTACCTCTGTAGTACCTCCTCCTATTTCTATTATCATATTTCCATGAGGTTCATTTATAGGCATATCGGCACCTATTGCGGCAGCTCTTGCCTGTTCTATTAAAAATATTGTTCTAGCTCCTGCCTGTTCGCAGCTTTCTCTTACAGCTCTTCTTTCTACTTCTGTAATACCTGTAGGAATACCTATAGCTATTCTAGGCTTTACTAAAGTTCTTTTATTATGTACTTTATTAATAAAGTATCTTATCATCTTTTCAACAGTTTCAAAGTCAGCAATAACCCCGTCTCTCATTGGTCTTATAGCTGCTATAGAGTTAGGAACTTTACCTAACATTCTTTTTGCTTCATTACCAACTGCAATAACGTTTCCTGTACTTTTTTCTATAGCTACTACTGATGGTTCAGCTAAAACAATTCCTTCTCCTTTTACATATACCAAAGTGTTAGCAGTTCCTAAATCAATTCCCATATCACTTGAGAACATATTGTATAACCAGTTAAACATTTATTATAATCTCCTTAATATATCCCTAGCGGGCTTATACGAATTATCTATTTTTAGAGCTTCTCTAAACATTTTTATAGCTTCATTTCTTCTTTTGTTTTCTAAATATAATGTTCCTATACTATAATATAAATCCGGATTTTTGTCATCTATCTCTAATGTCTTTTTGTAAAAAAATTCGCTTTCCTTATATAATCCTTGTCTATAATATAAATCGCCTAATTTGAAGTATGTTTTTGCCTCTAATATAGAATTGCCTTTAAATTTTCCATCCATTGATGATAATATTTGTATTGCCTTAGTATAATCTTTATCTCCCTCATAAGCATTGGCAAGTTCATAATATAATTCCATATTTATAAATTCTTCACTATTTTCCCTTATTTCTCTGTCAATTGCGTTTTCTAAATATTTTATAGCATCTTTGTATAAACCAATTTCATAACATACTTTTGATAATTCTATAGTTGTGGATATTCTATTATCTCCATCATTAATGGCATCTATATATGAATTATATGAATCGATATAATAAGCTTTTCCAAGTCTTTGATAGCTATAGCCCAATCTCTGATATATAACACGCTTATTTTTTACAAATTTTCCTGTTAATAATAATTGATTTGCATAACGTATAATATTTTCGCTTGCAAGTCTCATAATATCATTTTTATCTGATCTTATAAGTATATCATAATATAAATCTATTCCTGTAACTAATATATTTTTATTTAGAGGTCTTTTAGCATAAAGATCACTGAATATAAAAGAGGCATTGTCATAATCTTCTAATGCCATATAATCATATATAGATTTTAATCTTTTTTTTTCTATATAGTTATATGTGAATAAATATGCTACTGCAACAATGCTAAGGACAGCAATAAGAGTTATAATAATGATATGTATACTAATTCTTTTTTCAACATTATATAGATATGGCATAATCTATTAATTATTTATTTCCGTTATTATCCGTATTGTTATTATATAAAGATAGTATGGTTTCTCTTGGATTAGTAAGAGGGTCTGGAGCCACTATACATAAACCTTCAAGTATAACACCATTTTGTATAATCAATTCAGGTGTTCTGATTTCTCCAAGCACTCTGCTTGTAGGCATAAGCATAACTCTATTTTTAGCTTCTATGTTGCCTATAATTATTCCCTCTATAACGGCTGATACAGTTTTTATATTTGATTTTACTTTTCCTGTCTGACCCACAAAAACATTATCAACTTCTAATATCTCACCTTCATAACAACCATTTACTCTTAAAGTACCGTTTAATGTAAATTCGCCTTTAAAATATGAGCCTTCACCTATAATGGAATTAGATTCTGTACTCTCATTTCTTTTCATAAACATCGAAAAAACTCCTAGTTTTTAGTGTATACTATGGAATTATCTATATTATTGAATTTGAATTTTGTATCAAGTCCAAACAAAGACTCACTATGTCCTATAAATAAATATCCATGTTCATTTAATATATCATAAAATCTATTAACAGTAAGTTTTACAGATTCGTTATCAAAGTAAATAAGTACATTCCTGCAAAAAATTACATCCATATTAGTTTGGCTTCCTCTATGTCTTAGATTATGATAGTCGAATGTGATTAATTTTTTTATATCATTTTTTATAGAGTATTCACCTGATGATAATTTATCAAAATATTTTTTTAAATATTCTGCTGGAACATTTTCCACTTTGTGAGCTTCATATCTTCCTTCTTTAGCAGCCACCAAAGAATTAAGGGATAAATCACTTGCAAATATTTTTATATCTTGTGCTTTTATCCCAGCTGTCTCTAAACAAGTTATAGCTATAGAGTAGGGTTCCTCACCTGTAGAACAGCCGGCACTCCAAATTCTTATTTGTTCGCCAACTTTTTTAGTTTTCATTATTCTTGGCAAAACATAATTTCTAAGTAATTTGAAGTTAGGTTCATTTCTAAAAAATTTTGTAAGGTTTGTAGTAATGTTATCTAAAAATGCTTTTAATTCCTCTTTATTTGTAGAAACGAGTTTATAATAATCTTCTACTTTATCAAGTTTTCTCTCTTTCATAGAAGATGCAATTCGAGATTCTAAAATAATTTTATTGATAACATTAAAACAAATTCCGCTTTCTCTATATACAAAATCTTTAAACAGATCAAATTGTTTGTCAGTTAATTTTAGCTCATTCAAAATTAATTATTCCAGAATTAATAAAAATAAACTTATTGTTTATTTTTTGCAAGAACCATCTTAATACGTTCAAGAACTTTTTTTCTATCTAAAGGTTTAGTGATATAGTTTTTTGCACCAGCTAATAAAGCTTTTTTAACCATATCTTCTTTACCTAAAGCACTAACCATAACTACTTTTGCATTTTTATCATACTCTATTATTTTAGTTAAGGCTGTAATACCATCCATTTTTGGCATTGTAATATCCATAGTTACTAAGTCTGGCTTGTATTCTTTATACATAAGTACGCCTTCCTCACCATTTTCTGCTGTACCAACTACATTATATTGTTCTGATACAAAAATTTGTTGCAATTGTTTAACAACAAAAGCAGAGTCATCTACAATTAGAACTTTGTATGGTTTTCCAAATTCGTTTATACCATCAGCTTCTTTTGTATTAATGTCAGCCATATTTATTTACTCCTTTTCTGATTCTACGGCAACTAATATATTAAAATCGCCAATAGAGGTATCTAATTTTATATGAAGAAATTCCGAATCGCTTATCGAAACCTCTAAATTTTTGCTTTTCATTATAACAGGCGGAGATATATCAACGTCATATCCGTCTGCTTCTAATTTTGTAACAGCTAATCCAGCTATTAAATTTATCAATTCCTGTAATGTGGATAATGATAATTTATTAATATCTCTTACTTCACTATCATTCATTATAGAAACTATTTTTTTAGCAGTTTCTACGTCCATATCTATTATGAAATGTCCAACTATGTCTTCGGATAGAGCTACTATTGCTATAATACCAGAAGCATTTACAAAATCACCTTTTAGTGTAATATCGCTAGTTTTGATATTGTCACCCAAATAATTTTGCAATATCTCATTGGAAGCATCAGTAAATGGTCTTATATAGTCAAGTCTCATTTTAAATACTCTTTATTATGCTAGTTACTTACATTTTAACAATTTATGACATTTTTTGCAAGTATAGTTATAAAATAATTATTTATGATTATCTTAAATATCGAAAAAAAAATAATTTGCTTGAAAACAATATTTTTATTATTGTAAAATTATTTGATTTTATTGTGAATTGAAATGAATATGTAATTTTATTATAAAAATAATGTATATATTTTAACTGTATTTTTATTTATAAAATTATGGATTACAATAAAATAAATTTTATTGTTTGTTCTATAATAACAGTAATATAAAATATTTTTGAGTATTATGAAGATGTTGTTCTTTTATTGTTCTTTATTACCGCATAAGAAATTATCATTATATAAAATTATTAATGTTATTAAATTAATATTTTGAAAAAATTGTAAAAATATGCTTTTTTGTATATATATTATAATTATTTTAGTTTTCAAAAATAAATTTAAAATATTTTCATATTTTCCTAATATTTCTGTGATTATTTACAGATCACAATTAATTTTATCCAATTTTGTATTTTTTCTTATTGGTTATTTAAGCCAGGTTTTAGCAACATTCCTTAGCAATTTATACTAAAATTTTATATTATTGTACATTTAATACTTGTTTCAAGAATATGAAGTTATAAAGGCTTTTTATTTATGATTGATTAACTGGCTTAGCAAGATAACAATAAAAATTTTTAAGTTTGTCATCAATTTATGCTTTAAATAGATGTTATCTATTTTTGTAGTACACATTCTGCAGTCTTCGCCAAAGTAGCAAAAAATGCAATTACTAGAACTTTATAATTTAAAAATACTTATTAAATATAGGATATATTCTAAATTTATACTAAAAATGCAGTTTTTCGCGAAGTGTATCTGAGTTTATCAAGGATATAGGTTCTTTTTACACTTACAGTATTTCCTTCGGTTGTAAAAAAACTGGGGTGCTGCAGCGTAGTGGTCAAGGCCTTGCGAATATTTTAAATTGAAAAATTATTTTTTAACAAAATATATTTGTTTAGGTATATATTAAAAATTAATCATGTTTTGATGTTTTTGTGGTATAAAATATTATTTATATGAATTTTAAATTTTAATAAAAAATTTTCTTTAATTAAATATAAAATTATCAATAAAAAGCATTTTACTTTATTGTACAAGGTTTTTAAAAATTGTATTGCTATTAGTTATTATAAAAATACATTTTATAAATCATAATTAAACCTTTATATAAAAAAAAATAGAAATATTAAATTTTAAGTTAAAACTATTGCTTTATTATAAAAATTATATTAAAGACTTTTTATTTCTTATCATTTCTTCTATTTCAACGGGTGAGTAAATAATCCATTCTTTGTATTTATTTGTATCATAATTATCTATTGTTTTTATTTTCCCTCCAATCCATAGTTTTGTATCATATTCATTGCCCAATAAAAAAGATATTGAAGAATAATTAGAATCTTTTTCTTTATCATAATTTAATCCTCCAAAAATAAATCTCCATCTCTTTTTGTTAAATCCCATTGCAGTATGTAATGCTTCAAACATAAGTCAGGATTTTATTATATTATTTTGATCATCAGGAATATTTCCGGTATAATTAAATATTTCTATTAAATCTCCCCCAGATTTATTAATTTCAATCAGTCTTCCAAAGCCGTAATTTTGTGTAGGAAGAAAATTTGTTTTTGAATAACTTTTAATATTATTTTTTATATCATTTGGCAAAAATAGCGGAATAAAAAATATATTGCCTTCTTTTTCTGTAGAGTAATTCATTATTATTTTCCTAATTATGATAATCTTTATTTCGGTACTTAAATTATTTTTTTTTTAATATTCACCGCACGCAGAATAATATTATAAACATATACTGAAAATTTTTAAGTTTGTCAATTGATGCACTTTATATAGATATTATCTACTTTTTTGCCGCACAAAAAAGTAGCAAAAAACGCAATTGCTAGAACTTTATATTTTAAGAATATGTATTAAATATGGTATAAACCCTAGTTTTAGGTCAAAAATGCAGTTGTTTTGGTTCTTTTATACCAATAAAAGAACTGGGGTATGGGGCAAAGCCCCAGATATAAAAACAAAAATATAAATTTATTTTTGACAAAATATAATTGTTTAGGTATATATTAATTAATTATCAAAATTATAATAATAAAAAATAATGCATTAACCGTGCGTTAAAGAATTTTTTTAATCTATAAAAAACTAGGGTGGGTGTTATATTGAGAAAAATAAATTGAAAAGAATAATAATATTTAAATTGAAAAATTATATTATAAAATTTATAGGGTGGGGTATGTTAATAAAGTGCTATTTTTATATTTTTTTATTTATAAAAGTTTTGAAATATTTTTTATTGTTTTAGGAAGAATTATTTTTTATATAATAAAGTTTTAAATAATTGTCATTTATAATTAAAATATATATAAACTTATTTATAATTTTACTGCATACAAAAATTGATATTGTTAATATTTAATTATATTAAAAAAATAGTTTAAGTATAATTTTTATAATTTGTTTAACATGTTTCTAATAAAGTTTTTATAAAATATAATCATAACCTTATAAAAATAATTTAAATAAAGCTGCTTTTTAATTAAATGATAAATAGAGTTTGTTAATTTCTTTTTTAATTTACATCATTAGAATATAATTTGTAAATTAGAAATAGTCTTAAATCATACTAATTTTCTATCTTTTATATTATTCTGAAATATGTTTTCTATACAAAATATTTTTAAGAATAATATAATTTTCAGTCATTAATACATTCTAAAAGTAAAATATAAATTTATTTTTATAAGTAGAAGTTATGTGTCAATTTTTAATTCTGCAGTAGAAGTTCATTAATTTAATATTAAAAATATAAGTTAAAATTATATATAATTAGTTTTTAAATTCTTAATTTATTAGCATAACATCTTAGTGAAATATAAAAAAAATATTATATGTTTATAGAAATTGTACTATTAGAAATTAAAAAATTGTTTTTTTATTTATTTTTTTGATTAATTTTGGCATTATTATAATGCTTAAATAATTGTCTTTTTTGGTTAAAAAATATATATTATACTACATATAATACTAAATTGGTATGAATAAGTACTAATTTAGTGTTTTCTTTATAAAAAAAGAGCCTTGAAGAAATAATTTTTTCAAGGCTCTTTTATGTTTATTAGTACTGTTTCGTACCGTCTGCTATTTTACATATCTTTATAGAACTCTATATGATGCTGTAATTCAGGAGGTAATGGGTTTCCTGTTTTTGTGAATTTGAAATATCTATTTTCTAATTCAGTAGCTTTTTTGTTTCTTATGTTTTTGAATCTGTTAGCTATTTCTGAGAACATAGGCTGTTTAGAAAGTTCATCTCTTATGTTTTTAGCAAAAGGTACTTGTCTGTATAATATTCCTCTAGCAACTCTGTTAAGTCTCATAATACCTTTACTTTCATATCTAATCCATAAGTTGTAATCTGAAACAAATACTTCTCTCAAATTGTTTCTGCACTTTTTGATTTGTATTTTTAATTTTTCTTTAGATTCATCTGATAGATTTCTATTTTTCTTGTAGAATTGAACATAATCACTATATTCAGAAGTTATAGACATTTGAGTAATATCATTCCAAGCAGGTCCAAGCATAGTTTTGCATAATTCCCATCTGAAAGCACCGATAGTAGGAAGTAATAGAGATTCTATTTCTTCAGAAGTGAATATAGGGAATAAAAATCTTCCGGTACTATTTTTTTGTCTGCTTGAAAGCTCTTCCCACATTATAGCTCTTGAACCGAATGTAGGCATAAGTATTATATTTGGAAGAACTTCCTGCATAACAAGTTCTTTTTCTATATTCAACTCTTTGTTTTTATACAATACCTCCCTATAGAATGCTGAGAAATCTATATCAGTTATTTCTTTGATAGATTTTTCCATCACATCTCTTCTAATCAATGCTCTTTCAAGATCTTTAGTAATCATATCTTTGTGTAAGATAGGGAAGTATACACTAACCTGACCATAACATAATCTGTGTGTAGTTTCGATCATGTTATCAACTTCGTATTCAAGTCTTTTTGATGAACTTTCCCAATGTTCTTCCAACTCTTTATCGCTTATAGTACCGCGTTTTTTTAATTCTCTCAAAGCTTCTCTGTAATCCTGTCCGAAACCGTTAACAGAAGGAGGCTCATCTTTATCGTATATTTTTTGAAGCCACTCATCTATGTAATAAACATTGACTCTCTTAGTTTTGCTTTTATCTTTTATTTCATAAAGGTCCATTATCTGATTTGGAGTAAGTAATTCATCGTCCATATATCCAAAGTTTATGAACATTTCGACTAATTTACTTCTATTGCCGTTTATAATAGCTCTTTTAGCAACTTCTCTGTATATTTCAAAGAATACGCTAGTAACGCCTCGTCTGATTTTTCTAACATCATCTTCTGTGCTGAATTTATCTCTTAATTTTTTGAATGCTTGTAATGATTTCATAAAGTTTTTAGCTTTACCTTCTTCAATTCCAGACATATCTATTAATCTCTTAGTAGGATTTTTTACTTCAGCAGGTAATTCTTCAAAACCTATAGTAACTCTTATGTCATCGTTTTCTAAAGCAGCTTCTTCAGAAGAAATATTAGTGCTTCTTGATATTCTTTTTACAGCAGATTCAATTTCTTCCAAGTCTATATTCAAATCATAATCATATTCTGTTTTGATTTTATTATAAATATCTTTTATGATGCTGGACATAAAGCCAATATATTTAACCCATACTTCATTGTCTTTATCTTGTTTATCTAAATCTATAGCAATTTTAAAATATTCTCCAAATAAAGACTCATTTTCATTTGATGATAAGAATAATATATTTTCTATAGCTTCAACAATTTCAGTTTTTAGCATAGAAGATACAGTTTTAAGGTTTTCATAAAGCATATGTGAAGCATCTAAACTCATATTGATGTCATAAGTGAAGAATTGAGTTTTAATATTCTTAGGCATTGTTAAGAATCTTCTCACATAATCTATTTCAAATTCTAATTTTTCGTTATTTTCTATGAACTGATTTTTATTAAGCATATAAATTTCAGAGTGATCAGCTCTTATAAAATCAACATCAAACGAAGTAGGGAAGTTAAATCCAGAGTTTATAGAATCTTCGTAAATGTCTTTATAGTTTTTGAACATCTCAGATTTTATTTTTGCCTTATTTTGCTGTAAATTGAAATACATAACAGCAAGGTTTGAAGAAATAATCTTAATATTATCATTGATTTTTTTGATTTTCATGTATTCTTCGTAAGATTTTAGTATCATGTAGGCAATTGAATGATACATATTTGTGATATAAGCCTTATTAACTTTGAAAAAGTTCTTAACATACTCTTGTGTAGGTGTTTTTACAGCGTATATTTCAGTATCATTTTTAGCCTTAAAAGAAAACATGTATTTTGAATTGGATTTGTAGCTTCCTATGCCAAGCATAATGTTTCTAGGTATTGAAAATAATCTGCAGCTATATCTCATTATTTCATTTTCATCTTCGATTCCTAAAATTTCTTTAGAAGATATATAGACATCTATTTCACCATTGGTAACAATAGATATATTTTCTATATTTTCGCCTTCGTAAAAAATAATAGTGTTAGGTTTTAGTTTTAAATTGCCATTTTCCTCAATATTTACACTCATAATTCATAACTCTCTATGTTTTTTTATTAATAATTATCGCTGAATTATATATTATTTTTTGAAAATATGCTAGTTTTTTGGATTTTTTTGAATTTTTTAGGATTTTTAATAAAAAAATTCCCATTTTTCTTCCCAAATTTGCCCAAATTTTGGTGATTTTGGAGTGAAATTCGGGTCCGAAAAGGCAAATTTTGGGAATTTTGGAATTTTCCTGCAGGTAATTTGTATAAAATGTAGTATAAAACCGAAAAACAGCCAAAATAATGCGAATTTTTTTAAAAATCGCATCTAAAACCTATTGTGTTTTTTCGACCCTATGCTATAATAATAAAACAGTTGATGAGAAACAAAAAATAAAACGAAACAAACACCAACTGAAAAAACGAAAAACTTAAGATCTTTGACAGATATATGAGAGCGTAGATTTTTAGAAAGTTTTTTCCAATATTAAAAAACGGAAATCAGCGATTATAAAAATCTTCACTAGATAAAGAAAACACAATTAGATTGTGTGTCTTAGAGTAGAAACAATTAAGCGGAGCGTTACTAAAGAATTAGATAAGAAACAGCTTTAATTAGCTAAAAAGTCTCATTCAATTTGATGTATTAAACTTAGCTTTGATGTTAGAAATAATAAAGAAGAAAAGGATAATATGGTCAAGTAAGTAAGGGCTTAAGGTGGATGCCTAGGTACTGGAAGGCGATGAAGGTCGTGACAAGCTGCGATAAGCTACGAGGAGAAGCAAATATTCTTTATTACTCGTAGATCACCGAATGGGAAAACCCATAGAAGTAAACCTTCTATATCATATACTGAATTCATAGGTGTATGAGGCGACACCCAGGGAACTGAAACATCTAAGTACCTGGAGGAAAAGTAATCAAAATTGAGATTCCCTAAGTAGTGGCGAGCGAAAGGGGAAGGGCCTAAACCATAATAATGTCAAGTTGTAAGACGTTGTTATTATGGTGTTGTAGGGCGGTAAGTGATGTACTTACATACATCGACTTTGCTTTATATGATAGTAGAACTGTTTTGGAAAAGCAGACCATAGTGGGTGATAGTCCCGTACACGAAATCATATAGACAAGGTTTTATCGTTCCTGAGTAGGGCGGGGCACGTGAAACCCTGTTTGAATCTGGGTAGACCACTATCCAAGGCAAAATACTAACCAGTGACCAATAGTGTAGAGTACCGTGAGGGAAAGGTGAAAAGTCTCCCGTTGAGGGTTATTAAATAGAACCTGAAACCTTAAGCTTACAAGTAGTCAGAGGGTACCCTGCTAGCAATAGTAGATGGCCTGATGGCGTGCCTTTTGTAGAATGAGCCTGCGACTTATAGTACGTAGCAAGATTAAGAGGTAATAGCCTTGTAGTCGTAGTGAAAGCGAGCCTTAATAGGGCGACATTAGTTGCGTGCTATACGACCCGAAGCCAAGTGATCTACCTATGAGCAGTGCGAAACTCGAGTAACATCGAATGGAGGTGCGAACCAGTGGCCGTGAAAAGGCTTTGGATGACTTGTGGGTAGGAGTGAAAGGCTAATCAAACTTGGAGATAGCTGGTTCTCTCCGAAATGTCTTTAGGGGCAGCGTCATGTGTTTACTTGCGGGGGTAGAGCACTAAATGGACTAGGGCTCCTAACCGAGTACCAAACCCAACTAAACTCCGAATACCGTAAGTTCAGAACATGGCAGTTAGACAGCGGCGGATAAGCGTCATTGTCAAAAGGGAAACAGCCCAGATCCTCAGCTAAGGTCCCAAAATCTATGTTAAGTGGGAAAGGATGTGAGAATACTTAAACAGCCAGGAGGTTGGCTTAGAAGCAGCCATTCCTTTAAAGAGTGCGTAACAGCTCACTGGTCGAGTGTTCTTGCGCCGAAAATGTAACGGGGCTCAAACATAGTACCGAAGCTAGGGAATTACATCGTTAAGGTGTGATTGGTAGGAGAGCGTTCTTTAAGCCGTTGAAGGTTCATCGTAAGGTGGGCTGGAGGTATAAGAAGTGAGGATGCAGGCATGAGTAACGAGAAAACGGGTGAGAAACCCGTTCGCCGCAAACCCAAGGTTTCCTAGGTAAAGCTAATCTGCCTAGGGTTAGTCGACCCCTAAGATGAGGCTGAAAAGCGTAGTCGATGGGAAACAGGTAAATATTCCTGTACTATGATATGTTTCGATGGAATGACACAGATTGTTTACGTACGCGTTAGATTGGTAGATAACGTCAAACAGTTTAGACTTGTGATGAGTAAAATGCTTGTTGCTTTAAGGTTGAGGCTGGATAGTGACTGGGCTTTCGGGTTCAGGAAGTTGCGTGAGTTAGGCTGTCGAGAAATAATTTCTAAGGTTAGGCATGTCATAATCGTACCGCAAACCGACACAGGTGGGTGAGATGAGTATTCTAAGGCGCTCGAGATAATCTTCCCTAAGGAACTCTGCAAATTAGTCTTGTAACTTCGGAAAAAGAGACGCTTGAATCTTGGTAGCAATATTGAGAGGAGAGTCGCAGTGAAAAGGCCTGGCCGACTGTTTAACAAAAACACAGATCTCTGCAAACATGTAAATGGATGTATAGGGATTGACACCTGCCCAGTGCTGGAAGGTTAAAAGGAGAGGTTAGCGTAAGCGAAGCTTCGAATTGAAGCCCCAGTAAACGGCGGCCGTAACTATGACGGTCCTAAGGTAGCGAAATTCCTTGTCGGGTAAGTTCCGACCTGCACGAATGGTGTAACGATCCGGGCACTGTCTCGGGGAAGAACTCGGTGAAATTGAATTATCAGTGAAGATGCTGATTACCCGCAACAGGACGGAAAGACCCCGTGAACCTTTACTATAACTTGACATTGAGTTTTGTTTTGTGATGTGTAGAATAGATGGGAGGCTTTGAAGTGGGAGCGCCAGTTCTCATGGAGCCATCTTTGAAATACCATCCTTCGCAAAATGGGATTCTAACGATTAGCCGTTATCCGGCAGTCGGACATTGTCAGGCGGGTAGTTTGACTGGGGCGGTCGCCTCCTAAAGAGTAACGGAGGCGTGCAAAGGTCACCTCAAACCGAATAGAAATCGGTAGTAGAGTATAAAGGCATAAGGTGGCTTGACTGCGAGAGAGACATCTCGAGCAGGTACGAAAGTAGGTCTTAGTGATCCGGTGGTCCCGAGTGGAAGGGCCATCGCTAAACGGACAAAAGGTACTCCGGGGATAACAGGCTTATCTCCCCCAAGAGTTCATATCGACGGGGAGGTTTGGCACCTCGATGTCGGCTCATCGCATCCTGGGGCTGGAGCAGGTCCCAAGGGTTTGGCTGTTCGCCAATTAAAGCGGTACGCGAGCTGGGTTCAGAACGTCGTGAGACAGTTTGGTCCCTATCCGTTGTGGGCGTTGGAAAGTTGAGAAGAGTCATTCTTAGTACGAGAGGACCGGAATGAACACACCGCTGGTGTATCTGTTGTTCTGCCAAGAGCATCGCAGAGTAGCTATGTGCGGACGGGATAACCGCTGAAAGCATCTAAGTGGGAAGCCTCCTTCAAGATTAACTTTCCCTATGAGTTTCGTTGGAGACTACGACGTTGATAGACTGCAAGTGTAAGCAGGGAAGAAATACCTGTTCAGCTGAGCAGCACTAATCAGACCAATGACTTGACCATATTATCGTTTTCTTCTTGAAAATAATAATAGAAAGTAGAATGAGACATCTACGCTCTTATATATCTGGCAAAGAGATTAAAAATTGTTCTTTTAATTTGCTAATATTATTTCGGTGACCATAGAGAAAGTGATACACCCGTTCCCATTCCGAACACGGCAGTTAAGCCTTTCATCGTCGATGGTACTGTAAGGGTAGCTTTACGGGAGAGTAGAACGTTGCCGGGTATATATTATATATTTATCCCAATAGATTTACTTCTATTGGGATTTTTTTTATGTTATTCTTTTTTATTCTTTAAAATTTTCTTTTTATATCAATTTCCAATGCTTTAACTATTATTAATTTATTTGAAATTTTAAGAATTTTATTTTATAGTATTTATTATAAAATATTATATTTATTGAATTAATGAAAAATTAGAGTAGATTTATGAACAATAAAGAAAGAATTATAAAAACTATTAAAATTATAGCTTATTTATTTTCTTATATGATGGTTACTGTAGTTGCTTTCAATTACGGTTATATGTTTTATGCTGTGAAATTTGCTGGGGCTTCTGCTCCTCCTAGTGTTTCTTTTATTTTTGCCGTACCTTTTATTATTGCTATATTAGTATGTGTTGTTTTAATAAAAATTATAAAAAAAAGAATGAAAGATTAATAAAATGACAGTTGAAAAACTATTAAAAATACATAAATTATCTTCTAATCATAAAAAATTATTAATGCAAGAAGACATTTGCGGTTGTTTTTATTGTGTAAGTATTTTTAATCCAAAATTTATAACTGATTGGATAGAAGATGAAAATGATTTAACTGCTATTTGTCCTTATTGCGGCATTGATTCTGTTATACCTAAACATTCTAATTATGAATTAAATAAAGAATTACTAAAAGAAATGAGAGGATATTTTTTCTAAAAATAAACATTTTAATAAAATATGCTTTTAAAAAGGTTTTATATTTTTTAATTTATTCACATTATATTAAATATTACTTTATATAGGTATTATATTTACATTATTATAATATAAATAACTAAATAAAAACAATTTTTGGGGTTTTTGAATTATGGAAAAAGAAAATAAAAAAGTAAATAGAAAAATTATGTCGGCTTCTATAATATCTGTTTCTATATTTACTATTATAATTGCTGTACCTCTAACTTTTATTATTTATAATTTTAAATTAGAAAATGCTTCTTTTCTTCCTAATACTTTTTCTAAATATGCAGTATCTTTTTTAATAGCATTTATAGTTAGCCAGTTAATAACAGCTATCTTTCATAAGCTTATATTACTTGTTTTAACTTTAATTGGGGTACTTCTTATCAAGAAAATAGCAGAAGATGAAGAAAATAAAAGAATATAATATTTAGTTTTGTTATTATGTAATTGTCATATAAATAATCAAAAAAATATTACTTTATTTAAAATAGCAAGTTTTATATCTATACTTTATAATGGTATTTTATTTAAATTGTTATATAATAAATAACTAAATAAAAAGAATTTTGGAGGTTTTGAATAATGGCAAATCCTGTTTTATCAGATAAGGCATTTAATTATGCATCAAATTATGAAAATGAAAACACAATGACTGTTAATGGGGCAATTAACAAGTCAATAATACTTACATTAGTATTAATGCTTTCTGCTATGGTAAGTGTATTTTTTGTTTTAGCTTCTAATCCAGGACTTCTTTATCCTGCTGCTTTAGGTTCATCTATAGCTGCTTTTGTTTTAGCTTTGATAATGACTTTCAAAAAAGAATTATCTAAAGTATTTTCTATACTTTATGCTATACTTGAAGGTGTTGCTATAGGTGCTGTTTCTTATGTTTTTAATGCTGCTTATGACGGTATAGTTGTGCAGGCTGTATTTCTTACATTTTTAGATTTATTTATAATGTTGGTATTATATAGATTTAGAATAATAAGAGTAACTGAGAAATTTAGAAGTGTAATAACTGTATCTACATTGTGTATAGGTCTTGTATATTTAGTTAATTTTATAATGTCATTCTTTGGTGCTAGAATTCCTTTCTTATATGGTTCAAGTCCTTTAAGCATTGGAATAAGCGTTGTAGTAGTTCTTATTGCTTCATTTAATTTACTTTTGGATTTTGACTTTATGGAGAAAGGTGAGCAGTATAATATGCCTAAATATTTTGAATGGTATGCTGCTTTCGGACTTCTTGTTACTTTAGTATGGCTTTATTTAGAGATATTAAAGCTCTTATCTAAAATAAGAAGCAGAGATTAAAAAATTATATAATTAAATAAATTAAAGGCATGCATATTGATTTATGTATGCCTTTTTATTTGCATTATATTTGTAATTTAGGGGTGGGTGGGCGGGGTGAATAGATTAATAAAAAAATTAAATACTTTTATAAATTAATTCAATATGTGTATTTAATTAAACATATCTGTAAGTCTAAAATCCCATGCTATAAATATTAATAAATTGTATATAAATCTTTTTGAAACTTCTTTGTTTTCATTATTTTTAAATTCTATATTTATTTTAATTTTATCCTTATAATCAGCATAATCAGTTTCACCGTTAATTTTTGCTTTTATTATAAAAGTATCTCCATTATCAAGTGTTAAACTATATTCTTTAATTGTTCTATATTCTGTATATAAAGGAAACATTCCATATCTTGTTCCGAATGCTTTGAAAGTACCGTAAGCAATTTCTATATTTTGAAGTTTATCTATTTCATTTTTCAAATTATTTTTATCAATATTTATTATGCTTAATTGATTTATAGTCTGAGACAGTTCATAATCTTGTAATTGTTGCCTCCATTTTCTAATTGTTTCTTCTTCCATTTCAATAGGGCTTGCTAAACTAATAAAACTACTATTATCAATTTTTACTTCTTCATCATTACTATTTGTATAGCTTCCATCGCCTGAATATCTGAATGTAGTTATAAAATTGTTATTCTTGTCATACAAATTCCATATAAGAGACAAGTCAAATTTATTCATTATTGGGTTATCAATAAATACCTCTTTGAAAAAATCATAATCGTATTTATCTCCTGCAATGAGTAATTTATTTAATATATACGAGAATTTTTTTATCATATTGGAAACTTGTTCTCTTATATTTTTTATATTTTGTTTTTTATTTTCATCTAAATTTCTTGGAATAGATTTTAATATTTTATTTTCTTTTATATCGAATATACTTACAGAATAATCATTGTTCAATATTAATTTATAATTTTCATCAAGGATTTTTTCACTGTTTTTGTCAAATCCAATATTTGAATTATATTTTAATTCTAAATTGTAAAAAGGAATTTTTTTATCTTTTGCAATTTCTATTAATATGTCTAAAGCGTTATTTTTTGATGCCATTTTTTTGGCATTATTATATATATTAAATAGTATTTTTATAGTATATTCATTTTCTTTATTTAAAGATAGTATATTAAAAAATAATTTTGATTCGCCGTCTTTTTTGTATATTTCCTCTAATGCTTCATAGCCTCCATATAATCCGTAAATTAATTGTGCTGTTTCTTTATTAGTTTCTCTGTAAATATTTTCAGCAAAGCTTAAAAAACTTTCTTTATCAAGCAAAATTTATAATAGAATCAATTTCAACAATACGATAAATATACTTCTTTAATTCTAAATATTTTAAATATATGTATTTTATTACATTTATATTAACTTCTCTTGATTTATCTTTTATTAATACATTAGCTTCTTTTATAAAATCGACTTTCTTTTCATCTTTTTTATTTAAATTATTTTCAGCATAATTTTCTGCTTCTTCTATACTTTTAAAAATTTGGCAATCCGATAAATCTTTTAATTCATCATAATAAATATTTTCTAATCTCCTTTTGAAAGCTATTATTTTTTTATTTTTACTTTCGGAAGCTATTTTATGAGCTTCTTTCAAATTGTCTTTTATAATATCATTACTGTAATAATAATTATCTAATACATGTAAATATAAAGTCCATTTCAAATTTTTAAAATTTTGAAAGTTATTACAGAATTGAAAAATATTTTCCATAGAATTAACTTGACTAATATCCCAGTTTTCTAAAGAACTGTACTGATTAAAATTATAAGTACCGCCAAACATGTAACTCATATTTTTTACTTTTGAAGTATTCCATTTATCGAGAGGCTGATTAAACTTTGAAGCAAGATAAAACATATATGATGTATCTTTAACATTTGATATATCCCAATCATTTAAAGGCTGATTGAACTCAAAAGATTGTGCAAACATACAATACATGTTTTCAACATTGGATACATTCCAACTATTAAGCGGGTGATTAAATTTACTGCATCCTTCAAACATACAAGTCATATCTTTAACACTCTCAACATTCCAAGATGAAATATCCTGATTAAATTCCATAGCATCATTAAACATATAATTCATAATTTTTACTTTATGAACATTCCAATTATTAATAGGCTGATTGAATTTAATTGCATACCTAAACATATAGCCCATATCTTCTACATTAGATACATTCCAGTTATTTATATTATGATTAAATTTACGTGCAAAAGAAAACATTGAGTTCATACTTACAACATTTGAAGTATCCCAAGTTTCTATACCTGAAAAATCTTCTCTTTCGCTTCCTGAAAATAATCCGCTCATATCTTTAATAAGGCTTGTATCTATATCGCCTAAATAAATGCTTTCATCTTGTACTATTTCGTATAATTCTTTTAAAATTTCTGGTTTGTATTTATGCATATATTTATCCGTAAGTTTGATCTATAATAGTATAGTATATTTATTTAAGAATTTCTATTAACTAAATATTATTTGCTATTCAAATAAATTAATGATGAATTATATATTTTTATTATATGATTTTATAAATGCTTCAAAACCTTATTTTTTATAATAAAATATATAATACAAAAAAGAACTAAAATATTTTTATTTAATATTTGATCAACTTTTAATTTTGTATATTAAATAATTTTTTATATTTAAGTTTAAAAAAATTATTCTAAATCCCGCCCTCTATCCTTATAAATATATTTTTTGTTTTAAGTATTTTGTTTCTTTAAAAAATTATCAAGAAATATAAACACCCACCCAAGATTTTTCTAAATTTGCTGCTTATTCACCGCACGCAGAATGAAATTATATTATTTGAGTTAATTATAATTCTAATTTTTTTATTATTGAAAATAAATCATTAACCGTGCGTTAAAAAGATTGCATTTTTATATTTTTTTGCATGAGTTTCTAATTACTATATTAGGCTGAAGTATGATATTAACATTATCAGTTATTCTTTCATTTATAATATTAAGTATAGAAAGTACAGCATTTTTACCCATTTCATAAGCTTGAGAAGATACAGTAGTTAATCCTATTATTGATGAAAAAGGTATATTGTCATATCCTATTAATGATATGTCATTAGGTATTGAGATATTAAATTCTTCAGTAGCTTTTTTTATACCAAAACACATTACATCGCATGCAGAAAATATAGCAGTATAATCAAGTTTAGATTTTATTATCTCTTTCATTTGCTCATAACTTTCATCAAAATTGAAATTCGCTATTTTATAATATTTGTCATAATTAAAATCTATATTATTGTCATTTAATGCATTAATAAAACCGCTGAATCTTTCTTTTTCTGTGCTTATATCTTTTGGGCCTGCCATATATATAATATTTTTATGGCCTAAATCTATTAAATATTTTGTTGCATTATAAGCTCCAACTTCATTGTCAGAACCCACATAATTTATATTATCTAGTTCTACTTTTCTGTCTAAGAAAATAACTGGCAAATTAGAATTATTCACTATATCATCAAAATATTTAGTACTTCCCACAGATGGTATTATAATATATCCGGATACACCTATATTTGTTATGTCTTTGAAATTTGATATATCTTTATTCTCTTTGAATTGAGAAAGTATTATATGATATCCGTAAAGATTAGCGGTATTTTCTATTCCTTCAATTATATTTGCAAAAAAAGGATTTGTAATATCAGGTATTATCACGGATATAATAGTTTTTGTTTTTATTGTTTTTTTTATATTATACCCATCAGAATTAATAATTTTATTAATCTTATTTTTTATTTTCTCATCTACACTGCTGTTTCCATTTAATACCCTAGAAACAGTAGCAACTGAAACATTTGCCTTTTTTGCTATGTAGCTTAATGTTATTTTCTTATCATTCATAATAAATAAATCATATTAAATTAAAATTTTGTATTACTATAATATATGAAGTTTAATTTGTCAATATTCTATACAAAGTATAGTTTCAGAAAAATTTCAGAAAATTTTCTGAAAAAAATTGACTTCGTATTAAACTTGACTATACTTTATAATTATAAAAAATAAACATAGGATATAAATTATAGTTAACAATAATAAACTCTACTGGGTAGATACAGATGCTGGAGTAGACGATGCTGTTGCTATATTATGGGCATTGAATAATGACTTTAATATAGTTGGATTCAGCACTGTTGCTGGTAATTTAGCTGTGGAATCTACAGTTAGAAATGTGTGTGCTTTATTAGAATATAGTAAGAAGGACATACCAGTATATTATGGAGCTTCTTATGCAACTATAGGGGGCCATATAGATGCTTCACATATACATGGTGTAAATCTAGGACCTATAGTAATAGATAAAGATTATAAAGCAAAAGATCATGTATTTAATGGACTTATTAACTTTTTTGAAAATAGCGATAAGAAATTAAATATTATCACATTAGGACCGCTTACAAATATCAGTACATTTTTAATGCATTTTCCTAAGTATAAAGAAAGAATAGAATGTTTATATATTATGGGCGGCGGTAGTTTTGGTAATATGACAGCTTATGGTGAATTTAATATTTATGCTGATGTTGAAGCTGCTCATTTCGTTTTTAATCAGAATATGAATATAGTTTTAAGCGATTTAGATATTACAGATCATTATGCTTATTTTACAAAAGAAGATATTGATTCCTATTTGAAAGGCAGAAGTTTAGATAATTGGATAGAACAGTTATTAAATTTTAGAATATCAAAAAGTGCTTTACCTCATGCAGCAAGAATATACGATGTTCTTCCTTTTATGTATGTAAAATATCCGGATTATTTTACAACTAATGAAGTATATGTAGATGTTCAATTAAGCGGAAAAATGAGAGGTTTTACTGCTTATGATTATGAGGGAATGAGAATAACAAATTATTTATTTCCAGAAAAAGATATAAAAAAAGTAAAAAGATTATTAACAATCGATAAAAATATTTATATAGATACATTATTAAAAACATTTTTAAGATAAGGATAATATCATGCAATTTACAGGATTTTTAGGTGTTGCTTTATTTTGTTTTATAGGCTTTTTATTTTCTAAAAACAAAAAAGCTATTGATTGGAAATTAGTTATTTGGGGTATAGTTATGCAATTTATTATTGCAGCTATAATATTAGGTAAAGGATTAATAAGCTTAGTACCATTCTTTATATGGATATGGGCTATAGCTTGGTATAATTTAGATGTGTTTATTTTTAGAGCAAAAAATATGAATATAGTTGTCAGTGCAATAGCATCATTAATTCTTACAGCTATTGTTATAGGCATAACATATTTACTTGGCGGCGAAGTATCTTCATTATTGCTTTCAATAGTTTGGTATCTTTTTATAGTTGTTGGAGTAGTGAGAGTTGCTTTGCTTTCTTTTGGTAAAGATATAAAACTATATAAACATTGGTCAAATATTGCTGGATTTTTATTATGCGGTATAATATTTGGTAATTTATTAGCTAATGGAAAAACAGGTTCTGACTTTTTCGGAGTAATAGGAGATGCTATAACTTCATTCTTGAAATTTGCTTCTTTAGGCGGTGAGTTTATATTCGGCAAATTATATACAGGGGCAGTAGGCTGGGTATTTATAATAGATGTTGGTGTTGCTACAATATTCTTTATAGCTTTTGTTGGATTATTAGAAAGTGTTGGATTAATGAATCAAATTATTATAAGTATAGCTAGATTTGTAGATTGGAACATGAGAGGAATGGGTATTAAACCATTAAGCGGTGCTGAAACACTTGTTGCTATTTCTAGTATTCCAATGGGAGGAGATAATTTACTTCTTATAAAAAACTATTTAAGTACTTTAACAAGATCTGAAATATCTCTATCTATATCAGCTATAATGGCTACTATATCAGCTAGCTTGTTTGCTGCATTTGTATCTTTGGGTATTTCTCCAGTGCATTTATTGGCTGCTAGTGCTATGAGTGTTCCTGCTGTTATAGTTGTATCAAAAATATGTTATCCTGAAGTAGATAATCCGGTTACTAGAGGTCAGGATATAGAGGTAGTAAAAGATGTTAACTACGGTAAACCTATGAATGCTATTATGGATAGTATAAGCAATGCAATTCAAACAGTATTGATAATGGCAGGAAGTTTGGTTGTATTTATATCTTTGATAGGTGTATTTGACAGTATACTTGGACGTTTAGATGCTTATGTTGATGGTCAATTATTACATGGCGTAAAAAATATATATGGTGAATATAATGGATTTGTACCTGGAAGTTTAAAAACATTATTGGGATATATATTCTCTCCTTTGGCTTTTGCTATGGGTACTCCAGTTGAAGACATTATAAAAATGGGTTACTTAATGGGTACTAAACTTTCTATTAATGAGTTTGTTGCTTTTACACAGCTTGGTGAATTTATAAAAAGCAATGCTTTAACAGAGAAATCTATTATAATAGCAAGTTTTGCTTTATGCGGATATGCTAACCCTGGCACAGTAGCTATGAATTTAGGTAAGGTATTGCCTTTTTCTGGAAACAACAGAGAGAATTATATTAATTTAGCATTTAAATGTATGTTTATAGGAGCAGCAGCTTCTTGGATGACAGCAGCTATTGCTGGAATAATATCAGGATTAATATAATGTATTATATAATAATGTTTATAGCAACGACTATCTTCGCATCTATTGCTTGGGTAGCCAATTATTCAAAAGATATGGGATGGTCGTTGTTTTTCTTAGCATCTATAAGTTATTTTATAGCTTTTTGTGTATTTGCTTTGCTTTGTATATTAAAGAAAAAGCCTATGTTTGATGCTGGTATGTGGAAAAACGGACTTAAACCTGTTATAATATTATTAGTTGGTAATATGTCATTAAATGTTGCAGTTTCTATGACAACCCCTGAAAAAATAGGTTTCTTAGTTGGTCTTACTGTAATTATTGTACCTATACTAGATTTTTTTATGTATAAAGTAAAGATACCAAAACTTATATACCCAAGTTTAATATTTGCTTTTATAGGTAATTTTATATTAAACTATAATAAAGAAATGAAAATATTTTCTTTTGGTCTTGGAGAATTTTTATCTTTGGCAACTACAGTATGTTATGCCTTATCTATTATATGGATAGGAAGATGTGCCAGATCTTTTGGTTTTGAGTCATTTGGTTTTATACAAAGTTTAGTTAGTTCTATAGGTTATCTTATAGCATCATTGATTACTGGAAGCATTCATTCTATAAGCAATTTGCCTTTATATCCTATATTATTTTATGGATTAGGATCTTATGTATTAGGAAATGCTTGTCAGTTTGTTGCTCAGAAAAATTTATCGCCTATAATTTCAGCATTGATTATGGCAACACAGCCTATAGTTGGAGTTATAATAGGTATATTATTTTTTGATTTTAGTATTACAATGTCTATATGTATATCTGGTTTCTTTTTCTTCGTTGCCAGTGTAATGGGAGTAATTGCCAATAATAAGACATCTAAACAATAAGGAATATAAAAATGAATAAAAATATTTTAGTGATAGGAAGTATAAATAAAGATTTAGTAATAACAACTCCTCGTTTTCCTAAAGAGGGTGAAACTATACTTGGTAATAATTTTTGTACTACTAATGGCGGTAAAGGTGCTAATCAAGCTTGTGCTATAGGTAAGTTGGGCGGAAATGTAAGTATGCTAGGTGCTGTTGGAAATGATAATTTTGGTAAGGATTTATCAGAGGCTTTATCTTCTAATAATGTTAATATAAGTAATTTATTAATAAAGGATAATGTTTCTACAGGCATAGCAGTTATTACAGTTACTAATGACGGAGCTAATCATATTATAGTGGCACAGGGAGCTAATGCTTTGATTACAAAAGATGATATTAAAGAAGATTTGATTTCATCTTTCGATATAATAGTTATGCAATTAGAAATTCCTATAGAAATAGCAAAATATGCTGCATCTGTAGCTAGAAAACTTGGAAAAATTGTAGTGTTGAATCCTTCTCCTGCAATTAAATTAGATAAAGAGTTTTTAAGCAATATTGATATACTTATACCTAATGAAACAGAAATAGATATCATAGGCGGTATAGATTATGTATTTGAATGCGGTGTTAAAAATATAATACTTACTTTAGGTGCTAATGGCTGCGATTTAATAACTAAAGAAGAAAGAAAGCATTTTGACGCTTATAAAGTAGATGTTGTTGATACTACTGCGGCAGGTGATAGTTTTTTAGGCGGTGTTGTCAGAACTATTGCTGAAGGTAAAACTATAGAAGAAGCTATTGAATTTGCTACTAAAGTTTCTAATATAACAGTTACCAGAAAAGGTGCTATAGATTCGATACCTACTTACAATGAAGTTATTGCTAAAAATTGGTAATTTTATAATATAATATTCTCCACAAACAATTAAGAAATCAGGCTTATTTTAGGCCTGATTTTTTCATAAATAATAATTTTTTGACTCCAATGTCATTATCTGTTGACTTATTAAATTTTTTTAATATACTAAAATTTTATATAGAAAGAAGAGATTATTATGAAGAAATATTTATTTATATTATCATTTATGCTTTTGGTGATGTTTTCTGAGAAAGAATGTAAAGGTCCAGATGGAGATAGTAAACCCACACCTTTTAGAAAAGAAAATGCAATAGTTGAATATAAAGTTTTAAATAATGCAGAAAATATTCTTTATAGTGTTATATTGTTTTCTAGTATAACAATACCATCATTATTTTTTATAAATAAAAAGTTTCATAAATAGACTATTAAATTGCGGGGGAGTATTATGATTAATATAGAAGATTTAGTTAATGTTGCTGATGCTAATATAAGTGAAGATGATTGGGAATTATATAAAGTATTCAAACCTATGAAAGTTTTTGGAAAAGAATTATCAACTTTATTTGATATAGGTATTCATAAGTCTTGGAAACTAGAAGATATTATTAATAATTTAAAAGAACATGTAAAAGTATTATCAGATTCAAAAGAAACATTAAAGAATGCTTATGGTGATTTCATGTTTATAGATGTAGATGATGAATGGTACAATAATATTGATATATATAAAATACTAATAAAAATAAATGAAGACGGCAGTATAGAATCCAAGGTGGATTGCGGAGATGATGAAAATACATTCAGTGTGTATTTTAAAGATAATGATATCATAAATATAATGGAATCAAATATAAGATAATTAATTCCATATCATTAAAAGCAATTTATACAATATTGGAAGAAGCACAACAGTTAAAGCTCCAGCAACACCTATAGCAAGACCAGACATAGCTCCTTCAGTTTCTCCCATTTCTATTGCTTTGCTTGTACCAACAGCATGTGAAGAAGTACCTATAGCAAGACCAATTGCAAGAGGAGATTTTATTCTAAATAATTTGCATACAAAAGGGGGTACTATTGCACCTACAACTCCAGATATTATAACAGATAAAACAGTTATAGATTTCATTCCTCCCATATTGGCAGTGATATCAACAGCAATTGCTGTAGTAACGGATTTAGTCAATAGGGAAGGGAATAAAGCTTCAGATATTCCAAATAGTTTTGCAGATATAAATATACCGGTTATTCCTATTGTGCTTCCAATAGCTATACTTATCAATATAACGGCAAGATTAGCTTTAAGTATAGGAAGGTTTCTATATATAGGCAAAGCCAAAACAACAGTTGCAGGCCCTACCATAGCATTGATAAATTTTCCGCCGCTTTCATTGTAAACACTGTAAGGTACTTGCATAAAATATAAAGAAAAACCAACCAATATAACGCTTGTTACCAATGGAGTTAATATAGGTAATTTAGTTTTTATATATATTGTATATGCTATTATATAAGCTATTAAAGTTATTACTATTGGTATTATAGGGTTTTGTATAAATAATTCTTTCATATTAAATCCTTATTATTGTTATGTTCGCCTCAGCCTAAAGGTTTGACTTAATAAATTAAGTCAAAGGCTTCGGCTCACTGTTTTTATTGTTATGCTCAACAAATCCAAATAGTTCCGGGTAATTTCATTACTCGGCGGCTTTGTCTCACTTTTTTATTGTTTGTTCGCCCACAGAAGGTTACTACTTGGTCGTCAAATAGTACAAAGTAATTTCATTGCTTGCCGTCTTTACTTATTGTTATTTATTTTTTCTATATATAATTGTATTACTTAATACTTCAAAGCAATTTAATTACTTGTAGGTTGATTGATTATTTTTTACCATTATGTTTTTTATTGTTTATAAACTTTCTTAAAATTAATTATTTTCTTAATTTTGAAAATAATTTTTCAAAAAGCTGTGCAGATAATCCTGTTGATGCCATAATTACTATTACCATAAAAACACATATTATAACAAAAGGTATAATTTCATCTTTAACGTATTTGTATTCGTCCATTATAGCTAATGTTCCCGGTATAAATAATAATGACATATTAGCTATTAATATATCACTAGCTTCATTTATATGACTTTCTTTTATTATTCCTAATAACAGAAGTACGAATAATAATATCATGCCTATTACATTTCCAGGTATTGGAAGTTTCAATAATTTACTTAATATATCAGCCACAGAATATACAGCGAATATGATTGTGAATTGTTTTATGAGTTTCATTTTTCATTCCATTAATTGTATATAGTCAATTATTTTTTATAAAATTTTTTGTATAAATTATATATATTTAAACATTATTTTCAATAGTAAAGTACTGTAAAAAATAATGTTTAAATATAAAAATATTATATTTCTTGTTGACATAAAATTTTTTTCGTAGTATAATAGAATACCTTGTAAATTATAGGTCATCTAAATTTGTTTAACTTAAATTTAAGGAGCAAAAAATGGCAGGTGCTAAAGTAAAAACTGAGCAAATACATCTTCAATGTACAGAATGTAAAAGAAAAAATTATATAACAACTAAAAATAAACAAAATGTTCCAGAAAAATTAGAATTAAAAAAATATTGTCCTCATGATAAAAAACACACAATTCATAAGGAATTAAAAGTATCTAGATAAATACTTATTTTTTAATAAGATGTTTATAAATTTGGGTCAGTAGTTCAATTGGCAGAGCATCGGTCTCCAAAACCGAGTGTTGCAGGTTCGACTCCTGTCTGACCTGATTATTTTTCTTATAAGATTAAGATAATACAGTTTAAGGTAGCTTTATGGCAGATAAAAAGAAAAACAGTTTTTTTGCTTCTTTGCAAGAGATAAAAAAAGAGCTTTTTGAAAGAAGTGTATGGCCTACAAGACAAGATGTTATGAATCAAACAGTTGTCGTTATAGTTTTGCTCATATTAGCTTCAGCTTTTTTAGGTGCGGCAGATTATATTGTAACATTCGTTGTAAGGGCTTTATTAGATGGTTCTATTTTGGGTAGCTTAATATCTTCTAAGATTACATTAGTTTTAGTATTGGCTGTAGTTGTTTTATTTGTTGTGTATTTTGCTATTCGTTATATGAGAAAAAATAGATATAATAGGTGATTAAAATATGTCTGAAGAAATGGCTGATATAAAAGATTATAGATGGTATATAGTTCATACTCAGCATGGTTATGAAAATAAAGTTCGTGAGCGTATAGAGAAAAGAGCTAAAGAAAATGGAATGACTGATTTAATAGTCGATATATATATACCTTCAGAAACAGTTACTTCTACAAAAAATGGTAAAAAAGTATCTAAGGAAGAATTCTTTTATCCTGGATATGTTTTAGTAAAAATGATTATGACAGATGCTACTCAGGCTATGGTTAGAAGAACACCTGGAGTGGCTGGTTTTATTGGTAGTCATGCTACAACAAAAGAAGAAGGTAATATAGTTCCTACTCCTTTAAGTGAAAGTGATGTTGCTCGTATATTTGAAAACAGAGATGAGAAATCTAAGACTGAGATAAATGAAATTATAGGAATGGAATTTGATATCGGTGAGAAGGTTCAAGTAATAGACGGACCTTTCAACGGTTTAAATGGTGTTATAGAAAATATTAATTCTGATAAAGGTAAAGTAACTGTAAAAATAGAAATATTTGGAAGAAGTACTCCTACAGAATTAGAGTTTAACAAAGTAAAGAAACTATAAGATAAAGATTATAAATTTATAAAATAAATAATTAAGAGGTAGTAAAAATGGCTAAAAGAGTAGTTGGTATTGTAAAGGTTCGCATACCAGGCGGAGAGGCAACACCTGCTCCACCATTAGGACCAGCATTAGGACAGAAGCAGATACAAATAGCAGCTTTCGTTAAAGATTTTAATGCTAAAACTTCTAAAATGAAAGGGCAAATATTAAATACTTATATAACAGTGTATGAAGATAAAACTTATACATTCGTTACAAAAGGTACATCTACTTCTACATTAATCAAGAAAAAATTAGGTATTGAGAAAGGTTCTGGAGAGCCTAACAAAACTAAAGTTGCTACAATTAATCAAAAGCAATTAGAAGAAATAGCTCAAGAGAAAATGGCTTATATGTCAGCTAATGATATAGAAGCAGCAAAAAAAATAGTTGCGGGTACTGCTCGTGCTATGGGTATTAAAGTAGAATAATATATATTTTAAGAAGCATACCATTTATTAGTAAATAAATGGAAGTAAACGTTTGAAAAAAGGAAGAAAATAAGATGGCTACAAAAGGAAAAAAAATAGGTGGCAAACGTTACGACGCTATACGTAAACAAGTAGAGAAATTAAAACTCTATTCAGTAGAAGAAGCTATTGAATTAGCTAAGAAAAACGCTACCTGTAAATTCGATGAAACTATTGAGGTTACAATTAACCTTAATATATTACCAAAACACTCAATAAGAGATACTTTATCTTTCCCAAATGCTTTTGGTAAAGAAAAAAGAGTTGTAGTATTTGCACAAGGTGAGAAAGCTGATGAAGCTAAAGCAGCTGGTGCTATGGAAGTTGGTTATTTAGATTTAATAGATAAAGTTAAAGGCGGATATACTGACTTTGATGTTGCTATTGCTACGCCAGATTTAATGAAAGAAGTAGGTAAATTAGGACAAATTCTTGGTAGAAAAGGTCTTATGCCTAACCCAAAAACTGGAACAGTTACTCTTGATATAGCTCAAGCAGTAAAAAGTTTCAAAGCTGGAAGAATGGAATACAGAGCTGATAAAAACGGTATAGTTAGAATGGGTGTAGGTAAAGCTTCTATGACTTTAGAGCAATTAAATGAAAACTTTAAAGCATTCTATGATGAAATTTTAAGAAAAAAACCTACAGATTTAAAAGGTGAATATATTAAAGCAGTAGGTGTTACATCTACAATGGGTGTAGGTATAAAAATAGATCATAAAAAAATCAAAATGTAATTAGTTTAGTGATAAACCTATTTTATTTAGCGAAGTCGTATTTTGTGATCCCATTATATGAATAGTAATAATAAGATGGTTTAATATAATAGAGGTGGTAGTATGCCTAATAAGAAAAACATTGAAACAGTATCATTTCTTAAAGAAAATATTGGAGGATGTGCCGGCTTAGTATTCTTTGATTACAGAGGAGTATCAGTAGCACAACTTACAGATTTAAGACGTGAATTAGCTAAGACTTCTTCTTCAATGAAAATATGTAAAAACTCTTTAGTTGATATTGCTTTAAAAGAGTTAGGCAGAGAAGTAAAAGATGAAATGTTCGTTAATCCTACAGCAGTAGTATTTGCTAAGGAAGACGTTCCAGGTGCTGCTAAAGTAATAAGCGAAGCATCTAAGAAAAATGATAAGATAAAAATCAAAGGTGGTTACATGGGTGAAGATTTACTTGACCCAGCACAAGTACAAGTAGTTGCTAATATTCCACCAAAAGAAGTTTTACTATCTCATCTTGTTACAGCACTCGAAGCTCCTATATCTGGTTTTGCAAACAGCTTGCAAAGCGTTATATCAGAGCTTGCTTATGTGCTTGACAGTGTTGAAGAAGAAAAGAAAAAATCAGCATAATATGTTGATAATTATTAATTAATAAAAATAAAGAAAATTATTAAACAATTTTAAGGAGATAAACCATGGCTTTAACAAAAGAAGAAATATTACAAGCAATAAAAGAAATGAAAGTTATTGAACTTCATGAATTAGTAGAAGCTATCAAAGAAGAATTTAACGTAACAGCAGCTATGCCAGTTGCAGCAGTAGCAGCAGCTCCAGCAGCAGGCGGTGCAGCTCCAGCTGAAGAAGAAAAAACAGAATTCGATATCATTCTTACAGGTTTTGAAGCTGACAAGAAAATTGCTCTTATTAAAGAAGTTAGAGCTGTTAGCGGTTTAGGTTTGAAAGAAGCTAAAGACGCTGTAGAAAAAGGCGGAGAAACAATTAAATCTGGCGTTTCTAAAGACGAAGCAGCTGCAATCAAAAAACAATTAGAAGCTGCTGGTGGTAAAGTTGAAGTTAAATAATTATTTTTGTAAATATATCATTAACATTTAATGATTCATATAGTAAGAAGGGTATAACGCTTTTGTACCCTTCTTATTAGTGTATTAAGTCAAATCAATATAATCAAAAAGCGTTTTAATTTGGAGATCTTTTAATATGGCCAATAATATTCAGATAGATAATAAAGTATATCCAGAACGAGGGGTGGAGTTCGCAAAAAAATATAGGATAGAAAATGGACGTGTAAACTTTTCACGTTCTGCTTCAGTAATAGAACCTCCTGATCTCCTTGCTATACAGAAAGAGTCTTATGAAAGTTTCCTTCAAAAGGATGTACCTGAACATAAAAGAAAAAATGAAGGATTGCAAGAAGTATTGACTTCAATATTCCCTATAGTAGCATCAAATGAAAAAATGCAAATAGAATTTATTTCTTATTCTATAGGCGACCCTAAAATATCGGAAAAAGAAGCTAGAAGAAGAGATAAAACTTATGCTTATCCTTTTAAAATAAAAGTACAATTAACAGTAAGAGATCCAGAAAGAATAATAGAACAAGAAATTTTTGTTGGTGATATACCTGCTATGACAGACAGAGGCACATTTATTATCAATGGTGCTGAACGTGTTGTAGTTTCTCAGATTCATAGATCCCCAGGTGTTGTTTTTAATAGAAGTGATAGAGAAGCCATGTTTGTGGCTAAAATTATTCCAGACAGAGGTACTTGGTTGGAATTTGAGCTTGATACCAAAAAAGATATAATGTATGTTAGAATTGACAGAAAGAAAAAACTTCCTGTTACAGTATTTTTAAGAGCTATTGGTATCACAACTAATGAAGAAATTTTAAAATTATTTTATGAAATAGATAATATATCATTAGAAAAACTTTCAGACGAAGAGAAAAAAGAAGCTTTAATAGGCAGACGTTCTTATTCAACAGTATTTGATACAGAAAACCCTGACGAAATCATATTAAACCCAGGCGAACTTATCAATACAAACCTTGCTGAAAGACTTTTAATGAGCGGAATTAAAGAGATATCAGTATTAAATATGGATGCAATAAAAGACAATGCTACCATAATTAATACTTTAGATAAAGATACTACAAAGAACCAAGAAGAAGCATGTACAAAAATTTATAATGTTATAAGACCAGGAGAACCTGCTTTAATAGAAAACGTTGTAAAAACTTGTAATGATTTAGTATTCGATCCTAAATTATATGCTTTAGGTGATGTAGGACGTTATAAAATCAATAAAAGATTGAATTTCCCAGAAAGCGAACAAGACAAAGTCTTAAGACATAAAGATATAGTAGAAACAATTCGTTTCTTAATCAAAGTATTTATTAACGAAGAACAATTAGACGATATTGACCACTTAGGTAACAGACGCGTAAGAAGCGTTGGTGAATTATTAGCTATACAAATAAAAGCTGGTTTCACTAGAATGGAACGTATAGCTAAAGAAAGAATGCAAATGCAGGATATGGAGGCAGTAACTCCTCAATCACTTGTAAGCATTAAACTTATACAAGCAGTAATAAAAGAATTCTATGGTACAAGCCAATTATCTCAGTTCATGGATCAAAACAATCCATTATCTGAAATTACACATAAAAGAAGATTAAACGCTTTAGGTCCTGGAGGTCTTACAAGAGATAGAGCAGGATTTGAAGTAAGAGACGTACACCATACTCACTATGGTAAAATATGTCCTATTGAAACTCCTGAAGGTCCAAACATCGGACTTATAGTTTCATTAGCTACTTATGCTAAAATTAATAAACATGGTTTCTTAGAGACTCCTTATAGAAAAGTTATTGACGGCAGAGTAACAGATGAAATAGAATATTTGACAGCTCATGATGAGGAAAGATACCACATTGCTGATGCTAACGCTCCTATAAATGAGGACGGTACATTTAAGGAAAACTTAATATCAACAAGATATAGAAGTGAATTCCCATATTCTTCACCAGATCAGGTTCAGTATATGGACGTTTCACCTCAGCAGATAGTTTCACTTTCAAGTTCATTGATCCCATTCTTAGAGCATGATGACGCTAACAGAGCATTGATGGGTTCAAACATGCAACGTCAAAGTGTACCTTTATTGTATCCAGAAGCTCCTATAGTAGGAACAGGTGTAGAGGCAAAAATTTGTCAGCCTGGAACTGGTATAGCAGTACATGCAAAAAGAGCTGGTAAAGTTATTAAAGTTGTTCATGATGAAATAAGAGTAAAACCTACAAAACCAAACAGCGATAATGATGTAGATGTTTATGAATTAGTAAAATATCAAAGAACTAACCAAGATACAAACTACCATCAAAGGCCAGTTGTTAATGTAGGTGATGTAGTTAAAGTTGGCGGACTTTTAGCTGACGGACCTGCTACAGATCATGGTGAATTAGCATTAGGAAGAAACGTACTCGCAGCATTTATGATTTTTGAAGGTTATAACTTCGAGGACGCTATTCTTTTAAGCAGGAGATTAGTTCAGGAAGATGTATTTACTTCCATACATATAGAAGAGTTTTCAACAGAAGCTCGCGAAACAAAATTAGACAGAGAAAATATTACTAGAGATATACCTAACGTTTCAGAGGCAGCTTTCAAAAACTTAGATGAAAGAGGTATTGTAAGAATAGGTGCTAAAGTAAAAGCTGGTGATATATTAGTTGGTAAAGTAACTCCAAAAGGAGAAACAGAAATAACACCAGAATATAGACTTCTTCACTCAATATTTGGTGAGAAGGCAAGAGATGTAAAAGATACTTCTTTAAGAGTACCACATGGTAAAGACGGTACAGTTATAGATGTAAGAGTTTACAGCAGGGAAAATGGAGATGAATTAAAGCCTGGAGTAGAGGAAGTAGTAAAAGTATTCCTTGCTAAAAAACGTATAATACAGGAAGGCGACAAAATGGCTGGTCGTCACGGTAACAAAGGGGTTGTTGCTAGAATAATGCCTATAGAGGATATGCCATTCTTAGAAGATGGTACTCCAGTAGATATATGTCTTAACCCATTAGGTGTACCTTCACGTATGAACATTGGTCAGGTAATTGAGATGTTACTCGGTTGGTCTGGTCATAAAATGGGATTAAAATATGCTTGTCCAGTATTCGAGGGCCCTAAAGAAGAAGCTTTGAGAGAAGCATTTGAATTTAGCGGTATGAATACTAATGGTAAAGTTAGACTTTATGACGGAAGAACAGGCGAACCATTTAAGAATGATGTTGCTGTTGGATACATGTATATGCTTAAACTTAATCACTTGGTTGAAGATAAAGTACATGCTAGAAGTACAGGACCTTACTCACTTGTTACTCAGCAGCCTTTGGGAGGTAAATCTCAATTCGGAGGTCAGCGTTTAGGAGAGATGGAAGTTTGGGCATTAGAGGCTTATGGAGCTGCTAATATGCTTCAAGAGTTCTTAACTGTTAAATCAGATGATATGACAGGACGTGCTAGAATATATGAATCTATAGTTAAAGGTGATGTTATATCTTCTCCAGGTATACCAGAAAGCTTTAACGTATTAGTTCAAGAGCTTAGAGGTTTGGGTCTTAATATTACTATTCATGATGAAGAAGGCAATCAGCTTCCTTCTACTGAAAAAGAACTTAGACAAAAAACTAAAAAGAAAACACAGATTTTTAAATAATTAGGAGAAGTTTAAGTATATGCAATTTTCAAACTTTGACCAAATAAAAATTAGTATAGCAAGCCCACAGGTTATGAGAGATTGGAGTTATGGTGAGGTTAAAAAGCCTGAAACTATTAACTACAGAACTTTAAGACCTGAAAGAGATGGACTATTTTGTGAAAAGATATTCGGAACTACTAAAGAATATGAATGTTACTGCGGTAAGTTTAAAAGCATTCGTTATAAAGGTGTAGTTTGTGATAAATGCGGTGTTGAAGTTACTCATTTTAAGGTAAGACGTGAGAGAATGGGACATATAGAATTAGCTGCTCCTGTTGCTCATATTTGGTATTATAGAAATACTCCTTCAAGAATAGGACTTCTTCTTAATATGAATATCGCTCATTTGAGAAGCGTACTTTATTTTGAAAGATATGTTGTTATAGATCCAGGCGATAGTGCTTATTCAAAAGGCGATCTATTGACTGAAGATGAATATAATGAAGCTTTAGATAGATATGGTGATAATATCAGAATCGGTATAGGTGCTGAAGGTATAAGAGATATGCTTAAAGACCTAGATATGGACGAGGAAATCAAAAAGCTTAGAGAAGAAATGATTAAAAAAGGTGAAAAGAGTGACAGACGTTTAAGAAAGCGTCTTGAAATCTTTGAAGACTTCAAAGCAAGCGGAAATGATCCTACTTGGATGATACTTGATGTTGTTCCAGTAATACCGCCAGATTTAAGACCTATGGTTCAGTTAGACGGCGGACGTTTCGCTACTTCAGATTTGAATGACCTTTACAGAAGAGTTATAAACAGAAATATACGTTTAAGAAGATTATTAGTTTTAAGAGCTCCTGATATTATCATTAGAAACGAAAAAAGAATGTTACAAGAAGCAGTTGATGCTTTATTTGATAATAGCAGACGTAAGAAAGTAGTTAAAGGTCCAGGTAACAGACCATTAAAATCTCTTTCTGATATGCTTAAAGGTAAGCAAGGACGTTTCCGTCAAAACCTTTTAGGTAAACGTGTTGACTATTCAGGCCGTTCCGTTATTGTTGCTGGTCCTAGACTTAAAATGCATCAATGCGGACTTCCTAAGAAAATGGCTGTTGAATTATTCAAACCATTTATTATGAAAAAATTAGTTGAAAATAATTCAGCTCATAATATAAAAACTGCCAAGAAGTATGTAGAGGAGGGCAGAGATGAAGTTTGGGAGGTTTTAGAAGAAATAGCTAAAGAACACCCAGTTCTATTAAACAGAGCCCCTACACTTCACAGATTAGGTATACAGGCATTTGAACCAGTACTTGTTGAAGGAAAGGCTATTCAGCTTCACCCATTAGTATGTCACGCTTATAACGCTGACTTCGACGGTGACCAGATGGCAGTACATACTCCGCTTTCAGCAGAGGCACAAATTGAGGCTTGGACTTTGATGTTAGCTCCTCATAATATATTGAACCCTGCTAACGGAGAACCTATTGTTAACCCTACTCAGGATATAGTACTTGGTATTAACTATTTGACTAAATTAAGACCAGGCAGCAAAGGTGAAGGAAAAATGTTTGCTTCTCCTAAAGATGCTATACTTGCTTATGATAATAATTTAATTGAGCTTGAAGCTAGAATTAAAGTTTTGATGAAAGATAAAGATGGAGAGGAAAAATTCCTAGAAACTTCTGTTGGAAGATTAAAATTCAATGAAGTTATTCCAGAAGATTTCAGATATCAGAATAGAGATTTTAACAGTAAAGATTTAGCTAAATTTATTCATGAAGTATATTTAAAACATGGTACAGCTGTAACTGTTAATATGCTAGATGATATTAAAGAACTTGGCTATCAAAGTGCTACAATATTCTCATCTACTATTTCTATTGCGGATATACTTATCCCTCCAATGAAAAAGCATGAGATAGAAGAAGCTACAAAACAAGTAGAGTTCATTGAAAACCAATACCAAAACGGTGTTATTACTACAGATGAGAAAAAGCAGAAAGTTATCGACCTTTGGACTACAGTTGAAGGTAAAATAACTGAAGCTATGATGGATAATTTAAGACAAGACCAAGACGGATTCAACCCTGTATATATCATGGCTGATTCTGGTGCGAGAGGTTCTAAACAGCAGATAAGACAGCTTGCTAGTATGAGAGGTTTGATGGCTAAACCTTCAGGAGAGATTATCGAACTTCCTATTATATCAAACTTTAAAGAAGGTCTTACTGTACAAGAGTACTTTATTTCTACACACGGTGCTAGAAAAGGTCTTGCCGATACTGCGTTAAAAACTTCTAATGCCGGATATTTGACTAGAAGATTAGTTGACGTTGCAATAGGGGTGGTTGTTTCAGAACATGACTGCGGTACTGTTAAAGGTATTGAAATTGAGGCTATAAAATCAGGGGACGAAATTATTGACCCGCTTAAAAACCGTATTGTTGGTTTCTTTAGTAATGAATATATTTATCACCCTGTTACAAAAGAACTTATTTGTTCTGCTAACACTGAAATTACAGAAGAAATTGCTGATGTTATAGAAAAAGCAGGAATAGAAAAAATAAAAATAAGACACCCACTTACTTGTGAAAGTAGAATGGGAGTTTGTCAGAAATGTTATGGTAGAAGCTTATCTACTAATAACCTTGCTTCTATTGGTGAGGCTGTTGGTGTTGTTGCTGCTCAAAGTATTGGTCAGCCTGGTACACAGCTTACAATGAGAACTTTCCACATCGGTGGTGTTGCTACTCAGATGGTTGAGGAAAATGAAGTAAAAGTAAATTATCCTATATACATAGAGAAATTCTCTAACTATGTTGTACAGCCTAATGGTGTTAAAATCACTGCTAGAAAAGGTGATTTAGTAATTAGACGTGTATTAGAAAAATTCGAAAAAGCATCTTTCAAAGAAGTATTATTTGAAAATTATGCTAAGATACTTATAGGTGATGTTATAGGTTATGATAAAGATGGTGCAGAAATAAAAGCTACTCATAATGGTACTTTCATTATTACTGATGATGATAAATATGTTATGGTTACAGGTGTTGATCACACTATTTCTATTAAAGTTGGTAGTGAATATAAAGTTGAAGAACATGTATTCATAGAACCTAATACTGTAATAGCTAGCTTCGACACTTATAACGAGCCTATCATTTCTGAAAAATCTGGTATTGTTAGATGGCAGGATATCATACCTGGAAGAACATTGGTTGAATCTATAGACGATCAAACAGGTAATAAAACTAATATAATTCAAGAGTTTAAAGATGCTAGTATGCAGCCTAAGATTTTGATTGTTGGTGATAATGATACTTTTGAAACTGACATACCTAATGGTGCTCAGCTTATGGTTGATAATAACCAAAGAGTTGAGGTTGGTGAAATCATTGCTAAAACAACTCGTATACAGCAAAAGAGTAGGGATATTACAGGAGGTCTTCCAAGAGTACAAGAATTGCTTGAAGCTCAGAAGCCTAAAGACACTGCTATTATTGCTGGTATTGATGGTGTGGTTGAAATCGGAGGTTCTCATAAGGGTAAGAAAGTAGTTAAAATTAGAAACGAATTTGATGAAACTAAACATTTAGTTCCTCATGGTAAAATGCTTCTAGTAAGAAATGGTGACTATGTAGAAACTGGTGCTCAATTATGTGCTGGTAAAATAAACCCTCATGATATATTGGAAACTCAAGGTGATTTAGCATTACAAACTTACTTGCTTGAAGAGATTCAAGGCGTATATAAACAGCAAGGTGTAGGTATTAATGATAAGCACTTCGCTATTATCATTAGACAGATGTTAAGAAGACTTGAAATAACAGATCCAGGCGATACTAAATATATTGTTGGACAGTATGTTGATAAATACGAATTTGAAGAAGAAAACAGACGTTATGAAGAAGCCGGCGGTTCTCCTGCAAGCGGTAAGCCAGTGCTTTTAGGTTTGACTAAGGCTGCTCTTAATACAGAAAGCTTTATATCTTCTGCTAGCTTCCAAGAAACTACTAAAGTTTTAACTAATGCTGCTATTAAGGGTAAGGTTGATAAGTTGCTTGGATTAAAAGAAAATGTTATTATAGGACACTTAATACCTGCTGGTACTGGTGTTAAAATGTATAACAAACTCCATGTTTATAACAAACAAAGCGGAGATTTAGATAAGAGAGAAAATGTAGATAATTCTGCTAAAGAAGAAGAAATACAACAAATTACTGTGTGATTTGATTCTATTAAATTAAGAGGTTTTCATAAGTATTTATGGAAACCTCTTTAATTATATTGATTATCAATTTCCTTTTAGAAGTCTTAATAATGAATAATTCAAAAATATAAATAATAAAGTGTAATAAAAAATGATAAGAAAAATTAATAAAATGCCTTTGGCTTTAACTGGTTTAGCACTTGGCGTTGGTGGAATATTTAATGCTTGGACTATATTTACTGGTATTAAATATTTTGCTTATGTAGGTGCTTTAATTTCATCTATTTTAATTTTAACTATTATAACAAAAATATTTTCATCATTTGGAGATTTTCTTAATGATTTAGAACACCCAGTTGCTGGAAGTACAATTCCTACTCTTGATATGGCGGTTATGGTAATATCATCTTCAGTAGTGAAATTTGTAAAACCCCTTGGGGTTGCTATGTGGTTTACAGCAATTGCAGTTCATATAATATTTGCATTCACATTTTTAGCTCATAGAATTAATTTAAAAGATTTGCATCATATACTTCCTAGCTGGTTTGTTCCTCCTGTTGGTATAGTGGTTGCTGCTGTTACTGGATCTAATATGGGATTTCCCCAAGTATCTCAAGTAATAGTTTATATAGGTACTGTTCTTTATATTATATTATTCCCTTTTATATTTTATAGAATAATATTTCATGATCCTTTAGCTGATGACAGATTTCCTGCATTCGCGGTAATGGGGGCTCCTGCCAATCTTTGTCTTTGCGGTTATTTAACAGCATTTACTGATTATAATACTGCTTTGCTTAATTTACTATTAGCATTGGGATTATTTACTACATTCAAAGTATATTTATCTCTTATAAGAGCTTTTCAAATAAAATTTATACCTTTATTTGCGGCTTATACTTTTCCTTTGGCTGTAGGTGCTCAAGCATTATTAAAATATGCTAATTATTCTAAAAGTGTTAATGGACAGTATTTTTATATATGGAATATCATTTCTATATTTGAACTTATAGTTGCAAGTATGATGATTATTTATGTATTTGTAAATATGATGTTCTTTGTTCATAACAATGTTATAAAGGATAATAAGTAATATTATTTTTTATATTAAAATATTGTATTTATCTAAATGCATTTGTTTATTAATAAAAATAAGTAATATTCTATACTTTAATAGTTAAACTTTTTATATATTACTATTTGAAAAAATATTTTATTTATTAGTTATGTATAAAAAATTATAGTTATATTGTTAGTATAATATTTAGTAATGAGACTGAACTAAATGTAAATCTATGCAGATGAAAATTGTTGGTAAAAATGAATATTTTATAAAAAGACTATTTGAACATTTTCTGCTAGTTTTTTAGCTTTAGATTGAGATATTTCAATTCGATTTTCAGAATCATGTATTTCAGCATGATATTCATTATTCAAACTTGGTTTATAAATAGGATATAATTCTAATTCTTTACAGATTCCAACAGAAATCTTTACTACAGATTTTACTTTATCCATTCCAAATCTATTAATGAAAGAGTTAATAACTTCATTTTCTTCTCTATCTCCTAATCTATCAACTGATAAACCTTTTTTATCTTTATATGCTGCTGAAGAAGGTCTGTTATGTTCGTTATCCCAAAATATAGATGCTGGATGTATTTTTCTATATAAAATTTCTTCATTATTTTCTATTAATCTCATAAAAATCCATAATTATAGAATTAATTTTATTTGTACTCATTGAATTAATGGGGCTGTCCTAGATAACTTAAATTTGTTAAAATTTAAGTATGAAACGAAGTAAATTAAGTAAAGATAAACAAT
>NZ_CALXRM010000015.1 GCF_944390845.1 uncultured Brachyspira sp.
AAATTATGATACACCTATGTTATACTTTAAAAAACTAAGGAATACTTAATGCAATATGTCTGGCTCCTGTGCAAAATTTCAAAGATGATATATAATAAATAATTGTAAAATAAACACTTGATTTTTTTATGTTTAATTATTATAATTGATTATTCATTATTTATAAATTAAGAGGATTTTTATGTCTGAAAACACAAACAAACTACAAAAAAATGCTGAATTAATATTTACATATATTTATAATAATAGAATAATATTCATATCTGGATTTGTACTTATAGTAGTAATTATCGCAGGTATTTTAGTATATAAAGCTAATATAGAAAGCCAAGATAAAGATAATAATATACAATTTGAATCTGCATTGGCATTATATAATGTGTATCAAAATGCACAATTACCAAAAGAACAATTAAATGATCCTGCTTTAATAATAGATATTACTTCAAGATTCCAAAAAGTATATTCTGCTGCTAAAGGTAAAACTTTGAAATTAAGAACAGCTTATGCTTTAGGCTCTGTTTATTATGATATAGAAAACTTCACTGAAGCTGAAAAATATTATCAGGAAGTTGCTAATTCAAGAGGTTTTTATCTACAAGAAACAGCTATCTACAATTTAGCTAATACTCAAATAGAATTAACTAATTATACTAAAGCTGCAGCAACTTTGGAAAACTTTACTAAAGCATATCCAAAAAGTTATTTAAATCCGCAAGCAACTTTAAGTTTATCAGATGTTTATTTAGCTCAAAATGATAAAACTAAAGCTTTAAATATATTAAAATCATGGATCACTCAAAATACTAATAATGTTGAATATTTAAATATATTTAGAGAAACTATTTCATTAATAGAAAATAATGTTTATTAATTAAATAACTAATATATAAATCATTATCCAATTATAATGTAAGGAAAAAAAATTGAATAAGAATGCTCCTATCATAGTTCAGGGCGATGGTACAATTCTTTTAGATGTTAGTACAAAACATTTTGAAGAAATAAGAAATTTTATGCTTGTATTCGCCGAACTTGTAAAAAGTCCAGAATATATACATACATATAGAATAACATTAGTATCTTTATGGAATGCTGCAAGTTTAAATTATACTTCAGAACAAATAATCAGTTTCTTAAAAAAATACACTTCTTATGAAATACCAAAAAATATTGTAAAGCAAATAGAAACAAGCATTGAAAAATACGGCAGAATAAAAATAATTAAAGAAGATGAAAAATACTATCTTATAAGCGAAGATAAAAATATTATAGATGAAATTTTACATTATAAATTAATGACTAAATATATAAAAGCAGAAGTTAATCCTAATAAATTAGAAATAGATGCTACATATAGAGGCCATATAAAATTGGCTCTTATAAATATAGGATATCCTGTTCAGGATTTAGCCGGTTATAAAACTGGAGAGCCATATCATTTTAATATGAGAACAAAACTCCCATCAAGCGGAGATGATTTTGCTTTAAGGGATTATCAAAGAAATTCTGTAGAAGCTTTTTATGCTGACGGCAAACCTGAAGGCGGTGCTGGCGTTATAGCTTTGCCTTGCGGTACTGGAAAAACTGTTGTTGGTATAGCAACAATGTATAAAACACAAACTAAAACTCTTATTATAGTTACTGGTGTTACAGCCTGCAGACAATGGAGAGATGAAATATTAGATAAAACAGACATTCCTCCAGAAGATATAGGCGAATATAATGGTTTGAATAAAGAAATTAAACCTATAACAATAGCAACTTATAAAATACTAACTTATAGAAAAAATAAAGAATCCCCTTTTGTACACTTTGAATTATTCTTCCAACATAATTGGGGACTCATTATATACGATGAAGTGCATTTACTTCCAGCTCCTATAATAAAATTAACAAGTGAAATTCAAAGTATGAGAAGATTAGGCTTAACAGCTACACTTGTACGTGAAGATGGACTTGAAAAAGACGTATTTTGTTTAATAGGGCCTAAGAAATTTGATATACCTTGGCGTGAATTGGAGGAGAAAAAATTTATTGCTGAGGCTTATTGTTATGATATAAGAATACCTTTAGATGACAGTCATAGATCTGATTACGTTGTATCAAGCGATAAAGTAAAATTCAGAATAGCCAGTGAAAATGTATTTAAATATACAATAGTTAAAAAAATTATAGAGAAACTTAAAGGTAAAAACATTCTTATAATAGGTCAATATCTTGATCAATTAAACGAAATGAAAAAAAGAACTGGATATACCATAATCACTGGAAAAACTCCTCAAAGCGAAAGAGATATAATATACAAAAAATTTAAAACTGGAGAAATTACTACTTTAATAGTTAGTAAAGTAGCTAACTTGGCTGTAGATTTGCCTGATGCCAATGTATTAATACAGATTTCCGGTACTTTCGGTTCAAGACAAGAGGAAGCTCAAAGATTAGGAAGAGTATTACGTCCAAAAAAAGGTGAAAATAAAAGTTACTTCTTTTCTATAATTACAACTGATACTAAAGAAGAAGATTTCGCTCATAAAAGACAATTATTCTTAACAGAACAGGGATATCATTACGAATTACTCGATAAAGATTCATTTGAAGAATTGGAATTTGAAAACTAAAGTTTAACAATCTTTTTATTTTAATAATTGTTAAACTTTAGTTATTAGATACATTTCATTAATTAGATAGATAATATAATTATAGAGCTGTAACACCTAAATTTATAACTTCATCATAAACTTTTTTAACTTCTTTACCTAAAACTATTTGGTATTGTCCAGCATTATAAAAAACACCAGTTACACCTTCTATACTTTCTACTTCAGAATCATTGATTTTCTCTCTATCATTTACCATTAATCTTAATCTAGTAGCACAAAAGCTAGCTGAACTAATATTATCTTTTCCAACTTTAGAAACTATATCTTCTGCAATTTTTTTGTAATTTAGTTCCATAATAACCTCTTTAATTAAAAATCGTTTGATAGATTATATATTTTTATAAATATTTTTCAATAAAAATAATATAAAAATATTTTTATTAAATTTGAATATTTATAATTATTTTTAATTATAATAATACAAATACTACCAATAAAAACAATTTATTTAATGATAAATTATCATAAAAAAATAGACTGCATACAAGAAATATACAGTCTATTAATAATTATTTATTATAAAATTATTTATTGTTTTGCATTTGAAGATGAAGAATTATTATTCTTACTCATTGAATCCATACCAGATATACTGTAACGCATTTCAGTATCAGCCATAACATTTTTCATATTATAATAATCTAATACGCCGATATTACCTTTTTTAAGAGCTTCAGCAATTGCAAGAGGTAATTGAGATTCAGCTTCAACAACTTTAGCTTTCATTTCCTCAACCTGAGCACGCATTTCCTGTTCTCTAGCTATAGCCATAACTCTTCTTTCTTCTGCTTTAGCCTGAGCAATCTTTTTATCAGCTTCAGCTTGGTCAATCTGTAAGAAAGCACCAATATTACTTCCAACATCAACATCAGCTATATCAATAGAAAGAATTTCAAAAGCAGTACCAGAATCCAAACCTTTAGCAAGAACAACTTGTGAAATTCTGTCTGGATTTTCTAAAACTTCTTTGTGTGAAGCAGCACTACCTATAGTAGTAACAATACCCTCTCCTACTCTAGCAATAATAGTTTCTTCACCAGCTCCGCCTACAAGTCTGTTAATATTAGTTCTAACAGTAACTCTTGCTGTAGCTTTAACTTGTATACCATCTTTAGCAACAGCAGCAATTAAAGGTGTAGCAATAACTCTAGGAGAAACAGAAGTTCTTATGGCATCAACTAAATCTCTTCCAGCTAAATCTATAGCAGCAGCACGCTCAAAACTTAAATCTAAAGAAGCTTTATCAGCAGCTATTAAAGCATCAGCAACTGCAGTAGGATTTCCTCCTGCTAAATAATGTGCTTCAAGTTCATTGCTTCCTATTTTTAAACCAGCTTTCCATAATTTAATTTGATTTAATACTATAAGTGAAGGATTAACTCTCCTTAAACGCATAGTTATTAATGTTATCATATTTATTCTTACACCAGAAAATAAAGCAGTTACCCATAAACCTATAGGGAAAAAGCGTAAGAAAATAAATAAAAATATTAATATTATAATAATACCAATAAACATTGGAATAATTGGAAGATATCCATAATCGAACATACAAACCTCCTAAAATAAACTATTATTAATTATGCACATAAGTTCCTATATTTTCGCCTGAAATAGCTTTAGTAATGTTGCCAGGTTTATTCATATTAAATACTCTTATAGGCATATCATTGTCATTAGCCATAGCGAAAGCAGTCATATCCATAACACGTAAATTTTGATTCATAACTTCTCTAAAAGTAATATCATTATACATTTTTGCATCTTCATTCTTTTTTGGATCTTTATCATATACACCATCAACATTAGTACCTTTCAATACTATAGAAGCACCTATTTCTAAAGCTCTTAATATTGCAGTACTGTCAGTTGTAAAGTATGGATTAGAAGTACCGCCAGCTATAATTAAAACATTTCCTCTTTCTAAGATACGAATAGCTTTATCTCTTTCAAATCCTTCTATCATGCCTTCAATATTAAAAGCAGAAAGTATTTGAGTTGGAGTACCAGCTGCCATAAATCTGTCTTTTAATGCTATAGCGTTCATAATAGTTGCAAGCATACCCATAGAATCAGCTGTAGCTCTTACCATTCCTGTTTTATTAGATAATTGCATTCCTCTAAAAATGTTTCCGCCGCCTACTACAACTGCTATTTGTGTATCATGTCCAGCTTCTCTCATTTCTAATGCTATTCTATCAACTACACTATTATCAATACCATATTCTTTTTGTCCAAGCAATGCTTCACCTGATATTTTAAGCAATACTCTTTTTTCCATTAATTAACCTCTCAAGTTTTCATAATAAATTTTTTGTATTATACTATCTTTTTTATATATTATCAAGATAATAGAATATACAATCATTAGTATTTTCTATTTCTTGATATAAATATTATAAAAAACAAATATTAGTGTTTATATATTAGACTTTAATATATGAAAATATTTAAGATTTTAAAAATTTACCTAAAGCATCATTAGTTAATCTATATACTCTTGCATCTTTTACCATTTCTGCACCGGTAGAAAGATAAAAATCAATACTAGATTTATTCCAATCCAAACATTGCCATTCAAGTCTGCCGCAATTACGCTCATAAGCTATTTTGGCAACTTCCTCAAACAATTTCTTTCCGTATCCTAAACCTCTATATTGATCATTAACATATAAATCATCTAAATATAATCCATGCCTTCCAACGAATGTAGAAAAAGTTTCAAAGAATACCGCATGTCCAACTGGAACATTATCTTCAAAAGCAATAACAACCTCTGCTTTTTTCTTATCAAAAATATTTTCTTTTAAACTTTCCTCTGTAAGATTAAGCTCATGCTCCAAATGCTCATAAACTGCAAGTTCTTTTATAAATCTTAATATAGTAGGTATATCACTTTCTTTAGCAAATCTTATAGTAAATTCTTTATTATTCATAAACAAAACCTTATAAATTATTCATTAGCAAATTTTTTTAGATTATTATGGCTTAATCTATATGTAGTCCATTCTTCCATAGCTGAAGCATTGAGTGATAAATAAAAATCAATACTAGGTTTATTCCAGTCCAAACACTGCCAATCCAACCTTTCACATCCTCTATCAACTGCTATTTTAGCCAATTCCTTTAATAGAGATTTACCGTATCCCAATCCTCTGTAATTTGGACTTATATATAAATCTTCTAAATATATTCCTGCTTTTCCTAAAAAAGTTGAAAAATTATGAAAGAATAAAGCATAACCTATTTCAATATCATTCTCAAAAGCTATTAAAACTTCTGCTTTATTCTTTTCAAATATCCATTCTTTTAATATTTCTTCAGTTGCTGTAACTTCATGTTCTAATTTTTCATAAGCAGCAAGCTCTTTTATAAATCTTAAAATAGTAGGAATATCTTTAACTTCTGCAAATCTAATACTAAATTTCTTATCACTCATAAAACTTTATCCTAAATATTATTTTAATTTGTCTGGATTTAAACATTTTAAACTATCAATAACAAATAAACCATCTTTTCTAATTAATTTATCATCAAAATAAATTTCACCGCCTCCGTATTTTTTAGTCTGTATACATACTAAATCCCAGTGTATAGAAGATTTATTTCCATTAGGAGCCTCATCATAACAATTACCAGGAGTAAAATGGAAACTGCCCATAATTTTTTCATCGAATAATATATCTTTCATAGGCTCAGTTATATACGGATTTACTCCTATAGCAAATTCTCCTACATATCTAGCTCCTGAATCAGTATCTAATACTTCATTTATTCTTTTTGTATCATTACAAGAAGCATCAATAATTTTTCCATTTTTAAATTCAAATCTAATATTTTCATAAGTGAAACCATCACTATATAAAGAAGGTGTATTATAAGTTAAAACACCATTAATAGAATTTTTAACAGGTGCAGTAAATACTTCTCCGTCTGGAATATTAATTTCACCGGCACATTTTATAGCAGGTATATCTTTTATAGAAAAAGTTAAATCTGTACCATTGCCCACTATTCTAACTTTATCAGTTTTATTCATAAGATCAACTAAATTATCCATAGCCTTAGACATCTTTGAATAATCTAAATTACAAACTTTGAAATAAAAATCTTCAAATTCATCTGTGCTCATAGAAGCTCTTTGTGCCATAGCAGCTGTAGGATAATTCATAACAACCCATTTTGTATTTTTAACTCTTTCTTTCATATGTACTGGAGTAAGATAAAACTTCTCATATATTTTATTATTCTCCATATTTACAGAAGAATTTTCAGCATTATTCAAGCCGCCCCATATACCAACATAAGCGTCCATTTCTTTCATAAGCATTAAATCTGATTTAGCCCAAAGTTTTATCTGTTCTTCATTACAATTTTTTAATAGCTCTCTAAGTATTTGAGGATCATGATTCCAAACAAATGGACTTGCTCCCACTTTATAAGCTTCATTTATTACTGCTGTAACTAAATTACGTTCTTCTCCTTCTCCATAAACTTTTATAAGTACTTTCTCGCCTTCTTTTAATTTACAAGAATAATTAACTATATTTTTTGCCAATTTTTCTATTCTTGGATCTCTCATCTATAAACTCCATTTTTTAATTGTTAAAATAATTTATTTTAATGCATCAATTTTACACAATTAATAAATAATAATCAATATATAATTAATTAAAACATATATAAAACAAATAATTCATATAGTAAAAATATTATTTAGATGTATAATAATTAAAAATAATAAATTAGGTAATAATTATGAAACAAAAAATAATACTTCTTATATTTACAATTTTATTCAGTTCTATGCTATATGGTGCCAATAATGCAAAAGATGTTGAAGGTTTCTGGGCTATGCCGGAAAAACCAAAAGGAAGAATGAAAGTTGCAAAAATAATTGTAATAGGAAATAAAGTTTATGCTTATGGCATAGCATTGCATGATAATGTAAAAAGCACATTAGATGATCATAATCCAGATAAAAGCCTTAGAAATAAAGATTTAAAAGGACTAATATTCATATATGATATAGTTTTTGAAAATGATGAATGGTCCACTGTCAGAATATATCATACAGATCAAGGAAGTTCATACTATGTAAAAATAAGCTTGTCTGAAGATAAAAATACATTATTTGTAAGAGCTTCTTTAGATAAAGGCGGTGTAGTTGAAGCCACTGTAGAATGGAAAAGATTATCAAAAGAAGAATCAAGCAAATATTCTGATATAGCTGTTAATCAATTAAGAACAATAGAAGGAAAAAGTATACAATAAAAAATTATAAGTCTAAACATAAAAGTTTAAACTTATAATTTTTCATTATTATTTATTTAATTATTTTCTTCTATATAATCAGATTTACTGAAATTATAAATACCAAATACATCATAAATAACATTGGTAAGGTTTTTATTTTGCATTACAGTACCAGCATAATAGAATATAGGTATAATAGCGGTATCATCCATAGCTATATTTTCCGCCTTATGTAAGTATAAACTTCTGTCAGCATCACTTTCTGCAATAGAAGCATCTGACAAAGCTTTATCAAATTCAGGATTGCTGTATCTTCCTTCATTAAGAACATATCCAGTTTTTACTAATGATAAAAATGCAACAGGACTGTTATATCCTCCTATCCAGCCTTGTCTAGCCATATCGAAATTTCCATCTCTTCTAGTTTGTAAAAGTACAGCCCATTCCTCTTGTCTTATTACCATATCTATATTTAATGCTGATTTAAGCATAGATTGTATACTTTCAGCAATAGTAACATGGAAACCCGGATTTGTTAAAAATTCAAATACTGGAAAACCTTCGCCATTAGGATATCCTGCTTCAGCAAGTAATGCTCTAGCTTCCTCAACATTTTTCTCATAATCTTCGCTCTTTGTAGGGAAATATCCTTCTTTATAATTTCTAAAATCTCCATTATTATTAACATCTTTTATATTGTAAGGTACAATAGCAGCAGCTGGTCTCTCTCCGCCTTTCATTATATTATTTACAATATATTCTCTGTCTATAGCAAGAGAAATTGCCTTTCTTACTCTAGCATCATTAAAAGGTTTCTTATTATGATTTACTTCATAAAAGTAAAGTGATATATTAGGCACAGATTTTGCTATACCTTCTGCAAGTAATTTTTCTCTATCATTTATAGGTGTGTTATGATAAAAATATATTTCATCATTTAAAATAGCTGACATAGCAGTATTGTCATTATCTATAAATTCAAAATTAATAATATCTGGCTTTATCTCTTTATAATTCCAATAATCAGTATTTTTGCGTACTACTAATCTTGAATTATGATCCCAGCGTACAATTTGAAATGCTCCATTACCAACCATAGTTTCTGTTTTTAAAGTCCAGCCGTCTTCATCTTTACTTACAACATCTTCACGCAAAGGTGTATAAGCTGTATGAGCTACCATTTCCAAAAAATAAGGTACAGGATATTCTAATTCCACATATAAAGTTTTATCATCTAAAGCCTTAACTCCTAATGTGTCTTTATCCTTATTACCCATCATAATATCACTCGCATTCTTAATAACATCTAGAAGTATAGAATAAGATGCTCCGTTTTTAGGATCAACTATACGTTTCCAAGCATATACAAAATCTTGAGCTTTAACATCTACACCATCTGACCATTTTGCATTGCTTCTGATATTAAATACATATATTGTATTATTATTCGATGATACCCAGCTTTCTGCCGCACCAGGAATAATATTATTATTTTCATCTTTTATAGTTAAATTTTCAAACAGATGTGTTGTATATATCATGGCATCTACTGCAGAATTTATAGTAGGGTCTATAGTTTGAGGTTCAGGACCAACTGAAACTGTTAGTTCATTTAAAATGACTTTTGGTTCTTTATGACAAGAAACAAAAACTATTGCAATAAAAATAAAAACTAATTTAATTAATATATTGTTTTTCATAAGAATATTTCCTAGCATATTATTTATTATTTATAGTATCGAAAAAAAATATAATTAACTAATTAAAATATTTACTATATAATAAGTATTTTATATGTTTTTATAGTTATAATTTTTTATAATATTAAAATATAATTAAAACAACATTATTTTTTAATAAATCATACATTATTTAATATATACTGAAATTTTTTAACTTTGTCAAAATTAGTTTTTATATTGTTATTATTTTCGTGGACTAGTCCCCGAACCCCTACTTCTTTTGCCGACGCTCTGCATGCCGTAGGCAAGGCACCTACTCGGTGGTGACCCAAAGAAGCTATATCCTCGACAGGCTCGGATACGCTTCGCGAAGGACTACATTTTTTACTAAAATTTAAGGCATTAAACTACTTTTAATATATATTTTTAAAATATAAGGCTGTAGTATATGCGTTTTTCGCTCTGCGTGCGTAGGCAGCAACTTTGACGAAGTCCGCAGAGCGTGAGCGACAAAAAAGTTGATAATATATTTAAAAAATATAAAAATTGACAAAATATAGTTGTTTAGGTATATTCTAATTTTTATCAATCAATTTATTAAACTTGAAAAGTACAGGGGAAAGAATAAATGATGATAAAACCCCTATAAATAAAAATAAACCGAATGATTTAACTGGTATAAATCCGCTGAATGCCAAGGTACCAAAGGATAATACTGTTGTCATCATAGATAAAAATACTGCTAAAAATGTAATCTCTTTATCTGCCGCACTGTTTGAGAAAAATATTGCATAGTCAATTGATATTCCTATAGAAAGTATCAAAGCAAATATTGAAAATATATTTATATTCATTCCAAATATTGAATGTAATGATAAATTAATCAATATTGACATTAATTGAACTAATATTATAGCCAAAGCTTGTTTTTTATTAAAGAATATCATCACAGCTATGAATATTATTATATATGCAATAACAGCCATTTTTATAGCAGTTTTTGCAGTACTGTCTAATGCATCATTAATTTCTTGATTTAAATTAAATATCTTAACATCATTATTAGTAACTTTCATAACATCGTTAGTATTGTAATCACTTGTTGCTATAAGAAAATATTTATTATTATTTGTAGTAATAATCTTTTTTAAATCACTAAAATCTGGTTCTTCAATTATTTTATTTATATCAAGAATTTTATTTTTAGTATTTTCAAATTCTAATTTTATTTTATTATATGAAGCTTCATTTAAATCAAGTGCATTAATTTGATCTTTTAAAAGAGGCATTAATTTTTCTTCTACAAGTTTTATATTATCTCTTTGTCTTTCATCTGAATAAAGTACTCTTGATATAGCCATATAGTTATTAGTGAAATTATCTCCTATACTTTCTTCTGCCAATAATGCCTTTGAAAGAGTATCTCCTCTCGATATTATTATATTTTTTGTCAAAGATGTATTCAATCTTTTATAAACTTCTGTTTCACTCTTTAATAAAAAGTCTGGTGTATTATAAAGCTGATTGGCTGAAAAATTAACTTTTATCCTTGGTATTGATATTACAGAAATTAAAACTAAAATTATAAAAAGTATGGATACTGTTTTTATATTAATTATTTTAACATAACTATTTAATATATTTTTACTTCCATTTAATATAGAACTCTTTATTTCTCTTTTATCATTTTTAAATACTATAGGATATATTATGTTTACTGTCAAAAATGAACTTACAAGTCCGAATATAGAAAATAAAGCTATTTGTTTTAATAATGTAAGAGAAGTTAAAGATAATGATAAATAACTTATTATAGTAGTTAAAAAACCTAAAAGCATACTAGGAAATATTTTTTTTAATACTTCCTTTTTATCTTTTTCATTATACCATTCTGTTATAAAATGTATTGAATGGTCTATCGATATACCTATTAAACTTGTACCAAATACGAATGTAAATATATGCAAAGAATTAAAAAATATAGATGATAATAAAAATGCCGTACCGCCAGCCAAAAATATTGTACACATTGATACAATATAAGGCTTTATAGATTTAAATATAAAGATAAATATTATAGAAATAACTATCAATGAAACAATAGATATAATAGTAATTTCACTCTTTGCACTCTTTTGGCTGTAATAAGTATGTATTGGAACACCAGATATATATACATTTATATCTTCATTACTTTCTAAATCATTTAAATAAGATGTAAGATTATCAAAAAAATCTTCACTGTCTATTTTTTTAGGCATGTCTATATTAATTAGAACATTGTATTTATTTTCATAATTTATAAATTGTATTCCATCTCTTGATTCCACATTATTTTCTGAAACTAGAATTTCATTTATTTTAGAATTAACAACAAAGAAAGGATCATCTTCAACATTATCAACTATAGGTATAAAGAATGGAGAATAAAAATTAGCAAGAGAATTTTCAGCAACAATATCTGCCTCATCATTCAATAAATAATCTCTTATCTCTTTTGAAAGAAGTTGATATTTATATTTAATCATCATTTCCAATATATTATCATAACTTTTAGAACGTAAATTCACAGCAACATTAGTATTTAAATCTTTTATATAACTTTCTAATTTTAATGCATTATCTTTTGCTGCATCAAAATTTTCACTTTCTATGAATATCTTTACGCTGCTTGAATTTTTTAGAAAGAAATCTTCTAATGGTTTTTGAAAATCTTTATCTTCAAGAAATTTAGGTGTTATGGATAAAAAATTTGTATCTATCTTTGCTATTTTATCATGTCTTATTATGAATACAGCAACTGCAAATAAATGAAAAAATATCCATAAACCTATTAAAAATTTTCTCTTACTCAAAATATTTTGTCTCCTCAGGAGTTAAAGAATTAGATTTTGATAAAACTTTCATTATATATTCAGTTGTACTATTATTTGAAGAATACATTTTTATTTTTTCTATATAACCGGCAGAAGCAAAACTAACTTCTATTTTGTCTATTACTTTTTTTAATTCCTCAGTTTTAGGAGTATAAACAGTAACTCCATTTTCAGAAGTATGATTAAAAGAATCTTTTATAGTTTTTTCATCATAAGTAAATATTGATTTTATTATATTAGCTATTTGAGAAAACATAGCATTACTTGAATCTGCCATAACTTTCTTTTTACCGTTTGGAAGTATCTGAGTAACATTTTTATCTCCCATAACAGTGATTGATTCTTTAGGGCTTTTAGTAAACCAACATATACCATAACCGCTTGCAACAATGAAATCCCCTGAAGATTCAAAACTTCTTCCTTTCTGTGTAACTATTTGTGTATAAGTACCTTTTAAAAGTTTAGCGTTCTTGTATTCGTCTTTAACTTGGCATAATAAAATAGAAGCCATTGCAATAAATATTATAAAAATTTTTCTCATTTTACACTTCCTAATATTATTTATATAGTATGATATATAATACAATAAAAACAAAAATTGTAAAAAAAATTTTATATTTAATTATTAATTCTTTCTATTCTTTCAATAAAATCTTTTGGACTATTTAAAAAACCTTTTCTAGTTTCTGAATCTATAGGCATTTGCAATGTAGATGATCTTGATATTACCTTATTATCTTCATCATAAAAAGTATATTCTATTTTCATACCATTTAAATACTCTATTAAAGCAGTATGAATTCTCACTTTTTGATTTAATTTAATAGAATTAATATATTTTACTTCCAATTTTACTATAGGCCACATTACACCTTTAGCAGTCATAATATCATAATTATAATCTATAATTTCAAGCATAGCCTCCCTAGCCTGCTCCATAAACTTTATATAATTGCCATGCCAAACAACTCCCATAGGATCTAAATCATAGAAAGAAGGTTTTATATAATAATCATTCTCTAAATAAATCTTTTTATTTGTATTTTTACCCATAAATTAATTCCCCTTATACCAAAAATCATGGAAATTATACCATTGATAAGGATATTCTATAGCTTTTTGTTCTATAATGGAAGCAAATTCTTTAGTTAATTCTAATATAAGTTCATTTTTTCTTTTTCTGTTCTTTGATTCTTCACTATCCAACTTTATTTTTGAAGAATGTATATAAAAATTATATTTCTTTGAAAGTATTTTATCATTCTCTCTTAAAGCGAAGAAATAATAAACAGGATATTTAAGAAGTATAGGAATCAAAAAAGCACCGCATGGAAAAGGAGCATCTTCCCCTAAAAAATTTATATAATTTACTCTGTCTGTTTTATTAGAAGTTCTATCACCTGCTATAGCTACTATTTCACCATTATTTAATTTATTTTCAATACTTATAATAGTTTCAGGTCCTATATTGGAAGCATCAATAAAATCTATAAATGAATTATTTTTACCTTCACCCATTAATATATTAACATTTTTATTTACTCTAGAATCTATTATTATATTTATCTTATAATTTTTAATAGGATTGCCTTCATTAATAACAGCCAATGCCTTTAAAAGCTCAACATTTCCTATATGAGAAAATAATATTATCATACCGTTTTTATTATTAAGCAATTCAATAACTTTCTCATAATCATCTTTAGTTTTTATTATCAAATCTTTTATAGGTATATCTCCATTCCAAGCTGCTATTTTTTCTGAAATAGAAACTACAAATGAAAGTAAATGCTTATATGAACAAATAAAATTAGACTTTATTTTTTTATTATATTTTGACATTCTTCTAAGATAATCTCTTGAAGCCTGCATTCTGGTTTTAGAATAGAAAAAATAAACAATACTTATAGGTATTAGGTATATTATTATGAACATTCTTCCTAATATTTTATAAACAAAAGCAGAAAATACTGCCTTCCACCTATTGCCTATTTCTTTTTCCTCACTCCAATGACTCATAAGATAAAACCTCTAAGCAAAATACAATTTGCCGTCTGAATATTTTTTATCTTCATCATATATCTTAAAAGAAAGTATATTATTCAAACAATGACATTCTATGGTAACATTTGTATTTGGAAAAATCATATTTACGAATTTTAATTTTAAAAGTCTATTGATATCAAAATCTCTATTAAAAAGATTTTTAGATATATCAACAGCAATCTTTACTTGAGCTATAGCAGGCAAAAGTTTAAAATTCTCAAAATGCCCGTCAAAATAAGGCAAATTTTCACTTATAAAAAGCTTAACTTTAAACATATCTTGAGTATGTTCATCTATAGTATAATTAGCAATATCACTATACAATTTAATTTCCTTGCATTATAGCATCAAGTGCTTTTCTGTCTACCTTTCCAATCTCGCTTCTTGGAATACTGTCTACAAAATATATTTTTTTAGGTAAAACAACAGTTTCAAAATATCCTTTTAAATACTCAATAGTATATTTTTTCATCTCTTCAATATTATTATTGCTTCCATTAAGAACTACAAAAGAAACAACATATTCTCTTTTTTCAGATTTACAATATATAGTATAACTGTCTTTAAAATGCTTATCCTGTAAAATTTGTCTGTCTATTTGCTGAACACTTATTCTTTTACCTTCAATTTTTACAATAGAGTCTTCCCTTCCTAAAAGTTCAAACTCATTTTCATTTTTCATATTAACAACATCGCCGACATGTATCCAGATATTATCACCTGTATAACCTGAACAGCATTCTATACTTCCATTCTCATCAACTTTCAAACTTACAACGCTTAATCTTGTCCATAATTCATTTTCGCTTCTTCTTCTAAAAGCCATTGCACCAGCTTCAGTACTTCCGTAAATCTCTGTAGCATCTGTATTAAACACCTCTTTACAAAGATCATTAACACTTTTATCAAGTACTCCTGTAGATGAAAATAAATACCATTTGGATTTTATTTTCAATGAAGATTTATCTATTCTCTTTAAGAATGCTGGTGTTGTTACTACTGTAATCTTATCGTACTGTGCAAAATTATTCATAGTTTCTAAATAATTTATTCTGTTATTAATACATTTTAATTCCAACATATATGGAACTAACACAGCAAATACAAAACCATAACTATGATAATGAGGAACTGTATATAAAAATACAGAATCTTTTATTTCATCAGTAAATTGATTAACTATTTTAGTAGCTTCTGCCTCAAATTGCTTTAAAGTCTTTTCTATAAGTTTAGGGTGACCTGTTGAACCTGATGTATAAAAATTGATAAATACATTTTCATCAATAATAGTTTCTTTAAGCAAATCAAACCATTTATCATTAGTACTGCTGTTAAATACTTCGTCTAAATTAAAAGCAGATTTTTCAGTATCGGATATATAAACCATAGTATTGTCTACTATGCTTTCAACATATTTAGGGCTATTATTATTCAAAACATTAACCCTTTTTTTAAGTATAAATCCTGCTGTAATAATAGAAATAAATCTATAAGTATCTTCAATAAATACTGTAATAGTATCTTCTTTATATTTAGAAATATATTCCAAACATTTTACTATATCATTTACATATTCTTTATACTTTATAAAACTTTTATTTTCCTTATGAATAAGAAAAATATCCTCTGAATCTTTTAATAAATAAAAATTTGTATTGCTTAATTTTCTCATAATATTGTTTTTATTTGTTATCTGAATTTTCTCTTATATATTTAGCTAAAGTTGCAACAGAATAGAAATGTTTTTTATTGTTTTCTTCTATATCAGAAAAACTTATATTAAATTTCTTTCTAATAGCAACACCTATCTCTAATGCATCTATAGAATCAAGACCTAATTCATCTCCAAATAATGGAGCATCAGTATCTATATCATCTATTGTCATACCTTCTAAATTTGCTGCTTCTATCACTATTTGTTTTATTTGGTCTTCAATACTCATTTTATAATTCTCCTTAAAATAATTATTATCTAAAAATATAGAAAATCATCTTTTTGTTAATTCGATTTTACCCAATTTCAAATTAGTACTGTCTGTTGATATAAATTTTATAAAATCTATAATAGAATTTTCATCTTTTTTAGTGTCATTTTCTAACATATCAATACAAATATTAGGATTGTCTTTAGATATAAGAAAAGAACATGCAAAAGAATAATTAATGTCTTTAGATATTTCTTCATAACTTTCCGGTAATCTTTCATCAGCTATGATTATAAGGGCTTCATTATGATTAGAAGTTTTTAAAAAAGCCATAGCTTGAACAAGTGCTGTATCTATAAAATTATCATAACAAGTAACAGCAATAGCTCTTTCATGATTTTGATAAAATATAGTAAGCTGTGCTACCGCAGTATTAAAAACAGAAAAACTGAAAAGAGCCGGAGAAACCTCATGTTCTGTAACTATCTTCTTTGAAATATTATATTGCTGCTTTATTTCTCCATATTTTGATACAAAAAATATAGGCATTTGTTCATTTTCTTTTATTATATTTTTTACAGATTCAAATGATAATTTAGTTATTTGACTAAGCCTTCTTTTTTGTGCCCTTGGTATAAAGTCTAAATCTGGATTAGTATCGCCATAAGTAATTTTTATATCATTATTTATATTGTCTAATATAAACTTTTTATCCATATCTGGAGCAAAAAAGTCCCAATCCAGCACTCTAAAACATAAATCCGACATAACTTTCCTAATATAAAAATCATAATTTTACTTTTAGAAATTATACTAAATTATAGTATAAAGTCAACTATTAATAATAAATCAGTACAAAATAAAAAAAGTAAAAAATATAAAAAAATGTTGACATTGGAGTGCACTCCAATGTTATAATTTCGCTATAAATTAACAATAATGAACAATTTTATAACATTATTAGTTTCCATAAAGGGGATAAAATTATGACAATAGCAGAAGTCAGCAAAAAAATGGAATTATCCACTGATACATTAAGGTATTATGAAAGAATAGGAATAATTCCTGAGGTAGAAAGAAGCGAAAGCGGAATAAGAAATTATACTGATCATGATTTAGCTTGGATAGAATTTGCTAAATATATGAGAAGTGCCGGAATGGGTATAGAATCATTGATAGAATATATAAAACTATACAATAAAGGAGATGCCACATTAGAAGCAAGAAAACAATTACTAATAGATCAAAGAGAAACAATAGTAAATAGAATAAATGAACTTAAAGAAACATTAGAAAAATTAGACTTTAAAATACAAAATTATGATACAAAAATGAGAGAATGTGAAAACAGACTATCTAAAAATAATTAATATAATTAAAGGATTAAATATGAAAATACTATTAACTTTTTTTCTTTTTATAATGACAGCCTGCAATTCAGTATATGGAGATAATACATATATGAAAACATTAAATACATCTATTAATTTAAAAATCAATAACAAAGAGTACAAATTAATACTTTATGATAATCAAACAGCAAAAGATTTTTTAGCTATGATGCCATTAACAATAACTATGAATGATTTAAATGCTAATGAAAAATATCATAATTTGAGTAAAAACCTTACAACACAATCATCAAGAGTTGGAAGCATAAAAACAGGCGACTTTATGCTATACGGCAGTAATTGTTTAGTTCTTTTTTATGAAAACTTCTCAACATCTTATAGTTATACAAAAATAGGATATATAGAAAATACATCTGGACTTAAAGATACACTCGGCAGAGGAAGTGTACAAATAACTTTTAGTATTAATAATTAAAAAATTATTAAAATGACTATTGACATTGGAGTGCACTCTAATGCTATAATTTGAAAATAATTGATATTAAACTTGATAAATTGAATAAGCGAGTTTATTGATAGCAACAACAGAAATAAACGAGCAGCTAATAACTTTAGTTATTAGCTAGTTTTAAGCGAGTTTATTGATAGCAACAATAGAAATAAACGAGCAGCTAATAACTTTAGTTATTAGCTAGTTTTAAGCGAGTTTATTGATAGCAACAATAGGAGTTATAGTATGAAACAAGTAAAATTAAATAATGGACTTGAAATGCCTATATTAGGATTCGGAGTTTTTCAAATACCTGATTATGAAGAATGTAAAAAATCTGTACTAAATGCCATTGAAGCAGGATACAGATTAATAGATACAGCTTCTGCATATAATAATGAAAAAGCTGTTGGTGATGCTATAAAAGAAAGCGGAATAGATAGAAAAGAATTATTTATTACTACTAAATTATGGATAAGCGATGCTGGATATGATAATGCTAAAAAGGCTTTTGAAGTTTCTATGAATAAGTTAGGTTTAGATTATTTGGATTTATATTTAATACATCAGCCTTTCGGTGATTATTACGGATCTTGGAGAGCTATGGAAGATTTATATAATGAAGGAAAAATTAAAGCTATAGGTGTATGCAATTTTTATCCTGACAGATTATTGGATTTTGTTATGCATAATAAAATAGCTCCTATGGTAAATCAGATTGAAACTCACCCATTTTTCCAAAGGGAAGAAGATAACAAACTTATGAAAGAGTACAATATTCAAATAGAATCTTGGGGACCATTTGCTGAAGGCAGAAATAATATGTTTACTAATGAAGTATTACAGTCTATAGCAAAGAAACATAATAAAACAGCGGCACAAGTTATATTGAATTGGCTTATAAAAAGAAATGTTGTTGTTATACCAAAGAGCGTACACAAAGAAAGAATAATAGAAAATTTCAATGTATTTGATTTTGAATTAGATGATAATGATATGAAAGAAATTTATAAACTTGATACTAAACAAAGTTTATTCTTATCTCATACTGATATTGAAACAGTAAAATATTTATGTAATTATAAAATATAATAGCTTATAATTTTGTTATATAAATTTCATCTTTGAAAAGTTACTGCATTATTTTGATAATACATGATAGGTTTAAATTTTATAAAAGGATAAATGATGAAAAATATTTTTATAAGTTTTTTATTGATTTTTATGACAGTACTAATTTTTAATAATAAAGCAGAGGCAAATAATATGAAAGGCAATTTTAATTTCAATACAAAAACTGTTAAACTAAATAACGGATATGAAATACCTTTAAATGGAATCGGTACCTATAGTTTATTAAATGATGTTTGCTATAATTCTATTCTTTATGCCTTACAAAACGGTGTAAGATTGATAGACACTGCATACATATACAATAATGAGGAAGAAGTTGGAAAGGCTGTAAGAGATTCTAAAATTGATAGAAAAGATATTTTTATCATTACAAAATTATATCCTAATCAATATAATAATGCAGAAAAAGCTATCAATGATGCATTAAAAAAATTAAATGTAGAATATATTGACATGATGCTTCTTCATCACCCTGGAAATAATGATGTTGAGGCATATAAGGCTATAGAAAAAGCTATAAAAGAAGGAAAAATTCGTTCTGTTGGACTTTCTAATTGGTATATAAAGGAATTAAAAGATTTTATTCCAAAGATAAATATAATTCCTGCTTTAGTACAAAATGAAATACACCCATACTATCAGGATACTGAAGTAATAGAATATATTCAAAGTTTGGGTATAGCTGTTCAAGGCTGGTATCCATTGGGAGGCAGAGGACATCAAAAAGAACTTTTAAATGATAAAGTATTAAAAGATATAGCAGCAAAATATAATAAATCAGTTGCTCAAATAATATTAAGATGGAATTTACAAAGAGGCGTAATTGTAATACCTGGATCAAGCAACAGACAACATATAATAGAAAATACAGAAATATACGATTTTGAATTAAGTGATGATGATATGAAAAGAATATCAGAATTGAACCGCGATGAAAAACATGATTGGTATTAAAGATTTAAAATTATTCAATTTAAAATAGTTTATTAATAAAATTTCAGGAGGTATAAAATGAAAAAAAGAATGCTTGGAAATTTGGAAGTATCTGCAATAGGCTTAGGCTGTATGGGATACGGTGTAGTATATGATGAAAATTATGATAAAACAGAATTAATATCTCTTATACATGAAGCTGTAGAATTAGGTATTAATTTCTTTGACACTGCAGAAGCTTATGGCCCATATAAAAATGAGGAAATTGTAGGCGAAGCATTAGAAAAATACAGAGATAAAGTTGTAATAGCTACAAAATGCGGCATAAAAACAGTAAATGGAAAACCTGTATTAGATGCCAAAAAAGAAACTATAAGAACATCGGTAGAAGGTTCATTAAAGAGATTAAGAACTGATTATATTGATTTATACTATCTTCATAGAGTTGATGCTAATACGCCTATAGAAGAAGTGGCAGACACAATGAAAGAATTAATAAAAGAAGGAAAAATTAAACATTGGGGCATTTCAGAACCTGGAGCAAACACTATAAAAAAAGCTGATAAAGTATGTAAATTAACAGCCATACAAAGCGAATATTCTATGATTTGGAGAGAGCCGGAAAAAGAAATTATACCATTATTAGAAGAATTAAATATTGGTTTTGTTCCCTTCTCTCCATTAGGCAAAGGATTTTTAACTGGAAGATTCAATGCTGATTCAGAGTTTTCAAAAAATGATTTTAGAAGTTCTGTACCAAGATTCCAAAAAGAAAATTTAAAGCAAAATCAGGTATTGATTGATATTTTAGAAGATATTGCTAAAACAAAGAATGTATCAAAATCACAAATAGCATTAGCTTGGGTATTGTATCAAAAACCATTTATAGTACCAATACCGGGAACAAGAAAAATAGAAAGATTAAAAGAAAATATATACTCTGTTAATGTAGAGTTTACTGATGAAGAATTAAATAAAATAAATGAAGCAATATCAAAAATAACTATACAAGGAGAAAGATATCCGAAGGAACATTTGGAGATAGTAGGCAGATAATATTTTTTGTATTTATAATATTATACTTGTTTCAAAACAAACTAAGGAGTATTTTATAATTTATAATTGGGGCTTTGCCCCATACCCCACTTCTTTTGCGACCGCAGGGAGTGCCTGTGGTATTGCCACAAAGAAGCAAAAAGGCTATATTTGCCAAAGTCCACCTTCACTCTGCGTGCCTTTGGAAAGGTGTACTTAAACTTAATAGTTTATATCACATGTAAAAAAACTTAGTATTATTTAGTACTAAGTTTATACTTGCACTTTTTGGTTCTTTTTGCGGCGGGAAAAAGAACAACAAAAAATTTATAAACTTAATTTTTTTAGTATAACATAAAAAACTATATTTTATAAAAAATTTGTTTATTATTTTAATTATTTGTAATGACTAGTATAAATTATAAAATATAGTAAATACTTATTAATTTGTTAAAAAATAATTATATTAAATAAAATAAGCAATAATAAAAATAAACGAGCAGCTAATAACTTTAGTTATTAGCTAATTTAAAGCGAGTTTATGATAACAATAATAGGAATTTAAAATGAAAGCATTGATAGCATATTATTCACATTCATCAAACACTAAAAAACTTGCTGAGTTTATAGGAAAAGTTATAAAATCAGAATTTTCAAATGCTGAAATAGATTTTTTCTATACAGAACCAGAAAAAGCATATTCCCCAAGTTATAACACAGTTTTAAACGAAGCCAAAAGAGATATAAACAGTAATATAAAGCCGAAATTAAAAAACAATATAAAAAGCATAGATGATTACGATGTTATATTTATAGGAAGCCCAAATTGGTGGAATACTATGGCGCCTCCGGTAAATACATTCTTGAATAGTTTTGATTTCTCTAATAAAATAATAATGCCTTTCTGTACTCATGGAGGCGGAGGGTCAGGAAGCATTAAAAGAGATATAGAAAAAGAATCAAAATCTAAACAAGTGGCTAAAATATTAAGCGTATACGGAAGTTCTGCATCAAGTGCTGAAAATGAAATAAAGAAATGGATTAAAGATATATTTATAAAAATAAAATAATTAATAATATCAAAAAGGAGAAATAAAATGTCAGATTATGAATATCCAAAATCACCAGAAAAAACTATATTTATAAAAAATGGAGAAGGTAAAAAATTCAAAGGAGCAAAAGAATATTTTACAGGAGATGTTGAAGTAGAAATTCTTACAGAGCCTAATGAAGATTCACATTTCTCTGTAGCTTATGTAACATTTGAAGCAGGTGCAAGAACAGCATGGCATACTCACCCTTGCGGACAGCATTTAGTAGTAGTTGAAGGCATAGGACTTACTCAAGAAGAAGGCGGAGAAGTTTTAGAGTTTCATGCTGGAGAGGCTCTTTACTGTCCAAAAGATAAAAAACATTGGCATGGTGCTTCGCCTGAATGCAGAATGAAACATATTGCTATCACTGGAGATAAAGACGGCAACAATGTTACTTGGATGGAACATGTTACTGATGAAGAATATAATGCTTATAAAAAGAATAAATAATTAATAAAAGTGATAAAAAATTATGAGTGCCTTTTATAATTATTATAAATAAGACGCTCATAATTTATTTTTTAATTCTTCTAAAAATATTTTTGAAGCTTCTGAAAATACTTGATTCTTTTTCCAAACTACTCTCAATTCTATTTCTAATCTTGGATTTAATTGTATAAACTGTAAATCGCTTGTATTAGTTGTATTAACTAATTTATCTATAGTTAAAGCATATCCTATACCTTCCTCAACCATTAATGCTGCATTATAAATCAAATTATAACTTAATATAATATTCAATTTATCAAAATCATTTCCTATCCATTCACTAAATTTTGAAGTCTGTATTTTATTATTAAAAAATATTTTTGGACACATTATAGGTATATCAAATAAATCATGTTTTTCTATGAATTTATTTTTAGATAAATGGGAATCTTTTCTCATTAATAAACCATAAACTTCTTTATAAGGAATATCTATATAATCATATTTAGATAAATCTATATCGCCTATAAGTATTCCAAAATCCAAAAGTCCTTTATCAAGTTTCTCTGTTATTTCAGAATATGCTCCGCTATGAATATGATATATTATTTTAGGATAAGACTGTCTAAGACCTTTTATCACATCTGCAATTAATTTTATATAATAAGTTTCGGCACAACCTATGTAAATATCGCCTGCTATAACATCGTCAGAAGATTTAAACTCCATTCTAGTTTTTTCTATCATATCAATAATTTCTTCTGCTCTCTTTTTAAGTAAAACACCATCGGAAGTAAGTTTTATACTATAGTTGCTTCTTATAAATAATTTTTTTCCAATTTCCTTTTCTAAATTATTTATTTGTCTTGATAAATTAGGCTGTGTTAAATTAAGAGAATTCGCTGCTTTAGTAATACTTCCCTCTCTGGCAGCAGTTAAAAAATATGTTAAAGACTTTATATCCATTTTTTATACCAATTAATTTTTATTTTATAATATCATATTAAGCATTATATAGCAATACCTTTTTAGTATAACTAATTATAAGATATAAGTATTTGATATATTTCAATAATAACTTAAAATTACTACATAAAGCAAAGAAAAAAGGAGAATATTATGACTATATCAGAAGTAAGCGAATTAACAGGTTTATCAAAAGACACTTTAAGATATTATGAAAAAATAGGAATAATACCTGAAATAAGCAGAAATAAAAGCGGTATAAGAAATTACAATGATTATAATTTACAATGCATAAAATTCTCAAAATCAATGCGTGATCTAGGAATATCATTAGATTCAATAATTAAATATATAAAATTATACAAAAAAGGAAAAAACACTTTAAACGAAAGAAGATCAATACTAATAAATGAAAGAGATATTATGCAAAGACATATTAATGAAATGAAAATGAAATTAGAAATGTTAAACAAAAAGCTAGAAGAAAAAGACTTTTTTAATTGATCATAAAATTTTACATTGGAATTAATTTCAATAATACAATCATAAAAACAATTTATTAATACACAAAAAGGAGAAAAAATGAAAAACATTTTATTAATTTTATTTGTTTTGATTGCAGTAATATCATGCAATTCAAATAATACAAATAATGCTGCTAATACATATGCATATACTGCATCACCTACAAATACAATTTTAATGAAAAATGGAGAAGGACAAAAATCAAAAGGTTCATCTGACTATTTTACAGGAGATGTTGAAGTAGAATCTATAACTTCCCCAAATGAAACTTCAAAATTTTCTGTAGCTTATGTTACATTTCAGGCGGGAGCAAGAAGTGCTTGGCATACCCACCCTGCAGGACAGCATTTAATAGTTATTGAAGGCATAGGACTTACTCAAGAAGAAGGAAAGCCTATACAAGAATTTAGAGCCGGAGATACTTTATATTGTCCTTCTAATATAAAGCATTGGCATGGTGCTTCTCCTAATTCACCTATGAAACATATTGCTATAACAGGAGATTCAAATGGAAACAGTGTTACTTGGATGAAACATGTTACTGATGAAGAATATTACAGCTATACAAATCAATAATAAAGGATTTTAAGTTTATGAAAAAAATTATTATAACTTTTATATTATTTACAGGATTATTCACTATGAATGCATTTGCTCAAAACACAAGAATAAAATTAACTTTTGGCAGCAATGAAATCTATGCTGTAATAACAAATTCAAAAGCAGGAAATGATTTTTTATCGTTACTTCCTTTAAATATTAAGGCAGAAGATTATAACAGCACAGAAAAAATATTTTATTTAAGTAAAAAACTAAATACTCAAAATGAACCTGACGGAATAAATCCTAAAGCAGGAGATATAACTTATTATGCTCCTTGGGGTAACATTGCTATATTTTATAAAAATTTTAGATATTCAAATAATTTAATTTATTTAGGAAAATTTGAAAATGCATCAGATATATCAAAACTTTCAAATATGAAAGGAGATTTTGATATACGTATTGAAAAAGTAAATTAAAAATACCAAGTTTGTAAAAAATGTAATGAGATAAGAAAATTATAATTTTACTATTGACATTGGAGTTAACTTCAATGCTAAAATTAACAAATAATTAATAAACAATAGGAGTGATAATTTTATGAGTATAAAAGAATTTTTAAAAGATTATAAATCAGGAAAAACTATAGATATGTTCTCTGCAGAATTTGTAAACATAGGGAATAAAATGCAGGAAACAGAAAAATTATTATGGCAGTATAACAATACTTTTCAAGCATATAAAAATAACAGAGATATTCTAAATCAAATTTTTGAAACCAATTTAGATGAATCTGTAATTATAATGCAAAACTTTCATATAGATATAGGAAATGTGGAATTTGGAAAAAATATATTTATAAATAAAAACTGCACTATAATGGATATTGGAGGAGTTCTTATAGAAGACAATGTACAAATAGCACATAATGTAAGCATAATAACACCAAATCATGATTTTAATAATAGAAATATATTAATTCCAAAACAAATAACAATAAAGAAAAATGTATGGATAGGAACAGGAGCCATAATACTTCCAGGCGTTACTATAGGAGAAAACTCAATAGTTGCTGCCGGTGCTGTTGTAAATAAAGATGTACCAAGCAATACTATAGTTGGAGGTAATCCTGCCAAAGTTATAAAAGAATTAAAATAATAACACAATAATATTTATAAAAAACGGAGACATTATGAATACTATAAAATTAAATAATAATGTTGAAATGCCTATTCTAGGATTTGGAGTATACAGAGTAGAAGATTATGAGGAATGCAAAAAAGCATGTCTTTATGCCATTGAAGCAGGATACAGACATATAGACACAGCATCAATATATCTTAATGAAAAAGCTGTTGGAGATGCCATAAAAGAAAGCGGAATTAACAGAAAAGAAATGTTTATCACTACTAAATTATGGATACAGGATGCTGATTATGATAAGGCAAAGAAAGCATTTCAAATATCTATGGAAAAATTAGGATTGGACTATTTAGATTTATATTTACTTCACATGCCTTTCGGTAATTATTATGCAGCTTGGAAAGCAATGGAAGAATTATATGAGTCTGGATATATAAGAGCTATAGGATGCTGCAACTTTTATAAAGATAGATTAATTGATTTTGCAGCACATAATAAAATAATGCCTGCAATTAATCAAATAGAAACTCATCCATTTTTTCAAAGATGGGAAGATCAGGATTTAATGAAAGAATATAATATCACATTAGAATCTTGGGGACCTTTGGCTGAAGGAAAAAATAATATTTTCAATAATGAAATATTAAAAAGTATAGGCAAAAAATACAATAAAACTGTAGCTCAAGTTATTTTAAGATGGCTCACCCAAAGAAATATACCTATTATTCCAAAGAGTATACACAAAGAAAGAATAATAGAAAACTCTAAAATATTCGATTTCACATTAGATGATAATGATATGAATATTATAAAAACTTTGGATAATAATAAAAACATAATATTTCTTAATGATGATGCTGACTTTATAAAGCAATTATTAAAATTAAAATATTAAAAAATTAATACAAAATTAAGGAGGTTATTAATGAAAAAAACATTAAAAATCATTTTATCTTTATCTATCCTAGTGATAGTATTTTCATGCATAGCAAATTCACAAAATAAAGGAGAAAGTTTAACTATGACAGAAAAAGCAAAAAACAAATATAATGAATTATTAAAAAGAGAAGCATCTATAACTAAAACTAATGATGCAGATTTAGAAAGCATATTCAATAATTTCTTGTATGCCGATGTTTATAATCATGGAACATTAGAACCTAAATTAAGGGAACTTGTAACATTAGTTTCTTTAACTGCTTCACAAGGTACTGATATGATAAAAGATCATGTGGAAATAGCTTTGAATGTTGGAGCCAGCCCTATAGAGATAAAAGAAGCATTATATCAATGTTCGCCTTATGTTGGATTTCCTAGAGTATTTGCAGCATTAGAAAAAGCAAATGAAGTATTCAAAGAAAAAAATATTTCGCTTCCTATAGAATCTCAATCAACAGTTACAGAACAAACTAGATTCGATAAAGGATTAGAAACTCAGGTAAGCATATTTGGAGATGCGATACATGCTGCACATTCAAATGCCGCACCTAATCAGAAGCATATACAGAATTTCTTATCAGCTAACTGTTTCGGAGATTTTTATACAAGAACAGGTTTAGATTTGAAAACTAGAGAGCTTTTAACATTCATAATGCTTATTTCATTAGGAGGAGCAGAACCTCAGGCAACAGCACATGCGAATGCTAATATATCAATGGGTAATACTAAAGATATGATGCTTGAAGCAGTAACTCAGTGTCTTCCTTTTATAGGCTATCCAAGAACATTGAATGCTATAACAATAATTAACAATCTAAAATAATTAAGATTATAAAACAACATTAATTATACTCTATCATAATAACAATATAATAAAAATTAAAAATGCAAGATAGGTGTATATTTAAAAAAATAAAACTTTAAGAATAATAAAATAGGAGGATCAAAATGAAAAAAATAATAAAAACAATATTAATGTCATTGCTTATTTCAAGCACATTATTAATAGGAGGTTTAAACGCTCAAAGTTCTAAAACATTAATCGTATATTTTTCTTGGGGCGGAAATACTAGAACAGCTGCCAATATGATAAAAAATCTTACTCAGGCAGATATATTTGAAGTAAAAACCCTTGAAGCATATCCAAGTTCTTATAATGATACTGTAAATCAGGCAAGAAAAGAACAAAATGATGATTTTTTACCAAAGTTAAGTGCTAATATAAATAATTTAGCTAACTATGACACTATAATATTATGTTACCCTAATTGGTGGGGAACTATTCCGCAGGCAGTAAAACAATTATTATTAACTCATGATTTCAGCGGTAAAAAAATTGCTCCTTTATGTACTCATGGTGGAAGCAGAATGGGAAGAAGTGTTACCGATATAACTTCATTATGTCCTAATTCAACTATATTAGAAAGTTTAAGCATATCTGGAGGAAGCGTTAATAGTTCAGAAAATAATATAAAAACATGGCTTCAAAATATAAACATATTATAAAACTTTTATTCTCCTGCTGCTTATTATAATTTAATAGGCAGTAGGAAATAAAAAATATTTTAAGGATTATATAATGAAAAAATTATTATTAGTGTTTTTAACAATATTATTAAGTATATCATGCAGCAATATATCTAATAATACACAAAATAAAATTATTATAGATAAACAAGGAAGTTTTACATTTGGCGGTAAAGTATCATCGGCAAATGGAGAATTTGAAAAAGATACTTTATTTCCAAGTTCAAACGGACAAACATATCATAGCGACCATGGATATACATTTTATCAAATACCTGTTAATGCTAAAAAATACCCTATAGTATTTTTGCATGGAGGCGGACAATCTGCTAAAAGCTTTGAAACTACTCCAGACGGCAGAGAAGGTTTTCAAAATATTTTCTTAAAAAAAGGATATAGTGTATATTTGGTAGATCAGCCAAGGAGAGGAAGAGCTGGAAGAAGTTCTGTGCCTATAACTATTAACCCTACTCCTGACGAACAATCTTTATTTAATTGGTTTAGAATAGGTTCTTGGCCTGATTTTTTTGAAAATGTGCAATTTAAAAATGATGAAGAAACTTTAACTCAATACTTTCAGCAAGTTACTCCTAATACTGGTAATTTTGATGAGGAAGTAGTATCTGATAGTTTATCTGCATTATTTGATAGAATAGGAGAAGGAATTTTAGTAGCACATTCACAAGGAGCCGGTCCTGCATTTTTTACAGCAATAAAAAATAAAAATGTTAAGGCATTAGTTTTATATGAGCCTGGCGGATGCAGTTTGCCTTTTCCTGAAAATACTTCACCTACTAATATTACTATGCCTGCATATTTTCCTATAAAAGAAATTCCTGAAAATGATTTCAAAAAATTAGCAAGCATACCTATAGTAATTTATTATGGAGATAATATACCAAAAGAAAAATCTGATAATCCTTATTTGGAAGAATGGAGATTAAGAGTTGAATTAGTAAAAAAATGGGAAGAAACTTTAAAATCTTATAATGCTGATGTTAATGTTGTAATTCTTCCAGAAATTGGAATATATGGAAATACTCATTTTCCTTTTTCAGATTTAAACAACTTAGAAATAGCAGATTTGCTTGAAAAATATTTAAAAGAAAAAAATTTAGAATAATATAAAAAATATTTAAAAGGATTTATAAATGAAATACGTAAAATTAAATAATGGTTTAGAAATGCCTATTTTAGGTTTTGGAGTTTATCAAATTCAAGATTATAATGAATGTAAAAAAGCAGTACTAAATGCTATTGAAACAGGATACAGACTAATAGACACTGCAGCCTCATATAAAAATGAAAAAGCAGTTGGAGATGCTATAAAAGAAAGCGGTATAAACAGAAAAGAATTATTTATAACAACAAAATTATGGATACAAAAAAATGGCTATGAAGATACTAAAAAAGCATTTAATAATTCTCTTGAAAAACTTCAATTAGATTATTTGGATTTGTATTTAATACATCAGCCTTTCGGTGATTATTACGGAGAATGGAGATGCATGGAAGAATTATACAAAAATGGAAAAATTAAAGCCATTGGAGTATGCAATTTCTTTGCTGATAGATTGGTTGATTTAATAATGCACAATAAAATAGTACCTGCAGTAAATCAAGTGGAAGTAAATCCATTTTATCAAAAAAATGATTATCAAACTATTATGCAGGAATATAATGTACAAATGCAGTCTTGGGCTCCTTTTGCTGAAGGAAGAAACAATATGTTTGATAACGAAATATTATTAAGTATAGCTAAAAAATATAATAAATCAGCAGCTCAAATAATTTTAAATTGGCTTGTAAAAAGAAACATAGTAGTAATACCTAAAACTGTTAGAAAAGAAAGAATGGAAGAAAATTTCAATATTTTTGATTTTGAATTAGATGACAGCGACATAAAGTTAATTTCATCTCTTGATAAAAATGAAAGTTCTTTCTTCTCTCATCAGGATCATAAAATGGTAAAACTCTTATCAGAAAGGGTTCTTGAATAATTTAATAAATATAAGGATAATATAAATGAAAAAAGATGTTCTAGTTTTAACAGGAGCCGGATCTATAGGTATTGCTATAGCAAGAAGAATGGGTATAGGAAAACATATAGTACTTGCTGATTTCAATATAAAAAATGCTGAAAGAGAAGCTAAAACATTATACAATTCAGGATTTCAAACATCTGTATGTGAAACTGATATTTCTTCGAGAGAATCAATTTTAAAACTTATAGATTTTTCAAAAAGCTTAGGAAAAATAAAATATTTTGTTAATGCTGCAGGAGTTTCACCTTCTCAGGCACCTATTGAAGATATTTTAAAAGTTGATTTATATGGAACAGCTGTACTTCTTGAGGAATTCGGCAAAGTAATAGAAGAAGGCGGAAGCGGAGTAATAATATCTTCTCAATCGGGATATCGTTTAGGATCTTTGACTGATGAAGAAAATAAAATACTGGCAACCACTCCAACAGAAGAATTATTATCTATGCCTATACTAGAAAAAGCTTCTGATACATTAAAAGCTTATCAATTATCAAAAAGATGCAATTGTCTTAGAGTAATGTATGAATCTGGTAATTGGGGTAAAAGAGGGGCAAGATTAAATTCAATAAGTCCAGGAATAATAATCACTCCATTAGCTAATGATGAATTGAACGGCCCAAGAGGAGCAATGTATAAAAGAATGCTGGATCTTTGTCCTTCTAAAAGAGCAGGAACACCAGACGATGTGGCAAATGTTGCTGAACTATTAATGACTGACAGAGGATCATTTATTTCAGGAAGCGATTTTCTTATGGACGGCGGAGTAACAGCATCTTGGTGGTACGGAGAATTATCAAACAATAAATAAAACTTTAATACTAATCATAAATTATAAAATCTATTTAAGGAGGATTTATGAAAAATTTAATATTTATACTTTTATCAATAATTATATTATCATCATGCAGTAATAAAAATAATTCTGAAAAAACAATAAAAACTGATTACATAGTTTCTAATATTGAAAATTCAGAAAATAAAATAGTAAATATAAATTATACTCAAAGCGGTTCAAAAATATTAATAGCATATTTCACTTGGTCAGATAACACAGTAGTAGAAAATCCTGCCTCTATTGATGTAAACGCTGAAACTTCTGCAAGCGTACTTTCTCCGGGTAATGCTGAATTAATAGCTACTTGGATACAGGAAGAAACAGGAGGAGATTTATTCAGCATAAAAACTCAAAATAAATATTCAAGCGATTATGATGAATGTTTGAATCAGGCTAGAAAAGAAAGGGATAATAATGAAAGACCAGTACTTACTGACAAAGTTAATAATATAGATGATTATGATATTATCTTTTTAGGCTTTCCAAATTGGTGGTATACATGTCCTATGGCAGTATTCACATTCGTTGAAAGCTATGATTTATCAGGAAAAACTATAATACCATTTTGTACTCACGGAACAGGAGGACTTTCAAGAACAATAAGAGATTTAAAAAAATTACTTCCATCTAACTGCAAAGTATTAGAGCCTATAGGAGTATACAGACCAGAAGTAAAAAATTCAAAAAGTAAAGTTGTGGATTGGGTGAGAAAATTGGATTATTAAAATTGATAAAATGTTTTTGTAAAAGTAAAATGCTATATTTTTATTTTATTCAACTTTTTCCCGTAGCAAAAAGTTGCAAAAAGTACAAATGTTTTGACTTTATATATTAGGAATATGTATTAAATAAAGCCTAAAATCAAAATTTTAGTAAAAAAATGCAGCTGTTTTGCTTCTCGCCTTCCAACACCGTATGTGGACTTCGTCGGCATGTTTCGAGAGGCGGACAGCGTCAAAGAACCATACGAAGTACGCCTGCGGCGAAAGTGCAAGTGTCAAATTAGTACTAAATAATACAAACTTTATTTTATATGTAAGATAAATCATTAATTTTTGTGAATAATAAATAATCAGCCGCACGTATAGTTGACATTTGATAAGATGGAATAGTACCGTGCGGGAAGGTGCCACAGCTAGCGGTTGACAAAATATAGTTGTTTAGGTATATGCTAAAATTAATCAATTATATTATATAAAAAGGAGGAACTTATTTATGAAGAAAATAATTAAAATAATAGTAGATATAATAATGACTTTGCTTTTTTTCACTCTAATGGCATATCATTTTACGGGCGATGCTATACATGAATATTTAGGTTTCTCACTTTTTATATTTTTTATACTGCATCATATACTAAATTTTCATTGGTATAAAAACTTACCTAGAGGAAAATACAGTTTTAACAGAGCATTGAATACATTTATTAATACTATGCTTTTTATATGTATGGCAGGACTAATGATAAGCGGTATACTATTCTCTCAAAGGGTATTAGGTTTTCTCAATATTCATAATAGCGGAATGTTCACAAGAAGACTTCATATGATTTCAAACTCTTGGGGATTTATATTTATGTCCGCACATTTGGGAATGCATTGGGGTATGTTCATAAATATGAGTAAAAAATTCATTAATATAAAGAAACAATTATCTATAGCAATAGCTTCATTAATAGCATTATATGGAATTATTTCATTTATTAAAAGAGGCTTATATAATAAAATGTTTTTACTTGTGGAGTTTGCTTTCTTTGATTATGAAGAACCTGTAATATTATTCTTTACTGATTATATATCTATTATGGGTTTATTCATATTTATACCATACTATATTCAAAAATTAAATAATTATATAAACAATAAAAAATAAATAATATCAAAACTATAATAAATATAAATAAAGCGGCTAAATTTATATATTTAAGTCGCTTTTTTATATTCAAATTTTATGTAAAATATTGTATTATTTTAGTAAACATTAATTAACATAATATTTAACATGCACTCAATAATATGATATAAAATACCGTTATTTATAGTATTGATAAAATTTTTTTGTTAATATAATATTAGTATATTAATAATGATTCTTAAAAAGGTAAAAGGTTTATTAAATGAATTTTTTAGAAATAGAATTAAACAAAGATAAAAAAATAATAAGTGAAGATTTTAAATATAGGAAGAAATTAATAGTTGTATTCATAATATCAATATTGGTAACAACTTTGCTTCTGCTAAGGCTATTTTATTTACAGATAATAGAAAATGAACATTATGATAGCTTAGCTAGAAACAATAAAGAACAAATTATTCCTATAGATGCATACAGGGGTGAAATTTACGATAGAAACGGCATTATAGTTGCTGAAAACATCAAAACCTACACAATGTATATGATACCTGTTTATTTACCTAAGAATTATTTTGAAAGAGAAGAATTACTATACAGAGTATCAAAAGTATTCAATATAGATTTAGGACATATAAAATCAAGTTTGGAAAAAGTTTCAAAAAACAGCTATGAATCTGTAGAGATATCAGAAAATATATCAATGTCTCAAATGAGTTATTTGGCTGAAAGATCAGAAGAATATCCCGGAGTATATTATGGAAGTAAATCTATAAGACACTATCCTCTTGGCGAAACTATGACGCATGTACTTGGATATATAGGAAATATATCTCAGGAAGAATTTGAAAGCAAACAGGCTGAAGGCTACAGAAGAAACAGCGTAATAGGTAAAGAAGGTGTAGAACAATTCTATGATAAAGAGCTTAGAGGAATAGACGGATATGTACAATGGATAGTAGATTCAAGAAACAGAGTAAAAGAAACAATAAGTCCTGCAATAGGAAAGCCTATACCGGGAAAAAAACTTATATTAAGTATAGATTCTAAAATACAAAAAGATGCTGAAGACTTAATAAAAGGTCAAGTTGGTACTGTAATAGTATCAAAACCTACTACAGGTGAAATATTAGCTATGGTAAGTTCTCCTTGGTATGACCCTAACATATTTATAGGTAAAATAGACAGACAAAAGTATGCAGAACTTATCAATAACCCAGCAAACCCATTCTGGAATAAAGCTATAAGAGGTAGATATCCTCCAGGTTCTACATTTAAACTTGTAACTGCTGTTGGAGCATTGGCTGAAAAAAGAATAGGAGTTAATACTACAAGATTCTGCGGCGGCGGTATGCTTCTTGAAAACAGATTCTACAGATGTACAGGTCAGCATGGATATGTCAATATGTACAGAGCTATTCAGTATTCTTGCAACACATATTTCTATAACTTGGCTTATGAATTAGGACCTAACTTCATTAAAAGATATGCTGAAATGTTAGGATTCGGCGATGTTACAGGCATAGATTTACCGGGTGAAAAAGTTGGTGTTGTTCCTAGTGCTGATTGGAAAAGAAGAAAAATCGGTGAATATTGGTGGGACGGTGACACTATTCAATACGTTATGGGTCAAGGTTATATGTCTGCTACACCTATAGCCGTACACATGGCAACTTCTGCTATAATTAATGATGGTGTAATGTACAAACCTCACGTTGTTAAAGAAATAAGAAGTTCTCAAACTGATGAGGTTATATACAATAATGATAAAATAGTAATTAAAAAATTAGATATAGATAAGAACATATTTACAGTAGTTAAAGAAGGTATGAGAATGGCTGTAACAGGCGGTACTGCTAGAAACGGTGCTTGGTCTCCTAATATAAAATTAGCAGCAAAAACAGGTACAGCACAAAACGCTCAAGGTAAAGACCATACTTGGGTTACAATATTCGGACCTTACAATTCAAGACCTACTGATGATATGGTAGCCGTTACTGTTATGTTAGAGCATAGTGGTGGCGGTGGCGGTACTACTGCTGGACCTATTGCTACTGCAATGCTTCGTTCTATACTTGGCGGTGAAGATGCTGTAGAAGCTAGAAATGTAATTTATGCTAGAATGCAGTATATATATCAGCAAATAAGACTTGCTAGAGAAAAAATGAAAGCAGAAGCTCAGCAAAATGGAGAAACTTTAGAAAATATTGACGGAGAACAGCAAAAAGAAGAAGAAAAAGAAAAGAAAGAAGATGATGACGAAAGGATAAAATATGAATGATAAAAAAGAATTAAAAAAATTATTTGTCTTCGATTGGAAAATATTAGCAGCTGTTATATTTTTAATGGTTGCTGGAGCTATAGCGGTATATTCTTCTACATACTCTCCGGAATCAGGAAAAACTAGCTGGATGTTCTTGAAATTCATATTTTTCTGTGCTACTGGGCTTGTTTTGGTGTTTATAAGTATGTTTATAAATTACACAAAATTAGCTGAACATAGAATGTCTTTATATATACCTATGCTTGGGGTTCTTGTTCTAGTTTTAATACCTGGAGTAGGAACTACAGTAAATGGCAGCAGCAGCTGGTTATTTGGTATGCAGCCTTCTGAATTTGGTAAAATAGTTGTTATTATCTTCTTGGCTGGTTATTTGGATCAAATAGGTGATAAGATAAAAGAGATTAAATATTTTGCTTTGGCTGGTCTTTTTATATCAATACCAATAGGTTTAGTATTGCTTCAGCCTGACTTAGGTACTGTACTTGTATACTGTTTTATAGTATTTATAATGCTTTTTGTCGGCGGAGTTCCTACAAGATATATTATAGCATTAATAAGTATTGGTGTTGTAGGGCTTTCAATACCTATGTTCCTAGAATATAAAAGAATGTCTGATGATATAGATAATATACTTTTTAACTTCTTATCTCAAAGAATATATATAGGTTATTTGGCAGGAATATTCCTTTTTGTATCTGCCCTACTCCTAACATTAAATTTCTATATGAACAGTAAATATGTAGGTTTATTATCATTTACATTCTTTGTATTATTCTTATGTACGGTAGCAGCTTTAACTTTCGATATAGGATTAAAAGAATATCAGAAACAAAGATTATTAGTATTCATGAACCCTCAATTAACAAGGCTAAGTTCAGGGTATAATATCATACAGTCACTTATAGCTGTAGGAAGCGGAGGTTTATTTGGTGAAGGATTTTTAAATGGAAGCCAATCGCAATTAAATTTCATACCTCAGCAGGTAAATGACTTCATATTCTCAAATATATGTGAGGAATGGGGATTTATAGGAAGTGCATTAGTAGTTCTTGCCTATGCTGTTATCTTTATAAGAGGAACTATGGTAGCATATTTTGCCAAAGACAGATTAGGTGCTTTAATTGTATCAGGTGTTGTTGCTATGTTTTTATGCCATGTTATAATTAATATTGGTATGGTTGTGGGAATGATGCCTATAACCGGTTTAACTTTGCCTTTTATAAGCAGCGGAGGATCATCTATTTGGACTTTTTCAATATCTATAGGTTTGATCTTCAATGTTGAGGCAAGAAGATATGTACATCAAGTTTAAGAAGTTATAAAATGAAAAGCAGTAATATTTTAACAGAAAAGGTTTTAATAGTTGATTCCAATATAGACTATGCAAATTTTTTACAAAGATTTCTAAAAGAATCAGGATATTTAGCTTATATAGCTTTATCCTGCGAAGAAGCTATAAATATGGCTTATGATAAAATACCGGATTGTATACTTGTAGATTATATGCTTCCTAATGCAGGTGCCGGACGTATATCTCAGCATATAAAAAATGATAACATATTAAAAAACATAGCTATACTATTTTTAACAGCAACTGACAATAAAACCGAATGTTTAAAATCTTACGAATGCGGTGCTGACGGATTTTTCTTAAAATCTATGGACACAGATATTTTATTATTAAAAATGAAATCATATATAAGATTAAAAAAAGCAATAGAATCAAATCTTATGTATATGAACATATTAAAACAAGATATTGAATATGCTTCAAAACTTCAAAAAACTATACTTTCTTATGGAAATACATCAATTCCCAAAAATGACATATCTATATACCATTATGCTCCTAATGAGGTTTCAGGCGATTATATTGGAATAAAATCTATTAATGATGGTTGGTATGCTATATTACTTGTAGACGTTTCAGGTCATGGAGTTGCTGCAAGTATGCTCACTATATTAATAAAGTCTTTTTTTGATTCGCATGCTGTAATTGATTCAAAAAATACTCAGCCGGCAGAATTTATAAAAACTTTGAATAGTTTCTTTATAGAAGAAAATTTTGATAAAAGTTTATTTGCTTCAGTGTTTTATGCTATATACAACAATGATACAGGCGATTTTATATGTTCATCTGGCGGTGCTCCAAAGCCAATATACCATTCAAAAGATTCAACTGTTGATATTGACACAGAAGGCCCATTAGTTGGCATGGTGGAAGACAGCAGCTATTCTGATATAACAACTAAACTCAATCATAATGATTTATTATTTATATTTACTGACGGAGCTTATGAAATATTTGGAAATGATGGAAAAATGCTTGGAGATGACTGCTTAAAGAAGATATTCGTTAAACATTGTCATAAAAATGTAAATATAATGCAAGACTGTATTATCAAAGAATTAAAAACTTATTCTAATAATATGCTTCCTGATGATATAAGCATGATTATATTAAGAAGAACTATATAAATTTACATTAAATTTTATTTCCTATATCAAAAAAATATGATAACTAAATATTTTATTATTACGATAATAATTATGATAACAAAATCTAGTTGACATATTATTGTTTTATCTATATTATTGTTAGCAAATATTATTAAGGTGAACAAAGGTTATGAGATTAAAAATAGCGATTTTAACTATAGTCAATTTAATAGCATTTATAGCATTACTTTATATGTTTGATATCTTTGGAGTTGTAAACTATTATACTTTAATGCGTAATAAAATAGCCCCTAATGTTCCGGGTTTTTTAACTAAATTTACACAAAAACAAAGAGTAGAAGATATGACACTACTTGCAAGAGAAGATTTAAATAAAATGAGAGAATCTTTCAATTTAAGAGAAAAAGATTTACAGGCTCAGGAATCTTTAATAGCAAGCAGAGCATTAGAATTAAATACTCAATCTGAATTAATAGAACAAGACAGACAGAACCTATTAAATGCTTGGTCTAATTATCAAGCAACTATGGACGAATCTTCTCAATATCAATTGGTATTGACAGATTTGGCTAATAAAATCAACAGTATGCCTCCTCAAAATTCTGTAGCATTACTTAATCAGTTGGCTGCTAATGGTTCTGATGACTTAATCATAGACGTATTATTAGAAATGGATTCTATAGCTGCAGCTGAAGGAAGAAACAGTACTACTTCTTACCTTTTAAGTTTGATGGATCCAAATGTTGCTGCTAGAATATTAGAAAAATATGAAGCTAGATCTAATCCTGGCAACAATACAGTACCTTCTTCACCTAATGATTTCCCAAATTATTTACCTGATCAAATGAATAATGATGCTATGTTAAATGAAGGCATCATGGATATGGGTGCGTAAAAAATAATATATTAAGTATAAAATAAAGCCCTTCTTAAATATTTAAGTTGGGCTTTTTTATTTAACCTAATTAAATAAATATTGACAAATAGACTCTTATAAGATATAAATATTTCATTATAATTTGGGAGGATTATAACATATGAAAAAAATCGTATTAATATTAACTATTTTATTTTATTTTAACCTTTATTCACAAAATATTAATGAAAAGCCAATGAAGGTAAATGAAAAGTATTTTACTGAAAATGGAAACTTAAAGGATAACAGAAAATTATCAACTTATGCTATTAGAAAAATAAGATTCACAGATAATTCGTCTTATGAAATGCTAATATCAAAAAATAATAATTGGTACTATTATACTCTTTTTCAAATAGAACAAAGCAATAAATATAAATATATTGGTACTATTGCTTTAAAAAGTTTTAATCAGAATATAGAAGGACTTATTGGCAGCATAGTATATAAAGATAATTATTTTACTATAGAGCATAGTATTATGTCAACTTTAAAAATGTATATAACATTCAAATATAACGATGATAAAAAAATATACTTAGATAAAGCCAGCATGATTATAGAAGTTATTGAGAACAATGCAGACGAAATGAAAAAAACCGCTAAACAAGTTGATGGTAATGTAGTACCAAACAAAATTTTATATAAAGATGTTACAATGGATATGATAAACAAATTATTGAGTCTTGATATATAAAAAGTTATAAATATATTTATGGAAATCATCAGCTATGAAAAAAATTGTATTAATATTAACTATACTATTTTCTTTTAATATATATGCTCAAGATTCTAATCCTATAAAAATAGATGAAAGTTATTTCACTGATAATGGTAATTTAAAAGAAGATAGTGATTTAAAAATCAATGTGATAAGAAAAATGAGATTCAAAGATAATAGTACCTATGAAATGATAATATTAAAAAATAAATATTGGTATTATTATACTTTATTTCAAATAGTAAAAAATAATCAATATAAATATATTGGCAGTATTCCATTAAATACTGAAATATTCAATATAGACGGGTTTACTGCTAATGTAGTTTATAAAAATAATTATTTTACTCTTGAACATCATATAATGAATAACAGAAAATTATATATAACATTTAAATATAATAATGATGATAAAAAAATATATTTAGATAAAGTTACTATGCTTGAAATAAGCAATACAGCAAATAAAATAGCCACAAATCAATATAACGGTAATGTAACACAGAACAAAATTCTATACAAAGATGTTACAAAAGAAATAATATCTAAATCATTAAACATAGAGTTATAATAGTATGAGAGCATTTTTAGCATTAAACTTAAACGAAGAAATTAAAAATAAATATTCTAATATACTTAGAATAAATGAAAAAACAGCAGAATTAAAAAAAGTATCAAAAGATAAAATGCATATAACATTAGTATTTTTTGATAATATAAAAGAAGAACAAATAGAGTTAATAAAAAAAGAAGTGATAAATTCCTCACCTACCCCATTTAATATAAACTTTGAAAATATTTCTTACTTCACAAATAAATTCAAAGATATCAATGTTATATTTGTAAAAGCTGTAAGTGAAGAATTAGAAAACTATGTAAAAACTTTAAAAAATAAATTAGATAATATAGAAAATCTAAAATATGACAGAAAGGATTTTAAATCTCATTTAACTTTAGCAAGACTAAAAAGAGTATATAACAATCAAAAATTAAAAGAAAACATTGAAGAAATAGAATTTACAGCATCATCTTTTTTAGCTAATTCTATAACTTTATATAAAAGCGACTTTGTAAATTACACAGAAATTTTCACTGTTAATTTCTAATAGTATTACAAAATTATAAAAAATAAACAATGGAATTATTTTATTAATTCCATTGTTTAAATAATATTTAGTTATAAATAATTATAACTTTTTAAAACCATTAAACCAAGCTCTTTCATTAAAAGTTTTTTTATCGGTATTCAATTTTACTTCTTCATCTGCATATCCAACAGGCAATATACAAACTAATTTATACTCTTTATCGACATTAAGTTTTTCGGCAATCTTTGAAGCTATATCATCATTATCTGTAATATGACCTTCATACCAGCAGCTTTCATAACCTAATGCCTTAATAGCTAAAAGCATATTTTCAATAGCAGCAGAATAATCTTGAACACTATAACATCTATCTCTGTATGCATATATTTTCTGACTCAATACACATATTAATGCAGGAGCAGTTTCACATATTGGAGGATCAATCAAATTCTTTATTTCGGATAATAGTTGTTCATCATCTACAGCAATTAATGATACAGTTTGTTTATTGCATCCTGAAGGAGCAGCAAGTCCGGCTTCCATGATTTTTACTAAATCATCTTTAGAAACTTTTATATCTTTATATTTTCCTCTATAACTAGAACGGTTCATAATAATATTTAATAAATTATTTTCCATAAAAACATTCCTAAAAAATAAATTTGATAATAAAAATATAATGATTTTTTTTAATTTTTCAATATATGCCAATTAATAGCTTTACTAAAAGTTAGTTTCTTACTTTTTTGTTCGTACTTGTTTTTTATTATCAATTAATTATCATGTAGAATATTTTTTAATATTAAGGAGTATTTAATCATGGAAAAAATAAATTTAGCAAAAGCATCAAAAATTACTTCTCCAAATCCTGTTGCATTAGTATGCACTAAAAAGCCTGACGGAAGTACTAATCTTGCTGCAGTATCTTGGTACACTTATTTATCTTACAATCCAAATATGATAGCTTATGCAATGGCTAAAACTTCATATAGCGGTGAAATGGTTCGTGAGAATAAAAAAGTTATAATTACAATTCCAAGTGAAAATATCAAGGGAATAGTTATGGGATGCGGTATGTGCAGTGGAAGAGATACTAATAAAATAGAAGAATTAGGAATAAAAATGCAGGAACTACCTACAAGCGATATACAAATTCCAGTTCACAGTACCGCTGCTATACAATGTAATTTAAAAGAATTTATTGAAACAGGAGATCATTATTTATATATATGCAATGTTGAAGAAGTATATGCAGACTATAAAGAAAAGGCCGTATTTTCTTGGGAAGGTTATAGTAAAATAGCATCAGCTAAAGAGGAATAATTATTAGTTTATCAATTTTAGGCTTTGTCTTATAAATATTGCATTTTAATAAGGCAAAGCCAAATTATTTTAATTATTAAAACTTTTCTGTCAATCTTAAATCCCATATTAAAAGTATAAGCCAAGTATATATGAATCTATTACTTGCATTATTAAACTCTATATTAATTTTTATTTTTTCATCATAGTTAGTTTCGTTATTTATAATTTTTGTTCTTATATAAAATTCTTGATTATTATATGAATCTTTAAAAGAATAACCATTAATTTCGTAATAACTTTTATGTTCTGTATTCATATCATATCTTTGAGAAAATGCTTTTATTGTACCGTAGTTTATTTCTATATTTTGTAATTTGTTTAATGCTTCTTCTAAATTATTTATTTTTATATTTGTAAACTGCATTATAGGCTGTGATAATTCATAATCTTCAAGCTGTTTTTTCCATTTTGATATAATTTCTTCATCCATTTCTATAGGACTTGATAAACTTACAAAATAATTATTATTTATATTCACTGTATTATCATCGCAGTTGGTATAACTTCCATCGCCTGAATATCTGAATGTTGTTATAAAATTATTATTTTCATCAAACAAATTCCAAACTAAATTAATTGCAAATTTATTCATTATTGTATTATCAATAAATATTTCTTTGAAAAAATTGAAATCGTACTTTTTACCTGTTAATAAAATTTTTATTAAATTTCTGCTTTGATTTTTTATAATATTCGGAATTTCTTTCTTTATGTATTTAATTTCTTCTTTTGTACTATCATCAAAATCTTTAGGTATTTGTTTTAATATTTTATTTTCTTTGATATCAAAAAACTCTATAGTATAATCGTTTTTCAAAATTATTTTATATTGATTATTATTTATTATTTTCTCACCGTTTTTATCAAAATCAAAATTTGGTATAGCTTTTAATCCGAATTCATAAACACTCAAATTATTTTCTTCTGCTATATCCTGAATTATTCTTTCTGCCATCTCTTTTACTTCAGATTTTTTACTTTTCTTAAACACATTATAAAGCATATTAACAGCATATTTACTGTTTTTATTGATAGAACATACAAGTAAACATAATTTAGAATCTTTTTCTTTTTTATAAATTTCTCTTAATGCTTCATCGCCTCCATATATTCCATACATAATGAGAGAAGTTTCTTTATTAGTGATTGTGTATATTGTTTTAATTGCATTTATAAATGATTTTTTATCAAGCAAATTTATAATATAATCTATTTGTTTTATTCTGTAGGCTTCTCTTTTTAATTCTAAATATGATAAGTAAATATATTTTATTATTCTTTTATCTATATTTTCTATTTTTATATCATCTATAAATTTTACTTTTTTATCATCTTTTTTATTATAGTTTTTATCTATATAATTATAAACTTCTTCTATACTATTAAAACTTTCAATATAATTTGGTATTAACTCTTTTAATTCATTATAAAAATTATTTATTAAATATCTTTTAAGCAGATTAAGTTTTTTATTTTTATGGTTTTCTATAATTTTGTATATTTCTTTGACATTGTTTTTTATAAAATCATATAAATTATTTTTTTCTTCTTTATCTAAAGTTAAAGCATATAAATAAATTTTGAATTTAAAAGTTAATTCTAATGCAGAATCTTTATTAAAATTACTCATATCCGTAATATTATCAATATTCCAATCATCTAAATTCTGATTGAATGATGATGTATTTGAAAACATACTTCCTACATCTTTTAATTTTTTTGTATTCCAATTATTAATAGGGCGATTAAAATCTATTGCAAACATAAACATGCATCTCATATTAGTAACATTGCTTACATTCCAATTATTAAGAGACTGATTAAATGCATAAGCTAATGAAAACATACCAGACATCTCTTTTACTTTAGAAGTATCCCATTTAAATAAAGGCTGATTGAATCTATATGCAGATGAAAACATACCAGCCATATTTTCTACATTACTTACATTCCAATCATTTATATTTTGATTAAAACTCTCAGCACGATTAAACATATCGCTCATACTTTGAACTTTACTTACATTCCAATTATTAAGAGGCTGATTAAAACTTTTAGCATTCATAAACATGCTATTCATATTTGTAACATTGCTTACGTCCCAATCATTCAAAGGCTGATTAAATTTTTCAGCCAAGAAAAACATATAGGCTGTATTTTTCACTTTAGATACATTCCATTTACTAATATCTTTATTAAAATTCCTATTAGCAGAAAACATACCAGCCATATTTTCTACATTAGAAGTATCCCAATTTTCTATACCATCATAATTATCTCTATTAAAAAAATCAAATAAGTTTGACATGTCAGTTATTAAGCTTGTATCTATATCGCCCAAGTAAATACTTTCATCTGTTACTAAATCTCTTAATTCTTTCCTGCTTGTAGGTTTATATTTCATTTTTATTCCTATTTCTTGTGAATATAGTATTTATGATTTTATATTATGTATTAATTATTACAATACTTTGTTTATATACCTAAACAACTATATTTTGTCAATTTTTACTTTTTTGTAAATGGAATTTTTGTTTATTAATAGTATAAAATATTATTAAGTTTTGTTTAAAATGCGAAGTAAAACCAAGATTTGTGTCAAAAATGCAGTCTTTCGCGAAGCGTATCTGAGCCAGCCGAGGATATAGGTTCTTTGTGCCACGCCACAGGCACTCCTTTCAGTCGCAAAAGAACTGGGGGTACGAAGTACGCAGAGCGGTGGGGCTAGTCCCCACAAATAACCTAAATTTAAAATTGTATTTTTTGACAAACTCTAAAATTTTCAGTATATACTAAAAATTTTTAACTTTGTCAATTTTTTGTTGTTCTTTTTCCCGCCGCATACGCTCTGCGGACTTCGTCAAAGAACCAAAAAGTGCAAATATAAAATTAGTATTAAATCATACTAATTATGTTTTACATGTAAGATAAATTACTAAATTTAAGTCGAAATGTAGCCTTTCGCAAAGCGTATCCGAGCCTGTCGAGGATATAGCTTCTTTGTGGCAATACTTACAGTACTTCCTTCGGTCGCAAAAGAAGCGGGGTGTTGCGTAAGCACGCAGAGCGGTGGGCAAAGCCCCATATATTAAAAAGAAAATATAATTTTAATTTTGACAAAATATAGTTGTTTAGGTATATATAAAAAAATAGAGTGCCTTAAATAAATTAAGACACCCTATTATAAATAAATATTAATAGATATTTAAATTATTATTTTAAAGCAATATTATAAGTATCCATAGCTATAGCTTTTTCTTCATCAGTAGCTATAACATAAAGTTTAATAGGAGCACCGTCTTTTTCAAAATTAGCACATCCTCTAGCTTTAGCATTCTTATCAGCATCGCATTTAATACCAAGTTCATCTAAACCTTCAAGTATTCTTCCTCTGATATAAGCACTATTTTCACCTATACCGCCTGTAAATACTATACCGTCAACATGACCAAGTACAGCCATATAAGAACCTATATATTTTTTAACTCTGTAGCAGAACATTTGTATAGCAAGTTCAGCTTTAGGGTTAGATTTAGCAGCTTCTTCTAAGTTTCTCATATCATTACTAACACCAGAAACACCTAAAAGACCGCTTTTTTTATTTATAATATTATCAATTTCTTTAGCAGATAAATTTTCTTTGCCCATCATGAAAGTAATAACAGCAGGATCCATATCTCCAGATCTAGTACCCATTACTAAACCTTCTAATGGAGTTAAACCCATACTTGTATCTACTGATTCGCCATTTTTAACAGCAGTAACACTAGCACCATTACCTAAGTGACAAACTATAACATTAGCATTAGGTTTGTTATTTACTTTACAGAATTCACCATAAACATATTTATGAGAAGTACCATGGAAACCATAACGGCGTACTTTATATTTGTCATACCATTCATGTGGAACAGCATACATATAAGCATATTCTGGAATTGTTTGATGGAAGCTAGTATCAAATACAGCAACCATTTTAACGTCTTTTAATATTTCCTGACAAGCTCTTATACCTTGTAAACCTGCTGGGTTATGTAAAGGAGCAATATCGCAGCAAGCTTCTATAGCTTTTATAGTCTCGTCTGTTATTAAAGTACTTTTGCTGAATGCTTCTCCGCCATGTACTACTCTGTGTCCTACACCAGATATTTCGCTCATATCAGATATAACACCAACTTCTTTATCAGTTAATAAAGAGAAAATTAAAGCCATACCAGCTTTATGATCCGGTACTTTTTGTTCTATCTTTTTTTCTTTGCCTTTTTCTACAGCAGTGTGTTTTAAAGCACTTGTTTCTTCACCGATCTTTTCTAAAAGACCTTTAGCTAAAACTTTTGCTTCTGGCATAGCAAATAATTGATATTTAATACTAGAACTGCCAGAATTGATTACCAATACGTTCATAAAATGACTCCATAGTTTTTAGTTTTTAATAATTATAATTGAAGTATTATATCATAATATGTATATTTATCAATGAATTTTTATTTTAATACAAATTATGTATATACAAAAAAGAGGATTAAAACATTTACATGAATTAATCCTCTTACTATTTTACTTTTATTCTTTCTTTTTTACCCACATAATAGTATATCTGTCAAATGATCTGCTTTTATCAGCAAGCCATAAAGTTTCCTTTTTTACTTTAGCTTCTATAGTTATTATTTGTCCTTGATATTTAGCATATTCTTCAAAAAACTTTTTATCAAAATAATAATCTATTTCTTCTGTAGATATTACTGCATCTGGAAACATAGCCGTACCAACTATTCTAACTCTGCCTGTAATATTTTCCTTTTTAGCAAATAACAAGAAGAAAAATACAAATAAAAATACTTGTGAATATTTTAATATAATTCTATACATTCTTTTCATAATTAATACAAATTAATATTTCTTTATTTCGCCATTAGTACCAAATAATATATTTCTATATTTTGGTGTATAAGGTTTCTGACTAGCAAAACTATAATTCATATTTCTTACAGTACTATTTGGAATCTGTATATTTATAGCTGTAGGACTCTCTCCAACAAATGTATCTTTATTCAAAGCTATTTCAATATTAGAATTAAACTTTCTTGTTACTAAATTAATATTAGGAGTACTTCCTAAAGAACCATAATAAGCTACCAAAGCACCGGGATATAAAGAAATATTTTCACCAGGATTTCTAAATTTTGGACTAATGCCTGTAACTTGATAATTTAATAATCCGTCTATCCAATTTAATAGTAAACTGTCCCAAGTAGTAGCAATACCTCTGCTTGAAGCAACACTAAGAACTCTATCATAACTATTATTATAAGTTGATTTTGCTATATCTCTAAATACAGTTTTATCATTACCGCTTGTTTTGTAAAGCCAATTCATAAATACTGAAGCTGAAGGATAATTAGCAAATATATTTAAAGGCAGATCCCAAGTATAAAAACAATAATATCCGCCCATATTATTAAATTCTTCTATTCTTGATTGAGCTGTTTCAGGACTATATAGTATTGATGTTGATTCAGAAAGAGATTCATTAAGCCATAAGTCTATATTTTTACCTAAGTTCACATTATAATTAATTAAATGCTGAAGTTCATGCAATATAGTTCCAGACATAACATCAGGAATTCTATCCATTAAATCCACATCCATATATAATATTTCTGCATCATTAAAACTTCCTAATATTAAATCTCCGGGATAAAAATAACCCAATGTATATGTTGTAGAACCAGCAGGATTCATAGAAAATAATAAAATATTTATTTTACCATTTCCATCAACATCTGTATGACTGCCGTATATACTAACTAAATCTGCATAATTTTTATGGAAAATACTTCCCATTTGTGATATAGAACTTCTTGATACATTTTTACCATCTTCTATATAAACAATTAAATTATCAGATTCAGCATAAACTCTGAATCTTTTTCTTTCAGCTTTATTATATTCATTTATAACATAAAATACCTTTGATGCAGAAGAATATTCATCATAATAAGTAAATATACCATCATCATAACCAATATTATTGCCAGAACCTAAAATTCCGTCAAGTACTCCGCATGAATTTATAAACAATAAAGAAAACAGCAATAGAACTAATAATTGATATTTTTTCATAATATCCCCCTTTAAGTAATAGAACTGTTATAACATAAAAATGTAAAATAAAAATCACATTTATTTAAAGTAATTTAATCATTTTATAAAATAAACACTAATTTATATCTTTTATTTTTTACAATATTATTATAAAATATGGTTCATATATATAGACAAAAAATATCGGAGAACTAAAATGAAGAAATTAAATTTAATAATGATCTTCTTATTTTTATCAACATTGATATTGAGTGCTAATACTATTGAAGATGAAGTATTTAGATTGATTAATTTAGAAAGAAGTAAACAATCACTTCCGCCTCTTCCAAATAATCAAAGACTTCATTCTTTAGCTTTATATCATGCTGATAATATGGCTAAAAATAAATTTTTCAGCAATACTGATTTAGATGGTTTGGATTCTAAAGCAAGACAAGTTAAACTATACCCTGAAATGGTTGGAAATATTAGTGAAAGTTTAGGAAAATTAGATGTTATTCCTTTTACAGATAAAAAAGCTGCTGAAAGTATAGTTAAAAATTTAATGGCTACACCTGACAGTAAGAAAAACATATTAAATAAAAATTTCAATGCTATAGGTGTTGGTGCTGTAAAAAGAGGTGTTGGGGTATATGTTACAGTAACATTTGCTGATATAGTAGCTGAATCAGTAGACTTTGTTCCTCAAGCTAAATATGGTGATGAAATAACTGTAAAATACAGAATATTAAATAAAGCTGCTTTTACTGACTTCAAAATTGCTGTTGAAATGGCTGATAAAGAAGCTAGAATTACTGGAGATGACGATAAAACTTATATAGGTAATATAATCTATGATGTAAAAGATATGGGTAATAGTATATTAGGAAGAACTTTCAAAGCTGAATATGGAAAAGGCGATTATAAAATATCTATACTATATAAAGGCCAGCATTTCCTAAGTAATGTAAGAACAATAACAGTAGAATAATAATATATGAAATTTAGAAGAAGATTCAATATAAAAAGCGGAATTGATCTAACCCCCATGATAGATATAGTATTTAATTTACTTATATTCTTCATGGTGGGTTCTACTATTGTAGAAACTCCTCAAATAGAAATAAGCCTGCCTAAATCTACATCTGCAGTAGGTTCTGAAAAAAATGAAACTATAGTTATAAGTATAGCTAAAGACGGAAAACAATATATAAATGGTTATGAAGTAGAAAATCTTGATAATAACCTAAAAGAATTAGCTAATACTGAAGGTGAATTAGAAAAACCTGTAGAAATAAGATCCGATGAAGATGTTAGAACTCAAATATTAATATCTGTTATAGACAGTGTAAAAAATGCTGGATTTACAAAGCTTAGTATAGCAACAGATACAAAAGAAGAAAATTAGAAAAATAAAATTAAATATATTTATATTTATAACCTATCCATTTTTGGTATTCTCCATTTTGAATACTCTCTATCCACTCACTATTATTTAAATACCAATCTATAGTGTAATCTATTGCTTCATTAAAATTTCTGCTTGCCTTCCAATGCAGTTCATTTTTTATTTTATCGCAATTAACAGCATATCTTTTATCATGTCCTGCCCTATCTTCTACAAATGTAATAAGGTTCTTATAATAATTTTTGTCCTTATTCATTTTCAATGCTATTTTCTCGCATAAAATATTTACCATATCTATATTACTGATTTCATTTTCTCCGCCAATATTATATGTTTCTCCTACTTTTCCATTATGTATTATTGTAAATACTGCACTATTATGATCATCAACATAAATCCAGTCTCTAACATTCTTACCATCACCATAAACAGGAAGTTTCTTTTCATTAATAATATTTAATATCATAAGAGGAATTAATTTTTCAGGAAATTGATAAGGTCCATAATTATTACTGCAATTAGATATTGTTACAGGTAAATTATAAGTATAAAAATATGCTCTAACTAAATGATCGCTAGATGCCTTTGAAGCAGAATATGGACTTCTAGGATTATATGCTGTTGTTTCATAAAAATAACCATTTTCATCAAGAGAACCATAAACTTCATCTGTACTTATATGATGAAAAAGTTTATTATCAAAATCATTGCTCCATAATCTTTTACAAACTTCCAAAAGATTAAATGTTCCTATGATATTAGTTTGTATAAAATCTTTAGGCCCGAAAATAGATCTATCAACATGACTTTCTGCTGCAAAATGAACTACACAATCAGGTTTATATTTTTCAAATACTTCATTTAATGCATCTATATTACAAATATTTATTTTCTCAAAAAAATATCTGTCTTTATATTTATTTTCAATATCTTTTAAATTTAAATAATTGCCGGCATAAGTGAGCATATCAGCATTTATTATACTGCCGCAATAGTTAGTATTTTCAAAAATATATCTAATAAAATTACTGCCTATAAAACCGCATCCGCCTGTAACTAAAATATTTGAAAACTTTCTCATATAAATGATTTCCTATATTTACAAATATATACAAAATTAGTTTTAAGCAGTAATTTATTAAATAATTATATTACTCTCTAAATTGTAAAGAATATAAATATTGATATTTACCGCCTCTTTTCATCAATTCTTCATGAGTACCAGATTCAATTATTTTACCGTTCTCAACTACACATATATATGTTGCATTTTTAATAGTAGAAAGTCTATGTGCTATAACAAATGTAGTTTGAAGATTAATAATTTCATTCAAAGCTTTTTGAACATACATTTCACTTTCTGTATCTAATGCACTGGTTGCTTCATCAAGTATCAATATAGAAGGTCTTTTTACAACAGCCCTAGCCAATGCTATTCTTTGACGCTGACCTCCTGAAAGCATTACACCTCTAGGTCCTATATGTGTATCATAACCATTAGGTAATTTCAATATAAACTCATCAGCATGTGCTATTTTTGCTGCTCTAATCAAATCATCATCTGTAGCATCTGGCTTAGCATATAAAATATTCTCCCTTACAGTTCCGTAAAATAAAATATTTTCCTGAGATACTACACCTATTTGATTTCTTACACTTCTTGTGTTTAATTCATTTATATCAATACCATCAAATCTTATAACACCTTTGCTTGGTGTAAATAATTTAGGTATTAAGCTGATCAAAGTGGTTTTACCGCCTCCGGAATTACCAACAAAAGCAACAACATCGCCTTTTTTAACATTGAAGCTTACAGGTCCTAAATGAAAAGGAGTTTCTTTTCCTCTTTTGCTATATTCAAAATGTACATCTTCAAAAGTAATAGAATGCTCTATAGGCTTCATTTCCTTTTTAGTAGGGTCATCAACATTCTCGCTTGGTAAATCCATTATTTGAAATACCCTTTTAGCTATACCCATAGTTCTTTGCAAGTTAATTACAATACCAGATAAATCTCTTACTGGAGTAGATATATTTAACATATAAAGCAAAAATCCCCATAAAAACTCAAAAGGCATTTCTCCTTTAAATATTAAAAATCCGCCATAAGCAAGTATTATAAGCATAGCAACTATCATTACAAGCTCTGTCATAGGTCTATTTAAAGAAGTTAATAAAGAAATTTTTCTCATGAATTTTATTAATTCTGAATATACAGTTCTATATCTAGTTACTTCCTGATCTTCTTTAGAAAATATTTTAATAACTTCTATTCCTCTTATATCTTCTTGTATAACAGAAGTTGTAGCCCCTAATAAATTTTGTTCAGCTGTAACTCTAGTTCTTATTAATTTTGATACTTTATCTATACCCAAAGCTATTAATGGGGCAGCAATAAAACAAGCTAAAGTTAATTTAACATTTAATATTAAAAGCATACATAATGTTAATATTAAAGTTAAAGGCACTGTAACCATATTAGGCAATGTAGAAGACAAGAAATTTTCTATTGATCCAGACTCATTAATAACCCTACTCATTAAATCACCTTCTTTTTCCTGTTTGAAATATGCAATATCAGTATTAAGAAGACCTTTCATCATATCTGCACGTACATCTTTACCTATTTCCTGAGCAGTAAATGCAAAAAGAAATGTTTTAGTATAGTCAAAACCTACACGGAATATTACATATATAAAGCCGATTATTATAATGAAAGCAAATTGGGCCATTATAACAGGGTTTCCAATATAATCTACATTTAAAAATTGCTGAGCTAAACTCTTTGTATTCAAATTGCTAAATTTGGCAGTCAAATCCGCTACAAAAGGAATTTTATCCAATAAATCAACCCTTTTACCGCCAGTTATAGCTATTGCCATCTGTCCAAAAAACGGAGGAAGTATATTTATTATTGTATATCCAACACTTAAAATAAAAGATGGTATAAATAATTTCTTATGCCTCATAGCATAAGAAAACATTCTTCTATATGGATGTTTTTCAGGATGAGAATAATATTTTTTTCTATGTTCTTCTGTAACAGCTCCATAATCAAACGGTCTTTCATCTTTTTTAAAAAACTCTTTTATCTTTTTTATAACCATAAATTAATATTCCTATATGTATATTTATTTTATAATTTTATATTATAATATTTTATATTTCAATATTCTATTAAATTTTCACCATACTCTAAACGTAATTTCCTATCAGCCATATTTGCAATAGATGAAGAATGTGTAACTATTATTAAAGCAGCATTAGTTTGTTTAGTCATATTCCATAATAGCTCCCTAACTAACTCAGCATTCTTTTTATCCAAATTACCAGTAGGTTCATCAGCCAATACAACACTAGGCCTATTTATCAAAGCACGTGCTATAGCTACTCTTTGTGCCTCACCTCCAGAAAGTTCCCCTATTCTATGCTCCATACGGTCTTTCAATCCAACTGTTTCAAGTAAAATTTCAGCTTTTTGTCTAGCTTCCTTTTTATTATATTTAAGCATTAAAGAAGGAATCATTACATTTTCTATTGCACTAAATTCACCAAGTAAATTATGAAATTGAAATACATAACCAAGAGAACTATTTCTAAAATGAGCTAATTGACCTTCATTCATTTTACCAATATTATTTCCTGATATATTTATACTCCCTTCTGTAATATCATCTATTCCGCCAATCAAATTCAAAAGAGTAGTTTTTCCGCTTCCAGATTCTCCTGTTATAGCTAGAATCTCATTCCTATAAACCTCTAAACTTAATGACTTCAAAACTTCAACTTTTGGAGGCCCAACATAAGTCTTTTTTAAATTTTCTATCTTTATTAAAACTTCTTTAACATTATCACTCATATCTCAATACCTCCGCAGGCTTGTATCTGCTTGCAATATAAGCTGGTATTATAGCAAATAAAACAGAAAGTAAAAATGAAATACTAGCCACCATTACAACTTGAGAAATATGTATTATAGATGGGAGTCCTCCGCTTACATAATATATATCTGATGGGAAGAAATCAGGAACTATTGGTATTGATAATCCGCCTATTTTGGCAGGTATAAACCATATAATATTAACTATTACTTGAAGTATTATTCTAATGCCTTCCAATGCTTCATTAACATAATTAGCAAGAAGTATTCCAAATATTACCCCTAGTACAGTACCTATTACACCAATTATAGCACCTTCCAAAAAGAAAACTTTAGCAACATTTGAAGGTCTAAGTCCTAAAGTCTTTATTATAGCAATATCACGTCTTTTATCTTTAACGAATATTATTTGGCTTGAAGCTATATTTAAAGCTGCTATTAATATTATAAATGAAAGTATCAAAGCAAGCATCAATTTTTCAGTATGCAAAGCCTGAAAGAAATTTCTATCAAACAACATCCAAGGCATAACACTATAATAATCTTTTAAATCTTCATTGATTTTATTTGCCACCTTATCAGCATCAAAGAAATTCTTTACCTTTACAGCAACACCAGTAACAGCATTATCATATCCAACCATTTTTTGACCAGTAGCAATAGGAACTATAACCATTTTACTGTCATATTCATAATATCCGGTTTTATAAATACCTTTAATAGTAAAAGTAGTTTTTTGAGGTCTGAACCCTTTATCAAAACTTCCAGCAGCAGAAATTATATCAATAGTATCTCCAACTGATAAAGCATAATCTTTTGCCATTTCTGAACCTATTAAAGCTTCATTAGTTTTCATATCTTTATTATTGCCCTCTACAAAATTAAAGTATTTTATAAAATCTTTATCTGTAGTGAATATATTATCTTCAAAAGAACGTACAGTTATAAGCGTAGTAAAATTATATGAACGCATTATACAAGGAATAACTATATAAGGATATGCACTTGTTATTTCCTTATTATCCATTATATTATCAACTACAAATTTATAATCTGTAAGAGGCTGATCACTATAAGCACTGATATTTATATGTGCCCTCATTCCAAGAATTTTATCTCTTATATCGTCCTGAAAACCATTCATTACTGAAAGAACGGTTATCATTACCATATCACCAACTAATATTCCAAGTACACATATAATTGTAATAATTGAAACAAATGAAAATTTCTTTTTGGCTCTTAAATATCTTACGCCAAGCATTAATTCTAATCGCAAAATATCTCCTTAGCATTGAGAATTGACAATGCTGAATATTATATATTATATTTAATAAATTTAAACCTATTTTGTACTGATATGTCTGTTTAAGAGCCATAGATATTGCACACTTTTAGTTTAAAAAAAGAAGGTATTCCTTATAATTTAAATTACTAGAAATAAACCCAAAGGAATACCTATGAAACAGTATAATGCACAACAGAAAAAAAAGATAGTATTAATTATTAATAAAGTAAAAAAT
>NZ_CALXRM010000016.1 GCF_944390845.1 uncultured Brachyspira sp.
TCTGTTAAATTAAAATCCATATTATTATTATACAATATATTAAAAAAATTGACAAACTTAAAAATTTTCAGTATATAATGAAACTACAATTACAAATTAAAAACAAAAAAGTATAAAGGGCGGGACTTCAAAATAATTTTTACTTCTTAATTATTAATAAAACATATCAGTAATCCTAAAATCCCAAATCATCAAAATAAGTAATGTATAAATAAATCTATCATGCACTTTTTTATTATTTTCATTATAAAAGTTAATGTTGATTTTTACTTTATCTTTATAATCAATTTCATTATTGGCATCTATTTTTATTTCAAAACAATCTCCATTTTTTAATTTATAACCTTCAACTACCCCATAATCTAAATAATTAGGAGTCATTAAATATCTAGCACCAAAAGCCTTAAAAGTTCCATAAGATATTTCAATGTTTTGTAATTTATTTATTTCACTTTCCAAATTATTTTTATCTAATTTTATTATAGTTAATTGATTGATTGGATGAACTAATTCATAATCTTCTAATTGTTTTCTCCATTTTGTAATACTTTCATTATCCATTTCTATAGGGCTTGCTAAACTTATAAAGCTATCATCATAAATATTTACTTCTTCATCATCGCAATTTGTATAACTTCCGTCACCTGCATATCTAAATGTAGTTAAAAACAAATTATCTTTATCATACGAATTCCATATAAGAGAAGAAGAAAATTTATTCATTAAAGGATTATCGATAAATACTTCTTTGAAAAAGCTATAATTATATTTCTTTTCATGCATCAATAATTTTGTTAAATTTATAGAAAGTTTCTTTATTACTTTTGGTATTTCTTTTTTTATATATTTAATTTCTTCTTTTATACTTTCTTCTAAATTTTTAGGAGTAGTTTTTAATTCTTTATTATTTTTTACATCAAATACGTTTACAGAATAATCAGCATTCAAAATTAATTTATAATTATCATTAATAATTTTTTCTCCTCTTGAATCGAATCCCAAATTTGAACTAAACTTTAATTCTAAATCATCAATATCAAGTCCTATTTCCTTTGATATCTTATTTATTAAATTAAAAGCATTTTCTCTCAATTCTGATTTTTTAGTTTTTGAATAAATATCATATAATAACTTAATACTATATTCAGTTGTTTTTACTGATGATAAAATTATTAAAAATAAGTTAGAGTCTTTTTCTTTTTTGTATATTTCTTTTAAAGCTTCATCTCCGCCATACAAACCATAAACAATAGCAGCAGCTTCTTTATATGTTTCTATATAAATATTTTTAGCAAAAGTCAAAAAACTTTCTCTGTCAAGTAAACCAATTATAGAATTAATTTCAAGCAAATAATAAATATCTCTTTTTAACTCTAAATATTTTAAGTATATATATTTTATAACTTTTGTATCAACTATTCTTGATTTATCTTTTATTAATACATTACAATTTTCTATATAAGAAACTTTCTTCTCCTCTTTTTTATTTAATTTTTTATTGATACTTTCTTCATATTTTTCAATACTGTCAAATATTTCATAATTAACAGCTTCTTTCAAATCATTATAATAAATATTTTCTAATTTTCTTTTAGCAAATTGAACTTTTTTATTTTTTATTTCTGAAGCTATTTTATGAATCTCTTTTATATTCTCCTCTATTTTTTTAATTATAATTTTATTATCATTGTCAAAAGCATATAGATATAAAATCCATTTCAAACTTAATTTATCTATATTTTTATAAATAACATTAGACCAATCGCCTAAATACTCAAGAGATTCAATATTCCAATCCTCCAAAAAATCATAATACTGAAAACCACTTCTAAATAACATTCCAATCATATTTTCTACTTTATCAACTTTCCAAGTACCTAAACTCTGATTAAAACTTTCTGCATCATAAAATAAACATTGCATAGATACTACATTAGAAGTGTCCCATTTATCCAGTGGCTGATTAAACTTTTTAGCTTTATGAAAAACATAATCCATTTCTATAATTTGAGATGTATTCCAAGTATTTAATGGCTGATTAAATTCATAGCAAAATTTAAACATATTTGATATATACTTTAAATTAGAAGTATCCCATTTGTCTAATGGCTGATTAAAATTATAACAATCTTCAAACATACTATTTGCATATTCTAATTTAGAAACATTCCAATTATTAATATTTTGATTAAAGTTTATACAATGCTTAAACATACTAGCAGTACTTATTAAACTAGAAGTATTCCATTTATCTAAAGGCTGATTGAAATTCCAGCATTCTTCAAACATGTTATTGGCATATTCTAATTTAGAAACATTCCAATTATTAATATTTTGATTGAAATTTCTACAATTCATAAACATACCAGTAGCACTTATTACATTGGAAGTATCCCAATTATCTAAAGGCTGATTGAAATTTGAACAATGAGCAAATGTGTAAACCATTTCTTTTACTTTAGATACATTCCAAGAATTCAAATTTTGATTAAATTTTTTACAATATTTAAACATTCCTTTTATATTTTCAGCGTTATATAAATTCCATTTAGAAATATCTTCATCAAAATTTACACACTCACTGAACATATAACTAAAGTCTATAACATTACTTACATTCCATTTATCTATACCAGAAAAATCTTCTCTTTTTGTTGATGAAAATAATCTGCTCATATCCGTTATTAAACTTGTATCTATATCACCTAAATAAATATTTTCATCTTGTATTAAAGTTCTTAATTCTTCTTTAGTTTGAGGCTTGTATTTCATTATTATGTTCCTTATTCTTTTTTATTATTCTATATTCTTTTACATATTTTGCAATTTTATTAAAAAGTCCCACCCTTCTATATTTACAACTTGTATTTGTTATTTTTATTTTTTAATTTCTTTAAAAACAATACTGAAATTAGAAAACCCACCCAAATTTTATTTAACTATATAATTACTTCACCGCACGTAGAATAAAACTATAAAATATATATTAATTATGAATTATAATTTTATTATATTTGAAATTTCGTTCACCGTGCGTAGAGTAAAGTCTTAAATTTAAAAAAATCTTGGGCGGGTGCTGAAATTTCTGATAAAGCTATAAATATAATAATATTATAATTTCAAAATAAAACTATAAAAAATAAAGGGTGGGAATTTTAAATAAATTAAAAAACACAACTCATAAAAAATACCTTGATTAATATATAATTAGTTATATAATATTTGCGATAAAAAATCGGTATTGTATAAAGGTTACAAAATGACATCAGAAAACAAGCATATAATAATAATCGGAGAATTAGCATTAATTTTAGTCGTAATTATAAATAGTTTCGGAGTTGTATTAATGCTTTATTCAGGTTCAGGAATATCTGCTATATCAAGTGTACCTTATGCTTTTTCTGAGGTTATAAAGAACATATCTCTTGGAACTTTTACTTATATTTTTCAAACTTTACTTGTATTAGTACTTATGATATTAAGGAAAAAATTTGTTGGAGAATATTTATTTAGTTTTGTTGTAGGATTTTGTTTCGGTAAATTTGTAGATATACATGCCGCTTGGATAAATCATTTACCATTAACAATAACAAGCAGGATTATATATTTTATAATAAGCTATTTTATATTAGCATTTGGAATAGCCTTATCAAATAGATGCGGACTTCCTATAATACCAACAGATTTATTTCCAAGAGAATTATCCAATATAATAAAAGTACCTTATGCAAAGGTAAAAATAATATTCGATGTAACTTGCCTATTGACAACAGCAATACTTACATTTGTATTTTTAGGACATATAAAAGGTCTTGGAATAGGTACTGTACTTGCTGCTTTACAATGGGTAAAGCTATTTCTTTTATAGGTAAACTTCTTGACAAAAAAATAGAATTTATACCATATATAAAAAAAATTATTACATAGAAAAAATAATGTGTGATTTTATACATAAACAACTATACTTTGTCAAAAATAATTTTTTTAATTTTAAATATCTGCGGGGCTTTGCCCACCGCTCTGCATGCTTACGCAACACCCCACTTCTTTTGCGACTGAAAGGAGTGCCTGCGACCATAGGAAGTCCTTTAGGGTGGTATTGCCACAAAGAAGCCTATATCCTCGATAAACTCGGATACGCTTTGCGAAGGGCTATATTTTAGCTTAAATTAATAGTTTATATTACATGTAAAACAATTTTAGTATGATTCAGTACTAATTTTATACCTTGCACTTTCGCGAAGCGTGCCTGCGGCAGCAACTTTGACGAAGTCCGCAGAGCGTGTGCGGCAAAAAAGTAGCAAAAAACGCAATTGCTAGAACTTTATATTAAAAATATGCCTATTAAATATAGGATATAGCCTAAAAATGCAGTCTTTTTGGTTCTTTGTGCCAACAAAAGAACTGGGGGTGTGGGGGCAAAGCCACCACAAGCAATAAAATTGAAAAAACTAAAATTGACAAAATATAGTTGTTTAGGTATATATTAATTTTTTATCATTAGATTTAATATTAATTAAATAAATTCTCCAAAATCAAAATACTTCCATACATAAATCTATTCAATAAATGTTTATTATTTTCATTTTCACCATGAATTGAAACTTTAATATCAATTTCATCAGTATAATTTGTATTTCTATCAAATTGAGCATCTATATATAATGATAAACCGCTATTATTGTCAAAATACTCATAACCATTTACAAATTGATAATCATGAGAAATCTCTTTAAAAGAAAATTTATTTATAGAATTTTTTAATTTAGATAATGTTACATTAACATCATTATATTTATAAAATTCTTTTTCTAAATTATCAATAATTTGAAGCTGTTTAATAGGCTGTGATATTTCATAGTCATATAATTGTTTAATCCATTTTTCTATTAAATCATTATTCATTTCTAAAGGAGAAGCTAAACTTATAAAATTATTTTCATTTAATGTTACATAATTATCATTAGAATCAATATAACTTCTGTCGCCTAAATATCTAAAAGTTGTTATAAAATTATTATTTTCATCATATAAATTCCAAATTAATTCTATAGAATAACAACTCAAAAATGAATTATAAATATAAATATTTCTCCAAAATAAATAATTATATTTCCTTCCATTCATAATAAGTAATAATATTTTTTCCCTTTCTCTCTTTATTACATTTTTTATTTCTTTTTTTATAAAACTAATTTCAGATTTTAATTCCTTAGAAAAAATTTTAGGAACAGTTTTTATTATCTTATCTTTTTCAATTATATCAATATCCATATTAGAATTAACAGATATTTTATATTCTTTATCTTCTATATGTATAATTCTCTCACCATTTTTATCGAGTCCAAAATCAGGGATAAGTAAATCACTTAATTCTTCCCTGCTTACTTTCAATTTATCTGCTATTGTATCAAGAGCAAAATTTGAAGCATTTATCACACTTTCAATTTTTGATTTTCTTGACATTTCATCTAATAAACTTAATGCATATTTACCGTCATTTAAAGCAAGTATATAAATATAATAAGAACGAGGATAAAATTCTTTTCCTTGAATACTTTTGGCATAATCTTTGATAATATTTCCATTACCATATATACCGCATATTATTCTTGAAGCAATTTTACTCCTGTCGCTTTCAAATATCTTATATGCTGCCTCTCTAAAACTATCAATATCTAGTAAATTTATTATATTGTCTATAATCTTTAATCTTCTTACATTATCTTTGATTTTTAAATAACTGCCATAAATAAACCTTATAATCTTTATGTCAATTCTTTTATTTTTATCTTTTGTTAAAACATTGTAATCATCTTTAATAAATTTTAAACTTTTATCAAAAGATTCTTCATAATTACTGGCAACATAATTTTCAACTTCTTCTATATTTTTAAAACTAATTTCACTATTAGCTTCTATACTTTCTCTATATTCTATTAAACTTTTAAGTTCATCATAGTATTCTTTTTCTAGCTTTATTCTAAATGATATAATTTTTCTATTGTTAGAGGTCATTATTGATTTGTATATATCTATTATATTAATGTCTTTTATTTTATCAAAATCTTCAAAATATAAAAGAACTCTTAAATTAATAGGAAGTTTTTTTATATCAATATCCTTATTAAAAACATCATAAGCTTCCTTTATATTATCAAGATTCCATTTATCAGGATATTTATTAAAATTTAAAGCTCCCAAAAACATATAATTAATTTTCTTTAAATTTTCAGTATTCCAAGAATTTAAATCATTATTGAAATATATAGCATTATTAAACATTAAACTCATATCTGTAACTTTTGAAGTATTCCAAGTTTCAATGCCTTCAAAATTTTTTCTTTCACTATTTCTGAATAATTCACTCATATTTGTAATATTACTTGTATCTATATCAGATAGACAAATACTTTCATCATCTGTTAATTTTTTTAATTCTTCTTTTGTTTGAGGTTTGTATTTCATAATAATATATCCTTATGTTATTTTATATTTTTTAATATTTTCAAATTTTTATTATACTAAATAAATTATATCATTTACCTTTTGCAGCTTTGGTAAAAGCTGATATAATCTTTAATTAGTTCATTTTACTGCTATATAGGTTTCTTAATTTAATTAACCAATAACTTTATTAACAAATTATTAGCTAATTAAAATTTAATAAAAATTAATCTTTATACCAAGAAGGCTTATTATTTTCCATTGCTGAGTTATCAAACATATCTCTCATACGATTAGGCTCTACTTTGGATACATTCCAAGATTCTAAATTCTGATTAAAACTTTCAGCTTCATAAAATACAGAATTCATATATTCCACATTAGAAACGTCCCAATTATCCAAAGGCTGATTAAATGATGAAGCATAACGAAACATTGTACTAATACTTGTAACATTAGAAACATTCCAATTATTAATAGGCTGATTAAAACTTTTAGCATTATCAAACATCATTGACATATCTTTTACATTACTTACATTCCATTTGTCTAAAGGCTGATTGAAACTAGAAAATTTAAACATACCTTCCATATCAACAACATTAGATACATTCCAACTATTTAAAGGCTGATTAAAACTTTTAGTAAAACAAAACATTGATGACATATCTTTTACGTTAGATACATTCCACTTGTATAAAGCACTATTAAAAAGCTTAGCACCTTCAAACATACTAGACATATTTTCAACATTAGATACATCCCAGTCATTAATATTTTGATTAAAGCTTTCAGCATAATAAAACATTGATGACATATCTTTTACATTACTTACATTCCACTTATCTAAAGGCTGATTAAAACTCTCACAATTAGCAAACATATTTTTCATATTAACAACTTTAGATACATTCCAATCATTAAGAGGAGAATTAAACTTTTTACATTTTTTAAACATAGAACTCATATTCTCAACTTTTGAAACGTCCCAACTGTTTATATTATGATCAAAACCTAATGCTTCCTCAAACATACTTTCCATATTTACTACATTAGATACGTTCCAAGTTTCTATACCATCGAATTTTTTTAATTTAGAACCTTTAAAAAGATTACTCATATCTGTTATTAAAGAAGTATCTATTTTATCAAATTTTGTTTTCTCTGCTATTAGTTTAATTAATTCATTTTTGTTTTTTGGCTGATGCATTTGTATCTGTTTACTTTCTTTAGTATATTTTTTCTCTTTTTTAGGTGACGATTTCTTTTCTTCTTTTTCTAATTCTTTATACTCTTTTATAATATCTTCTTTACTATAAATAAGCTCTTTTAATTCATCATAACAAGTATTTTCAAGCTTTTTGAGAACTTCAGCTACTGCCTTTTTATTGTATTTTAATCCAAGTTTATAAACTTCTTTTATATCAAATTTATTTATAATTTCTTCAAAGTTTTTTATAGCAGATTTTGAGCTTTGAAAAGAATATATTTTTATTATTAACTCTAATGACACATTATTAAAAATATTATCAAATTCTTTAACTTTCTTGAAACTCCAATTTTTTATATTATCAGGATTAAAAGATGAAGCATTAAAAAAAGCATTATTCATATATTCTACTTTCTCTGTTTTCCAGCTGTTTAAATCCTGATTAAATGAAGAAGCATCACAAAATATATCTGCAAGCCCTGTTAGATTAGAAGTGTCCCATTTATCTAAAGGCTGATTAAAATTTGTAGCTCCTTTAAACATAGCATACATACTAGCAACATTAAATACGTCCCAACTATTTAAAGACTGATTAAAATTCTCACAACCTGCAAACATATGACCCATACCATCAACATTGGAAGTATTCCACTTATCTAAAGGCTGATTGAAATTCTTAGCTCCTTCAAACATAGAAATCATACAGGCAACGTTTGATACATCCCAGTTATTTATATTTTGATTAAAACTTTTAGCATCGTTAAACATCTCCATAATATGTTTTAAATTAGAAGTATTCCATTTGTCTAATGGCTGATTAAAGTTTTCAGCATTTTTAAACATACCAGCCATATTCTCAACATTAGATACATTCCAACTATTTAAAGGCTGATTAAAATTCTCACAACCCAAAAACATCTCATTCATATATTCAACATTAGATACATTCCAATTATTTATATCCTGATTAAAACTCTTGGCATTCATAAACATCTCACCCATACTCGTAACTTTAGAAATATTCCATTTGTCTAAAGGCTGATTAAAAGTTTTTGCACCATAAAACATAGCATACATATTTGTAACATTAGATACGTCCCAACTATTTAAAGGCTGATTAAAAGTTTCACACTCTTTAAACATTGCTGCCATATCTGTAACATTAGATACGTCCCAGGTTTCTATACCTGAAAAATCTTCTCTTTTACTCATTAGAAATAAATATCTCATATCTGTTATTAAACTTGTATCAATACTTCCAAGATTAATACTTTTATCTTCTACTAATTTTTTTAATTCTTCTTTAGTTTTTGGTTTAAATTGTTTTTCTGACATAATAATCTCTCCGCTTACAATCAATTCAAATTAAATATTTGTTAATGTGAAAAATAAATTTTTTAATAAAAAAATATTGTTCCTACAAAAAATCAGTAGGATTATACACTATAAAAAAAGAAATGTAAATATATACATCGTTCTTATGTTAGAATTATCTAAAATTTATTTATACAGTATTTATTAATACATTTATTACATATTTTAAATCTATATATAATATAATTTATTACTTTTCAAATATTAAATAAATACTAATACAGTATAAAGCATTAATAATATTATAAACATAATAATATATTCATTATATAATAACTTTTATAAAATATTTCATATATTTATATAAAGGTATTATTTTATATAAATTCTTACTAACACTTGAAAAATCTAAAAAATCAATTTTCATATTAGAAATACTTTGAGCATCTATAATTTTTTTAATTCTTATCTAGTACAAGGTTTGTATTTATTCATTAATTATCCTTTAGTAATGAAATTTAAAATTGATTTATCTCAGAAGTTTTTACAGCATCTAAAAATTCTTTTATAGCTTTATCAAACTTTAATTTATTATAATCTTCTAAATGCATTTTTTCTTTTAAATAAGGCAAAGCAATATTTAAATGATTTTCTCTATACCCTATTTTTTCATCGGTAAGTAAAACAAATCCTAAATCACTATATAATTTTATGGCTCTAAAACTTCCAGCCTGAGTATGCAAAAATATCGGAAAGTCTTTTTCATCTATAGAATTTAAAACATAAGAAATTAAAGCCCTTCCTATACCCTGCCCCTCATATTCTTTTTTTACTTTAAACCAATGTATCGTAGTTATAGAATTATAAGCCTTCCAAGCAAAACATGTTCCTATAGGAGTATCATTTTCATCACAAATAAATAAACATTTTTCAAAAAATAATTTTTCATTATTTCCATACACATCTTTGAAATATTGCTCCATAAAACCTCTATAGTTTTTCTTATCTTCTTCATTATCAAATGGAAATTCAAACCATAAATTTAATTCATCTCTTTTGCAATTTCTTATATGATAACCATTAGGAATATCTGACAATGCATTTTTATTAATCGATTTGCACATCATAAATAAATTACTATCTTCTATTTTACTCATTTCAATACTCATTATTTATTACTCACTTTTATACCAAACTGGAGTATTATCCTGCATAGCAGAGCAGTAAAAAGACATATTCATCTTTGCATTTTTTGCCAAAACCCAAGAATCTAAATTCTGATTAAAACTATCAGCTACCCAAAACATACCATCAATATTTTTTACTTTACTTACATTCCAATTATCTAAAGGCTGATTAAAGAGTCTAGCAATCCTAAACATATTTTCCATATTAGTAACATTAGAAACGTCCCAACTATTTAAAGGTTGATTAAATTTCTCAGCACGGCAAAACATATTACTCATATTCTTTACTTTAGATACATTCCAATTTGATATGTCATGATTAAAACTTTTAGCACCGCAAAACATTGAACTCATATCTGTAACTTGTGAAGTATCCCAAGTTTCAATACCTTTAAAATTTCTTAGCATAGAATTTTCAAATAATCCTGACATATCAGTTATTAGGCTTGTATCTATTCTATCAAATTTTATTTTTCTTTCTATCAAATCTATTAATTCATCTTTTGTTACTGGTTTATATTTATCTTTCATTTATTAACACCTTCTAAATAGCTTTAATAATTAACATTATATGTATAAAATCTATAATATTTTTAATTATTTTTCAATTTAAAAAGAAATTTATGCACAATAAATAAAAAATGCTTTAAAATTACTATTGACAATAATACTATTTAATATATAATTTTTTCAACAAATAAAAAAAAGGAGATTTATTTATGTCTTCTCAAATGAACGAACAATTAGAAGCCATTTACAACAAAATAGTAAAAAGAAATCCTGGTGAAGCAGAATTTCACCAAGCAGTAAAAGAAGTATTAAGCACTTTAGAAGTTGTATTAAAGAAAAAGCCTCATTATATTGAACAAAAGATAATAGAAAGAATATGCGAACCTGAAAGACAAATTATGTTCAGAGTTCCTTGGATGGACGATAAGGGAGAAATACATGTAAACAGAGGTTTCCGTGTACAATTCTCAAGTGTAATAGGACCATACAAAGGCGGATTACGTTTTCACCCATCTGTTTATTTAGGTATTATTAAATTCTTAAGCTTTGAGCAAATATTTAAAAATGCTCTTACTGGCTTACCTATAGGCGGAGGTAAAGGCGGTTCCGATTTTGACCCTAAAGGAAAAAGCGACAATGAAGTTATGCGTTTCTGTCAAAGTTTCATGACTGAGCTTCAAAGACATATCGGTTATGATATAGATGTTCCTGCTGGTGATATAGGAGTTGGAGCAAGAGAAATTGGATATTTATTCGGACAATATAAAAGACTTAAAAACAGATTTGAGCCTGGTGTATTAACTGGTAAAGGATTAGCTTACGGCGGTTCTTTAGCTCGTACTGAAGCTACAGGTTACGGACTTGTATATTTCACAGACCTAATGCTTAAGACTAATGGTAAAAATGGTTTTGAAGGTAAAAAAGTAGTAGTTTCTGGTTCTGGTAATGTTGCAATATATGCTATGCAGAAAGCTACTCAATTAGGTGCTAAAGTTATTGCTTGTTCTGACTCTAACGGAGTTATTTATGATGAAAACGGTATTAATTTAGATACTGTTAAAAGATTAAAAGAAGTAGAAAGAAAAAGAATTAAAGAATATGTTAATGCTCATTCTTCTGCTAAATATATTGAAAATGGAAACATTTGGGATATTGCCTGCGACATTGCTTTGCCTTGTGCTACTCAAAACGAACTTGATGCTAAAAGTGCAGAAACATTAGTTAAAAACGGATGTATCTCTGTTACTGAAGGAGCTAATATGCCTGCTACTCCTGAAGCTATTGAAGTATTCCAAAAAGCTGGCATTCTTTATGCTCCTGGTAAAGCTACAAATGCCGGAGGAGTTGCTACTTCTGCTTTAGAAATGCAGCAAAATGCTTCTATGGATAAATGGGAATTTGATTACACTGATAACAAACTTAAAAACATTATGACTAATATTCATAATACTTGTTATCAAACTGCTGAAGAATACGGATTCAAAGGCGATTATTTGAAAGGTGCTAATATAGCCGGATTCGTTAAAGTTGCTGACACTATGATACCTTTTGGTTTAATTTAAAATTTATTGGTTATTGAAAAGGAATGCTGTTGATATTTAATATTGACAGCATTCTTTTTTATATACTAAGAATTTTTAACTTTGTCAATTTTATTTTTTATATTGTTATTATTTTCGGGGACTAGCCCCCGACCCCCCACTTCTTTTGCCGATTAGGCACCTACTCGGTGGTGACACAAAGAACCTATATCCTCGACAGGCTCGGATACGCTTCGCGAAAGACTGCATTTTTAGTCTAAATTTCAGGTTATATACTATACTTAATAACTATATATTTAATATAAAGTTCTAACAATTGCGTTTTTTGCTACTTTGACGAAATCCGCAGAGCGTGTGCGACAAAAAAGTAGATAACATTTATATAAAGTGCATCAGTTTACAAAGTCAAAAATTTTTAGTAGCTTATAGAAAAATATTTATAACTTCATTCATAATTTAATAATGAAATATAATATTATATTTATAATAATATACTTTACAATTATTTATTTACATGGTTTAATTATGTTAATAAAATAAATTAATTGGAAAATTATTATGGGTAAAACTTCATTAAAAGATATAATAAAAGTAAGCAAAGAATTAAATTCTCAATACAGTAAAAATTTAGAAAATGAAAATTTAAATAAAGAACTTGAAATATCAACAGACAGCAGAGATAATTTTGATGTTAATAAATTATTCCTAGCTATAAAAGGTGAAAAATTTGACGGAAATCAATTTGCATTAGAAACTTATAATAAAGGATGCAGATATTTTATATTAAGCGACAAAACTATAGAACTCCCAAATGATGCGGTAGTTTTTTATAGTGATGATACAATACTTTTCTTTATAAAATTAGCTAGAGAATACAGAAGAAGATTTAATATACCAGTAATATCAATAACAGGAAGCTGCGGAAAAACTACTACTAAAGAATTGACTGCCCTATTTTTATCAACAAAATATAAAGTATTAAAAACTGAAGGAAATTTAAATAATGAAATAGGAGTTCCTAAAACTATATTCAATTTAAATGATAATTATGAAATAGCAGTTATTGAAGCTGGAATGAATCATAAAAATGAACTTTTAAGAATATCAGAAGCTATTGAAGCAAATACTGTTTTAATAAATAATGTAGAGCCTGTACATATTGCCCATTTAGGTTCTATAGAAAATATAGCTTATGCAAAATCAGAACTTTTTAACAATACTAGAGAAAATGCTAATGCTGTAATAAATAAAAAAACTAATTGTGTTGATATATTAAAAAAAGAAGCAATCAGAAATAATATAAAAAATATAATAGAAGTTGATATAAAAGAGATAACAAAAAAAGATGATAATACATTTGAATATAAAGATACTATTTTCAAGCATAATTTAATAGGAGATTTTAATTTAAATAATATATTATCAGCTTTAAAAGCAGCAGAAATTTATGATGTTGATCTAAAAAAATGTGCTGATATTTTAAATACTTATGAACCTCAGAAAAACAGAATGCAAATAATCAATATTAAAGGCTGCAATGTAATAAATGACTGCTACAATTCTAATCCGTCAGCATTAAAAAACATGCTTAAATTCCTATCTCAAAGAAATGAAAATAAAAAAATTGCTGTTATAGGTGATATGCTTGAAACAGAAACTGAAAATTCCACTTATCATAAAGATATAGGACATCTTATCAATGAGTTAAAAAATATTGATGTTGTAATAGCTATTGGAAATCATTCTAAAGATATTTACAATATTGTTAATTGTGAGAAATATCATTTTGATAATGCTAAAAGTGCCATAGAAAAGGTAAAAGAATTTTTAAATAATAATACTGCAATGTTAATAAAAGCATCTTTAGGAATGGGTTTTGCTGCTATAATAGAGGCTATAACAAATGAATAATCAAAGTAATTCTATAATAGCTTTTATACTATTAGATAATAAAAGCTTTAATGATTTCACATCTCAATTAAAAATAGATTGGGATATAAACATAAATATATCTACTTTTAATAATAAAAATAAATTTACTATTAATGATATAAATTTTGAATATGAATTAGCTCCATTCAATGTACCAGATAAAGAAGCTGAAATATTAATGAATTATAATGATATAGATGATGAAACAAAACAAAAAGTATTGAGTCATAATGCATTTTTATCTATGAAAGTAAATGCTGATAATACAGATTTTAAAGATATTGCTTTGACTTTTAATAAAGTATGCTATTCCATAATAAATACTAATGATGTATCAGCAATCTTAATAGGAGAAATTAATTTACTAATATCCACCAATAGGTATTTATTTGAAATGAATGAATATAGAAAAAACAACAAATACTTCCCTACTCGTTTATGGGTTAGAATAGATGTTTTCTCTGATAATAACGGCAATCATGCATTTACTGAAGGTTTAAAAAATTTTGGCAAATATGAGATTATGGCTTATAAAACGGTTAGAGAAGCAGAGAGCATTATAATGATATTAACTATCTTATCAAGAAGTATTATAGAAAATAATTTGAATCTTGAAGATGGAAATACTATGCAGACAGATGATGATTATATAGGAATGTTCAAATTCTTTGATAATAAATTTATTATGCTTGAAAAAAACTTAAAAGACTTAAAAAGTAACTCATAACAATACTTTAATTTATAATTATTAACGCTTTGTTAATTTTTTTAACTATAAAATATATCCATATCTATAAGTATTTAAAATATAAATTCAAAAATCCATATCAGTTTTAAGTGTAGAAAAATATATATTATTTCATCTTAAAAATAAGTTTTAAAAAAAATAAACCGCTTTTGTGGGATGAACAAAGCGGCTTATTACAAATATAGTTATTGGGGGGTAGTCCAATCAACTAAATATATTATCGGCCGCAAGGAAATTAACTTTAGTATTTTTATAAAAAAAAGAAAAAATATTATAATTTTTCATAATTTTTATTAATTGTAAATATTTACAGTATTTATAATATAACAAAATAAGACAAAGAATAATATTGATTTAGTAAACACTATAAAATAAAAAACCGTTAGCATTCAAATTATGAATACTAACGGTAATTTTATACATAAGTAAATATTTTTAGTTTTTCAATTAAGCAAGTGCCTTTTTAGCTACTTCAACTACAGCTTCAAATGCTTTATAATCATCAATAGCTAAATTAGATAAAGCTTTTCTGTCAATAATAACATTAGCTTTTTTAAGACCATTAATGAATTTACTATAAGATATACCTAAAGGTCTGCAAGCTGCATTGATTCTTAGAGTCCATAAACGTCTCATCATTCTTTTTTTCTGTCTTCTATCACGATAAGCGTATTTTAAACCTCTTATTACAGCTTCTTTAGCTTGTTTCATTTGCTTACTATGAGAACCATAGTAACCTTTAGCCATCTTTAATATTTTTTTAACTTTGTGCTTTCTTACTGTTCCGCTAACTGCTCTCATCTTAGTCTCCTTTATTATCTGCCGTAAGGCATTAATCTTGGCATTTCTAGCATATTAGTATCATCAGCAATTCTAGCTTTACGATACTTTCTTTTAGTATCTGGTCTTTTGCATAAAAACTTGTGACTTCCAAATGCATGAGCAAATTTTACTTTACCGCTTTTAGAAAATCTAAAACGTTTTTTTGCACCGCTTTTTGTTTTTAACTTTTGTTTCATAAACTAATATCCTTTTAAAATTATATTTACTGTATGCTCAATCTATACGTATGATAAGTACGCATAGCTAGTGGGCTAATAAATTATTATTCTTCTGTATCTTCAGAAACTTCTTTCTTGCTTGAACCTTCTGAATCGGAAGAAGTCTTTTTCATCTTCATTGGATTAAGCACTGCAGATAAATTTTTACCTTCTAATTTAGCAGGCTTTTCTGTAGTAGCTTCATTTTCCAAATCTTGTATAATTTTATTGATAAGGTCATAGCCGAATTCAGTATGTGCCATTTCCCTACCCCTAAACATTATAGTAATTTTTACCTTGTTGCCTTCATCTAAGAATTCACGAATATGCTTCATTTTAAAGTTATAATCATGTATGCTTATTTGAGGACGCATCTTGATCTCTTTAAGCTGCACTAACTTTTGCTTCTTCTTAGCTTCTTTACTTTTCTTCTGAATATCAAATTTATACTTACCATAATTGATAATCTTACAAACAGGAGGCTCTGCTGTAGGTACAATCTCTACTAAATCTGAACCTTCCTCTTTGGCTAGTGCTAGAGCATCTTTAATACTCATTACACCAAGGCTTCCTCTCTCATCATGCACAACTCTAACTTCTGGTGCAGTAATAAATTGATTAATTCTCTCTCCTTCTTTTTTTACTGTTGCCATTATTTAGCTACCTCATTTAGTAGTAAATATAGAATCATTCATTCTCTCCTTAGATTCTTTTTTGAGTTTCTCTATAAACTCATTTAAATCCATATCTTTAATTTCTTGTGAAGAACGTGTTCTAATAGATAATTTTCCGCTAGAAACTTCTTCTGCTCCTATTATAACTGTATATGGAGTTCTTTGCAAGCGGTATTTTTTAATCTTAGTACCTAAATTTTCATCGCCTTCATCAACTTCTACTCTGAAGCCTGCATCTTTCAATGCCTTAGCTACTTCATTAGTTCTATCTATTTGAGATTGTTCATTAAGTACATTAACTACAGCCACTTGTAAAGGTGATAACCATAATGGGAATTTACCGTTATAGTGTTCAACTAATATACCTATAAAACGTTCCATAGAACCAAGTATAGCTCTATGAAGCATTACAGGCGTATGTTTTTTACCATCTTTACCTTCGTAGCTAATCTCAAATCTCATAGGAAGTGAGAAGTCAACTTGTAAAGTACCGCATTGCCAGTTTCTATCAAGAACATCTTTAATATTAAAGTCTATTTTAGGACCATAGAAAGCTCCGTCACCTTCATTAATTTTATATGCTATTCCTAATTTGTCTAAAGCATTAATTAATGATTTAGTAGCAAGCTCCCAAATTTCATCGCTTCCGATTGATTTTGCTGGTCTAGTAGAAACAAATATTTCAAAGTTCTCGAAACCAAAGTCTTTATATACAGATAAATAGTAGTCAATAGTATTAATAATTTCATCGCCTAATTGCTCTTCAGTACAGAATATATGAGCATCATCTTGAGTGAAAGCTCTTACTCTGAAAAGTCCATGTAAAGCTCCTGAAAGTTCATGTCTATGCACAAAACCTAATTCAGCAACTCTTAAAGGCAAATCTCTATAACTGTGTATGTTAGAATTATAAACAATCAAACCGCCGGGACAGTTCATAGGTTTTACAGCGTATTTAGTGTCATCAATTTCTGTAAAATACATGTTTTCTTTATAATTATCCCAGTGTCCGCTTCTATGCCATAATTCTTCATTAAGTATAGCTGGAGTTTTTATTTCAACGTATCCGCGTTTGTCATTTTCATTTCTTATATATGATTCAACAGCTTTATAAATAACCATTCCTCTAGGGTGCCAGAAAGGAAAACCAGGACCTTCATCATGGAAACTAAATAAATTTAATTCCTTACCCAATTTTCTATGATCTCTTTCTTTAGCCTCTTTTAATTTTTTAAGGTATTTATCTAATGATTCTTTACTCTCAAAAGCTGTACCATATATACGTGAAAGCATTTTATTATTAGAGTCACCTCTCCAATAGCTTCCAGCAACAGACATAAGTTTATATGATTTTAAATAACCTGTTGAAGGAACATGAGGTCCTCTGCAAAGATCTATAAAATCGCCTTGTTCATAGAAAGATACTGTATCAGCATCTATACCTTCTATAATTTCAACTTTATAAGGTTCATTAGCTTTCTTGAAATATTCTATAGCTTCATCTTTTTTCATTACTTTTCTTACTACAGGAATATTTTCTTTTATGATTTTTTTCATTTCATCTTCGATTTTTGGCAAATCTTCTTCAGTGAAAGGCTTTTCAGCATCAAAATCATAATAGAAACCATCTTTAATAGCTGGTCCTATAGTAACTTGAGTATTAGGATAAAGTCTTCTAACTGCCTGAGCCATTAAGTGGCTTGTAGAGTGTCTTAATATTTCAAGGCCTTCTTCTGAGGTGGTTAGTATCAATTCTAAATCGCCGTCTGTTTCAGGCGTATATGTAAGGTCAACTTCTGTTCCATTAAATTTAGCTGCTACTGCATCTTTGGAATCTTTTTTAGCATTTTGTTTAAGGAAGTCTAATAAAGACTCTCCGTTGGACAATTCATAAGACTGTCCTAAATAATTAATTTTTGACATTATTACACCTCTTGAATTGATACTTTATATTTACAAAATAAATTGCAAACATTTCTATATACTATAACATATTTTTATATAATAGTCAATCATCTTATATATTTAATAATTACAAAATAAAGTTTTTATGATAATAGAATATTAATTTATTAAACTATATAATATTAAAACGATTGCATATTAATATTTTATTTTTACATACTGAAAATTTTTAAGTTTGTCATTTTTTTGTTGTTCTTTTCCCCGCCGCACGCTACAGGTAGCAAAGCCACAGATATCAAAATAACAATATAACTTTACTTTTGACAAAATATAGTTGTTTTGGTATATATTAATGCTCAACTATTATATATTTCAATTCATCATAGTATGTATTTTCTAGCTTTTTTATGAAATCTTTATTCTTCTTATAATAAGTTTTATCATTTATTAATTCTGTATAAACTTCTTTTATATCAAGAGTTTCTAACATTGACTGAAGTTTCTTTTTATAATTTCTGCTCTTACATTTATTATAAAATTTTAAAACACTTTTTGTATGTGTAAAAGAATAAGCATTTTCAAAAATATTTTCAAAGTCTTTAATATTATCAATATTCCAAGAAGTTAAATCACAGTTAAAATATTTTGTATTACTAAACATTTCACTCATATCAAGAACTTTAGACACATTCCATTTACTTAAATCAGCATTGAAATATTCCGCATTTTTAAACATGCATTTCATATCAGTTACATTAGATACATTCCAAGTTTCTATGCCGTCAAAATTTTTTCTTTTACTATCTTCAAATAAATATGACATATCAATCATATCACTTGTATCTATATCAGCTAAATTGATACTTTCATCTTTAATATAATCCAATAATCCGAATTTATATTTTGGCTTATACTTCATTAAGTTTATACCTTATTAATAATTTTTATAGGAAGAAGTCTTTCCAATTCTGTTTTTGATATTTGAGTGTTTCCTGTTATAAGGCTTAATACCTTTATATTTGTTTCATCATTTAAGGCATTATAAATATATTCTAAACTATAATCTTTATTATAATTACTTAAAGGATATATAACATTAACATGATTCTCGCATACAAATTCTTTTTCTCTAACTATAGCAGATTTTATATTTACATTCTTATGAGACCCTGTTATTCTATTAACAACTATAACCTCATTTCTTATAATAAAATCTTCAGAAATATTTCTTATATACTGCAATGTTCTTTTATATGGTATAACTATTTTACCATCAACTATATTAGAAGAATATATTAAAGGTATAGAATTATTTTTATCGCCTGTTAAATTTTTCTTATAATTATTCCAAGCAATACTTCCTGTTTTCACCTCATACCCTATTTCTTTTAAACTAATTGTGTTTTTATAAGCATTATTTAAAAAAGTTTTATCTTCTGTAAATATTGTTATATCATTCTTTGAAAATATATATTTTTTATTTTTATTACTATTAGTTTTTTTGAGTATTAACAGCATGACTTTTTGATTAGCCATATAAAAATTATCAGAACCTTCAACGACATGCAAATATTCAACACTGCTGTTATTAATGATATATTCTCTTAATTTACTAAAAAAAGCTCCATTATTCATTGAAGGCGGAACAATATAAGCTAAATAACCTTCATCATTAAGCAATTCCAAACCCAATTTTATAAATATAGAAAATATGTTAACTCTTCCGCTTATTATATCAGAATGCTTTTTCTTTAATTCTTTATCCGGCTTAAATTCAAAATACGGAGGATTACCTATAACATAATCATATTTAATAGATTTTTCAGTATCAAGCTGTAAAGTATCAATACATTTTATATCTGCTTTATCAATTAATTTTTTAGATATATTAACTAAATTTTCATCTATTTCAAATCCATACAAATTAGGATTATTGAAATATTCATTACAAGATAAAAGAAACTCCCCGCTTCCGCATGCAGGATCAAGTATTTTAGGATTATCTTTTTTATCTGAAATAGATGTTAATTCTTTTAAAAGTAAATCTCTTATACTTTTAGGGGTGAAATACTGCCCTAGTTTTTTTCTTTTTTCTATATCCGTATTTATTAAATAATCAATGCTTTCTTCAGTATATTCTTGATGCATATAACTCTCTTACAATCACAAACTATTACAAAATTCTATAACATTATTTTCGCATTTTATTCTATCTTCATGTAGAAAATAATCTATTTTTGCATTCTCATTTATAGTTTTATTCTGTTCATAAGCACGTCTGACATAAACATTAAATCCCCTATCAAATTTATATGCAAATAAATTATTCTGATTATCTTTTTTCATTTTATTTTTGAAATTATCTTCAAGCTTTTTTATTTCTTCAAAAAAATCTATAAGTTCATTACGCTCATTCATAGGGAGCACATCATCTCCTATAAAGAAAGTAACATCTCCCCTGCCATAAGAACCAAATATATAAATAGCATTAGCCTTTGGTAAATTACTGTTCCACATAGGACTTGATGATTTACCGCTGCTGTATTTTATTTCTATAGCTATAATTTTTTTACATGTAAATATTAAAAAATCTGGAAAATTTTGACTTCCATAAGGCTGGCATACAAAACAATTTTCCATACTTTTATCTTCTAAAGCATAAATATTATCGATTATTTTGTCGGACTTTTTATCTAATATATCATTCTTTATAGATGAAAGTATAGTTTTCATTTCTTTATCGTCATGCATACGTCTATTAAATCCATGACGCTTTAAAGAGGTTTCAAATCTATCTTCAAATTCGTCTCCCTCTTTACTTTTAAGCCATTCTTTTTTATTTTTTATTATATCTTTAAAAATATCACTAAGCATTTTATTAATATATTTATAATATTAAAAATTGTCAACCGCGAGCTCTACCTCAACAAGCTCGGTACGCTTCGCGGGCACCTTCCCGCACAACACTGCTTCATCTTATCAAATGCCAACTATACACGACCGAAGGAAGTACTGTAAGTATGCAATTGATTACCCTATTATACAAAAATTAATCTTACAGATAAAAACATGTTTAATCAATATTATATAATATTTTATTTTATAAAAATCACAATTTACATTTAGAAAAATATAAAAATTGACAAACTTAAAAAATTTCACTATATACTAAATTATATAAAAATATTAGCTGTAGAATTTCTTTTTCTATACATCTCATATTCTTTAAAGAAACTCTCAATACTTGGTATAATAATTCTTCCTTGTCTTGAAAATAATATTACATTTGTTTTCTTCATTTCAGATTTTATATAATCAACATCTTCAATTCCAACCATAGCACATATATCATAAACAGTATATGGAAGTTCTAAGAAATCAGTATTCTTTTCAAACAATAATTCAGTTTTTGTAAAAGAATATACTATACTATAAAATTTACCTACTACACTTTTTATGCTTATAGTATAACTTTTTATAACTGTATTGTATATTCTTCTAGTCATTACATTTATAAGATAATATTGAAGCTTCTTATTTGAGTATGCCAATCTAATAAAATCATCTTTTCCTACAACCTGCAATATAGTATCTTCTAATACAATACAAGTAGTAAGCAAATGTTTATTACCAAGTATTGGTTTATATCCTATAAGATTTCCTTTAAGGAATATTATTCTGCTTATTAGCTTTCCATTAAATACACTATATACTCCAACTTTTCCTTCTTTGATTAGATAAACATCAGTATTATTTTCTAATTCTGAAAATATACAGCTTCCTGCTTTATATTCATACAAATTGGTACTTATTTCTAAAGGAGGTTCTATATTATTATTTTTTTCTATTGCTGATATTCTTTCATTTATTTCTGTATGATCTTCATTTGGAAACATTTCTATGATTTTCTTATACATATATAATGATGCAGGATAAAATGCATGTTCTTCATAAGTTTTAGCTATTTCAAGTGCATTATTCTCTTTATAGCTTCCAATGTTTAAAGCTTCAGATAACTTATAAAAATACTTTCCAAGCCATATTTCCATAAATTTTATAAGATACTTATATATATTTTCTATAATTTTTTCATCTTCAATATTGTATATATCTTTAGCATGTATTTCTATTAATTGAACATCTGTTGCTGCTATCATAGTAGAATAATAAGGTTCAGCCAATACTGCAGAAACCATTCCTATAATATCTCCAACAACAAATTCAAAATTAGTATTATCTACTACATAATTTTTATCAATTACGCTTCCCTCTTTAATTATATAAAATATATCTCTTGCTTTTTCACCTGCAACAAATATTAGAGAATCTTTTTTAAACTCAACAATATTAAAATCTACCATAATAACAAACCCTTCATTTTTATATAAATTATTATACTTCATTATTTTTATATAACAAGAATATTAATATTATTTTTTCATATTAATACTCATCATGTTTTATAGTAAATGATTTATTATTCAACATATCTTCTACTGCTATATAATCTTCTTTGAAGTACGCTTTGTAATTTGCATCAAGATTGTAATTATATTTATCATATATAAATTTTCTTACATCAACTAAATTAATATATTTTTGATTATTAAATACATCTTCATAAAAATTATAAATCATATAATTGAATACTCTTTTATAAGCCCCGCTATCCTCTTTAAAAAGATAAAATCCATAAAAAAGTATTTTTCCATTTGAATATTCTAAATCTATAAAAATCCAAACACCATTTAAATGTTCATCATTGTATATAGGTTTATTATAATAAAAATTAAATTCTTTATTTTTATGATTTAAATCTAATATAGAAAAACCTGTTAAATCTCTATTAAAGAAAAAATAATCATTATTATTTGCATGCTTTATTATTTTCAATAAACGAGAATCATCACTCTTATAACTATAAACTAATTCATCGTTTTTATACAAATTTCTTTCATAGCCTATAATATCTTTCTCATGAATGAAACCAGTATACTTTTTATTGATCATATAGTAATCATTATTCAATATAACTTTTTTATCTTTTTCGTAATATTTATCATCAAATAAGATACCATATTTAAGCCAATGATTTTTATAATTTTCTGTATAATATAAATTTTCTAATACCATAATACAAGTATATGAACAATGATAAGATTTGTCAAATTATATTACATTAATTTTTTATTTAATTTATGATTTTTAGATATTCGCTTTCATTATGTATTCTGTCTAATGCTGTAACATAATATATATAAGTTTTTTTGGAATCTACCGTTTTATCTTTATATTTAACTTTAGAATTTACATCAAAATTTGTTCTTCTTATTTTATCTATTAATTCTATGCCATATTCTCCGATAGTTTCTCTATATATAGCATAATATGTAGATGTTGATACTGCTGCATGATTATATTTATCAGTTTTATATTCGTTAGGGTCTGTAAATGTTATTTCTATTCCGCCGAAAACTTTCTTTATAGTTGGATTTTCTAATTTCAAAGGAGCTTTTCTCAAATCTTTCATGGTATTCATAGTAGGAACTATTGCTTTAAATATATAATCATTTTCTTTTATATACTTAAGTGCTTCGTTTCCAAAATCTCCGCTGTCCCTATCATTTTTATACATGCTATGCATTGTAAAAAAAGTAGAACCTTTTACATAGCCTTTTCCTTTTTCTCTTATATACTCTACCTGTTTTGACATCAAATCTATATCCTGCCAAGGCTCTACATTTGTATCCCTTCCCATTTTATATAATGCATGTCCTATATATAAATCAGCGAGATTTCCGCTTCTTGATTTTTTAGCTTCATTAATCCACCAATCTGCTATAATATCGAAAGGTGCTGTTTGATGCGATGAGCTCCAATATATTTGAGGTATTATTGCATCAACATACATTCTATTTAACCCGTCTTTAACAGTTGCTTTACTTAAAGTAGGTGTCTTTTCTCCATTAAACATCCATAAAAGAACATCAGCATGCAAGGCATCAAAATTAGGATTATATGATTTAGTGTCGCTTCCGTTTTCACATCCGGCATATTCTGATAAAGGATTTTTATTTCTCCAAACTCCTGCTGGTGAAATTGTCCATTTGACATAAGGTTTTCTCGCTTTAATTTCTCTATATAAATCACTTACAAGCCTATTAATATTATCTCTCCTCCAAGCATAAAGTCCGTCAACTCCATAATCATCAAGTGAAGTATTTGTTATATTATAGCCTCTTTTTTCTCCATATTTAGATGCACTTACCTTGTCCGGCCAATCTCTGTAAGTTTTATCCCCCGCTATATTCTGATAAAAATAATCATCAAAATGTATTCCGTCTACATCATAATTTTCAACAACTTCCATAACAGATGCTATTATATATTCAGCACTTATTGGTTCGCCGGGATCTAAATATAATTTTTTATCATACCATTGTATAGGCTTTAAATCATTAGAAACATAAGTGTGTACAAAATTCTTTTTTGAAAATTGTTCAGCATAACTTTTATTTGAATCATAAGTTGCAGATATCCTGTATGGATTAAACCAAGCATGAACTTCTAAATTTCTTTTATGAGCTTCATCTATTATAAATTTTAACATATCAGTTTTGAAAGGATAATCATCTCTTTCATCTGTAGACTTAGAACCAAAAAAATATCTTGTTGTAGGATTCATTTTTGAAGGAAATATTACACCTGCATCCGGCTTTACCTGAACAAATACTGCATTAAAATTATTCTTATATAATGTATCTAAATGTTTTATAGCAAGTTTTTTCTGTTCCGATTCGCTTCCGCCTCTTACAGGCCAATCTATATTTGCAACTGTAGAAAACCATGCAGCCCTAAACTCTCTATAAAGAGGATTTATACTTCTATCATCGTCCATATTTTTTACAAGCTTAGACCTTAAATTACTTGGTACTATAATATCTAATGTTTGGCATGATGATATTAATAAAATTGTTAAGGATATTAAAACAAGGATTTTCTTCATTCTTTCTTCATTGTTGTGATATTTTCTTAAATTATATATTTAATAATAATAACAGTCAATATATAAAAAGTTTTATTATTGTATGTAAAAAATATAATGCAAAAATAAAGGGACTTAAAAAAAGCCCCTTTATTGTTAAGACAAAAGTTAATAGTTTATTATAGCATACTATCTACCATAGCTTTGATATTTTCAATAGTAGCTTCTTCTTTAGTAACTTCTTTAACTTTAGCACCATCTTTGTAGATAGCAATAGTAGGAAGTCCTAAAATTTTCTCACGAATAGCTAATCTTCTAGCTTTAGAAGTGTTGAAAGAATAGAAAGGTACTTTACCTTCATATTGTTTAGCTAATTCATGAACATGTGGCATTAAAGCTTTACATGGTTCACAAGTATCGCCAAAATAGTCAACTAAGCATAATTCTTTTGAGTTAATAACTTTCTCATCAAATGTATCTTTATCTAATTCTTGCATTATAAAACTCCAGAAATATATTTTTATAATATACATTATATAAAAAATATATTCTTAGTCAAGTATAAAACAAATTTATTTTACTAATAAAATGTTATGATTTAAAATAACTGTAATTTATTAAAGATATAAAAATATATCAATGGAACAATTTATATGATTAACAATTATTGTACCATTTAGACAATAAAATACATTCAAAACAGATATTACATATATACACTTATATTATAAAACCAAATAAATACAACAAAAATTTCAATATAAATTAAAAATATAGAACAATATAAACATTTAATATTTTTTAGACAAAATATAGACAGTAAAATTTAATACCTATTTAGAATATATTAATAGTATTTAAACTTATAAAAAGAACTATACAAGTTTTATACTACAAATATATTTATAATAATGTTCTTAATATTTATTTTATTATACACAAATAAATAAACGCTATACACCTACTTCATTATAGAAAAAAATTTTAATCAATAAGAACAAATCATACATTTATAATACATATCAAACATAATTAATACTGATTTATAAATTTTAATTCTCATACTGCCATACTTGAGTACGGTAACTATAAATTTAAATATAGAATACTATATACAAGTAAATAGTATATAATAATTAGTTATAATTATACAAAAATAAATATTTCAGATTATACAACAAATATATTTAGTATAATTCAAGAGTATTTTTTACTAAAATAAAACAATAACAAAAAAATAATAATATATAATACATTGTAATTAATAAAAATTTTAGTAAATTAGTTAATTATTTCCTGTTAATATTTTTTTCTATTGACATAATTATTCTTTATATTATAATGCTGGTCGTAATAGTGTGTTTATTTAAAATAGTGTATGGGAGTTTTATGGAACAATATGATATTATTAAGTTCAATAAAAACGATATTATTATAAAGTCCGGAGAAAAACCTGTAGAATATTTCTATATCATTGTAAAAGGAAAAGCTAAAAGTCACAATGACTTCTACGAAAATTACAAATATCAAAGCAAAAAAGGAAGTATTATAGGTTTAATTTCATCTCTAATAGATGAACCTTATTTTTCTACCGTTGAAGCATTAGAAGAAACTGAGGTTCTTAAAATCAAAATAGACAGCATAATTAATATTAATAATGAAGAGTTATTAGATAAGATATATAATTATCTATATCTTATATTAGAAACTTGGCTTAGCAAATATTATACTATACTAGCCAAAAAGAAAGTGGATTTATACAATAAAGACGATATTCTTACTATGGCATATATATACAAAAATAATGGTCATGAAGATACAGTATATAAAATGTGCCATGAATATTTGAATCTATTTCCAGACAATAATTATATTAATGAAATAAACAACATATTAAAAACAGTAAAACCTATAAGAGAAGAACCAGAACTTATAGAAGAAAATGTTTATAAATTCAAAAAAGGATATTGTCTGTACTCTGAGGTACGTTCAAGAAATCATATATATAATAAAATCAGGCAAAGTTGGTGTATATAGTGTATTAAACAGTAAGCAAACTATGAGATGTGTTTATACTGATGGTTATATGATAAATGGATATCACCCTATTCTTGATTATAAACCTTTACTTACAACTGCAATAGTTTTAGAAGAATCTATAATAAGTATTATAAATAAAAAAGAATTGGTGCAAATGATAGACCAAGATAAAGAATTAAGAATAAGCTATATCAAAATGGTAGCTGTAAAAGTTAATAATGCTATACTAAAAATAAAAGCCATAAAAACAGAAGATTTATATAAAAAATTGGTAATTATGATATATTCTATATTAAAAATGGAATTTTTATTTAATAACGGCAAAAAAAACTTAAAATTACCATATAAAATAAAAGACATAAAAAATATGCTTGATATAAATAATTCTAACAAAGAAATAATACCAGAATTAAAAAGGTAAAATATATAGAAGTTGATTCATTTGACAATATAACTATATCAGAAGTTGAAAATTATTTTAATGAATATAAAAGTTATACTTTTTAAGATAATACGAAGATTTTTTAGTTGACATAATTTTTTGAAACATTATAATTAATAAGATTATATTAATAAACATATATTAGGTATGGAACAATACAAATTAATTAAATATCCAAAAGGAACTACAATATTTAAAAATGGCGATAAGGCAAAAGACTATTTCTATATAATAACTCGCGGAAAAATTGCATCTTATAATGCATTTTGTGAAGGTTATACCATTATGTACAATGATGGAAATATAGTTGGTTTAATGCAGGCCATTACGGGTGAATCGTATTACTCGAATATGGAAACTGTTGAAAACACAGAACTGTGGCAAATACAAATAGAAAACATAAGTAAAATAAATAATAAACATCTAATAAGAAAAATATCAAATCAGCTATCTTTCATATTAGAAACTTGGCTCAGTAAATATTATTCTATTATCACAAAAAATAAAATTAATTTATATAATAAAGAAGATATATTAACTCTAGCTAAAATATATAAAAAGAATGATTTTGAAGACGCTAGTTATAAACTTTGTTCAAACTATATAAAATTATATGAGGAAGCCTACGATATTAAAGCAGTTAAAAAATTTATGCAAAATATAGGGCACGCAAAAAAACCTACTCTTGTAGAAGAAAACTGTTATAAAATGAACAAAGGTTATTGTCTATATTCTGAATTAGAAGGGACTGGAAAAATATATTATATAAAATCTGGAAAAGTTGGAATATATACTGTATTAGACTCTAAACTTATTGCCAGAGCTATTTATCCAGCTGGATATATTCTTAATGGAGGAAATCCTGTACTTGAGTATAAGCCGTTACTGACAACTGCAATAGCAATAGAAGATTCTGTTATAGAAATTCTAAATCCCGAAGACTTAATAAAAAGACTATATAATGATGTAGAAAATAGGATACAATATATCAAAATGAGTTCTATAAAAATCATTAATGTGGTACTGAAAATTAAAGCTTTAAACAAAATATCAATAAAAGATAAACTAATAGTACTAATATATGCAATTCTAAAAATAAAAACCTTATTCACAAAACAAAAATCAGTAAAATTATCATACAAAATAGAAGATATAACCAATATGCTACATGTAGAAATAGATCCGAAAGAAGTATATCTAATATTAGAAAAAATAAAATATGTAGAATTGGATACTTATAAGAATATAACTGTATATAATGTAGAAAAATTCTTTAAAGAATATGAAAGTTACACATTATAATGAATGAAAAAATTGATTTTGTATATATTTTATAGTTGACATAATTATATTGTACATTATAATTATAATATATCATCAATAATAGAATAATATGGAACAATACACGAAAGTCAAATTTAATAAAGGTACCATTATCTTTAAAGCTGGTGAAATGTCCAAAGAGTATTTTTATATAATTCTTAGCGGAACTGTATTAGCACGTAATCATTTCTGCGAAAATTATACAAATACTTACAAAGAAGGCGATATTATAGGATTAATTTCATCTATAACTTATGAATCTTACTATTCTACTGTTGAAGTTTTAGAAGATGTTGAATTATTGCAAATAAAAATAGCAAACATAAACAAAATAGATAATTATAATCTTATTAATAAAATTTCTAATTATTTATCATTTATATTAGAAAATTGGCTAAGCAGATATTATGCAAAAATAACAAAAAATAAAGTAGATTTATACAATAAAGAAGATATATTAACTATGGCAAATATTTATAAAGATAATAATTTTAAAGATGCCACTTATAAGATATGTACTACTTGTATAAAATCATTTAAAGATGACACTAATATAGACAAAGCTAAAAAATTAATTATACATATAAGGCCGGTAGAAAAACCTGAAAAAATTTCAGATAATATATATAGAATAAAAAAAGGATATTGTCTATATTCTGAAATTGATCCGAATGATTATATCTATATTATTAAATCTGGTAAAATAGGTATTTATAATATAGTAAATTCGAAACAAACTGTAAGATTAATTTATCCTGCCGGATATATTATAAACTGTTATCAACCTGTTTTGGAATATAAACCTCTTCTCACAACAGCAATAATACTTGAAGATTCTGTAATAGAAATAATTAATAAAAAAACTCTAATAAATATAATTAATACAGACCCGGAATTTAGAGTTAATTATATAAAAATAACAGCAACAAAAATAAATAATGCTACTTTAAAAATTAAAGCAATTAATACAGATAAACTAGATATAAAACTGATAATATTATTATATTCTATTCTGAAAATAGAAACATTATTTAATAAATCTAAAGTAGTAAAACTATCTTATACAATAGATGATTTAAAAAATACACTTAATTTAGATATAAAAAATGATAAAATAATATTAACATTAAATAAAATAAAATATGTAGAAGTAGATGCTTCTAATAATATAAAAATCACTAATTTCCAAAGCTACTTCGATGAATACAAAAAATATATAATATAATAAAAAATATTTGATTAAAAACCAATAAAAATTGAAAAATAATAATATGCTAAAATAATTGATTGTATTTTTTCAAAAAATTATTATAATAAATCGTGAAAAGATAATTATATAATGATTTACTAGAGATGAACAATTACAGAACGATACGATTTCCAAAAGACTCTTTGATATATGAAGAAGGCAATTATCCGCTTGATGTATTTTACATAATAACAAAAGGAAAAGTCATATCATACTCAAACCATTCAAAAAATTATAATAGAGAATATAATATTGGTTTTATTATCGGTTTAGTAAATTTAGCTATTAATGAACCTTATTTCGTTACATTAAAAGCCGTTGAAGATGTTGAAGTTATTGAACTAAATATATCAGATATAAAAAATTTAACAAATATTGATTTAATAAAAAAGATATATGATTATTTAAACACAACTTTAGAAACATGGCTATCAAGGTATTATATTATGGTAGTAAAAAACAAAGTAGATTTATACTATAAAGAAAGTTTATTTACTATGGCAAATATATATTTAGAAAATGGCTTTCATGATGCAGCATATAAATTATATGATGAATACATAAAAGATTTCATGAATTATGCTGAAAACATAGAAGAAGCAAAAAAAGAATTCTCAAAATTATCACCTATGCCTCTTCCAAGAAAATTTAGTGATAATATTTTTTTATATAGAAAAGGTGCATGTATTTATACTGAATTAAAACCAAGTAATAACCTTTACATTATAATGTCTGGTAAAGTAGGAGTATATAATGTAGTAAATGGGGAACTTCTTTTAAAAGATGTATACAAAAAAAATTACATATTAAATGGATATGAACCAAAATTGGAATATAAACCATTATCAACTTCAGCTATAGTTATAGACACAACTTATGTAAAAGTCATAACTAAGGAAGCATTTTTAGAAATGCTAATAAAAGATAAGCAATTAAGAGCATATAATATAAAAATGATGGCTGTCAAAGTTGTTAATATACTTCTAAAAATGAAAGCAATAGAAGAAGAAAATATAGTACTAAAAATTTTTATGGTAATATCTTCTATATTAAGAATAGAAATACTATTTAAAGAACCTGAAAGTATTTTATTATCTCATACAGTTAAAGACATAAAGAATTCCATTAATTTAACAGAAGAAGATATCATAAATAATATAAGAAAAATTAACTCTATAGAATTAATAAAAAATCAAAATATCAAAATTACAAATATCAATAATTTCTTTAAAGAATATCATGAATATCAAAAAAATAATTATTGACATAGTTTATAAATGTATTAAAATATTTATAAACTACTCAATGGATTATTTATGCTAAAATACAATACTATTAAATTTAATAAAGATGCCACTATATTTATAGAAGGTCAAGAACCAAAATACACATTCTATATAATTAAAAAAGGAAGTGTAATCGTTTACAGCTACTTTGCTGATAATTTCATTATAAAATATAATGAAGGAGAAATCATAGGTTTATTCAATGCTGTATTAAATGAACCATATTTCTCTACAGTAAAAGCATTAGAAGATGTTGAAGTCATTGAATTAAATATTAATGAAATAGAAAAAATAGATAATTTAAGTCTTATAAATAAGATATATGATTATCTAATGATTAATATAGAAAGATGGCTCAAAAGATATTATTATTTCCTACACAAGGAAAATAAAATTTACTATGGAAATCATGGTCATAAACATAATATATTAGAAATGTTAAAAATATATTTTAAAACCGGATATGATGATGTAGTATACAAAACATATAATAACTATAAAGAATTGCACCCTGAAAAATATATTGAAAATGAAGAAATTGATGATATACTAAAAAAAGTAAAACCTATTGAAGAACCTGAAAAATTAGATGAAAATATTTATAAATATAAAAAAGGTTATTGTCTTTATACAGAACTTCAGGGAACTGATAATTTATATGTTATAAAACATGGACAAGTTGGAATATACAATATATTCGATTCAAAACTTGTAACTAGAAGAATTTTATCAACTAATGATGTGGTTAATGGATATACTCCTGTTACAAAAAATAAATCACTTTCAACAACAGCTATAATTCTTCAAGACTCCATTATAGAATTAATAAAAAAAGAAGATGCCATGAATTTGGTGCAATATGATAAAACTTTAAGACTATATTATGTAAAAATGATGAGTATGCGTATATATAGTACAATATCAAGAATAAGAGCATTCAATGCAAACAATATTGTAAGTAAATTTGTTATTATAATAGAAGCATTAATAAAAAATGAATTATTGTTTAAAACACTAAATAAAATTCAATTCCCTTATAATATAAATGATATATGCACTATGATAGGAGTAGAATATAACCCTAATATAGAAAATGAAATATCAAAAATAAAAGGATTAACTATATTAGATGGAGAGTATATTGCTATTAATAATATAGATGACTTTTATAAAGAATATGAAATATATAAACAAAGAAATTCATACAAAATAGAAAACAATTAAATAATAAAATGAGATAAATACTCTATATTTCCTTTAGAGCCTTTTATTGGGGATACTGTTCTGTGAAGTTCAGTAAACCCCAAAGAAATTATACGCTCTACAGCAGTATTTACTATTTTTTCTCTTAGACTATCATCTTTAATAACACCGCCTTTTGAAACATCTCCTTTTTCTGCTTCAAATTGCGGTTTTATTAAACTAACCCAAAATTCCAAATCATATAATTCTTTGTATATCACAGGAGCTATTTTTGATATTGATATAAAAGAAACATCACTTACTACAACACTTGGAATAATATCATTAAACATTTCTCTTTTAATATCTTTAGCATTAAAATCTTCTATAGATACTACCCTATTGTCATTGCGTAATTTATATACAAGCTGATTATGTCCAACATCTAAAGCATATACTTTTTTAGCTCCATATCGAAGCAGGCAATCTGTAAAACCGCCTGTAGAAGCTCCTATATCTAAGCATATTTTATTTTCTACAGAAATACCAAATTCTGTAAAAGCTTTCTCCAATTTATCACCTGCTCTGGATACATATTTGATATTTTGCACAACTTCTACAGTATCAGTATCTTTTATTTTCTGTGCTTTAGAAGTAACTTTTACTCCATTAACAAATACGCACCCAGCAAGTATTATATCTTGTGCTTTAGATCTGCTTTCTGTATATCCTTCCTGGTGAACATACTCATCTAATCTCATTGGCAACTAATTACTCAAGTCCAAAAAATGATTTCATAACTGCAAGAGAATTTCTTTCTTTATCTCTTGTAGTAACTTTTAAAACCATTTGTGTATGATTAGCTTCTAATATATTAGATGTAAAGTACATTGATTCAAAAGCTTCTGTATACTCATCACCAACACCATATAAAGATAAATTAGGACTAAACTCTAAATATATAGACATAGTGTTATTTTTTGCTAAATTAAGTTTATTTTCATCTAATTTAGTAGCTGGAGCTTCTCCATTTATTATTGAATTAATAACATCTTCACTATCTGAAGCATATAATATAGAGTCTTTTATATAACATACATAACCATCAATAGTGTAAATATCATTATTAATACTATCAGATAAAGCTTTTAATATTATTTTAGCCATATCAACATCAGCTATTGATGCTGAAAATAATAAAGAAGGCATATTTTCATCACCTTCGCTATTATCCCAAACTGAGAAGAATATATCTCCTCCAAATATCTCTATAAATTTATAAACATCTACACCATATTTTTCTAAAGTTTTAAAATCTTCAGCTAAAGAAAAACCTCTCATATTTGAAAAAACATTTTTCATATGAGTTGCTAATTCCTTAGTATTCAAAGATAAAGATAAGAAACCATAATTATTTTCACCATTAACAAATCCATATATATTATCAGCTAATTGTTTTTTTAATAATGTTATATCATAAGGATAATTAGGTGCATAACTATCAAATATCATTTCAGCTTCGCCATTAGTGAAATTTATTTTTGTAGTTATAATAGAATCTTTATAACTTTCTTTTGGTATGCTGTCATAACTTCTTCCCAATAAGAATTTAGAAAAGCTGGCATTTTCATCAGCCAATATAGACAAATTAACCCAAGCATAACTATCATTAGTTTCATTTTCTAATGAAAGAAATTTTTCATCTTCTAAAGGAGTATTATTAACAAATATATAATTAGCTATAGAAGTGATATCTTCCTTATTTAATTCCTCATCATACCAATAGCTGCCCTTTAATTTCAAAGTAACAGTAAAAACTTCATCATTCCAAGAAATTAAATTATATTCATCTAACATTATGTATCTGTATTCAGCGTTCTCTGAAAAAGCTACAAGCTTATCTTCCTGGCTTGCTATCTTTATCATCACTCTATCTAATTCAGTAATATTTTTCACATCTAATATTACAGATATTTGCTGATAACCATTGAAAGAAACTACTTTAGCAGGTTTAGAAAAATCAATATATTCATTTAATTTATTTGTCATAACTTCTGCAACGAATGGATCATCTCTATATTCTAAAAAATTATCAGCATATTTTTGCATAAATAACTGATTTAGAATTTGTTGTAAATCAATTTCAGCTTTTTGCGATAATAATTCAGCATTAAGAGAAACAACGCTATCAACATTATTAGGAATATATTTTTTATCTACAGCGTATGTAAAAGTGCTCAATGTCAATAAAAATAATAATGCTACTAATACAACCCTTTTCATCAATGGCTCCTTAAATTTATAATTATTACATATTATATTAGACTGTAATTAAATGTCAAGTATATTAACAAAATCTGTTAATAAATTTAGAAATAAAAAATCATAATATTACATAAAAAAATCTTGCAAATATCATTAAATTATTTATAATCGAACATACTTTATTAGATTATAGGAAATAATATGAGATATTTGATATTGCACGGACATTTCTACCAGCCTCCTAGAGAGAATCCCTTTTTAGGAGAAATTCAAAAAGAAGCTAGTGCATCTCCGGCTCATGATTGGAATGAAAGAATTACTAATGAATGTTACAGTCCTAATGCTTACTCAAGAATATTAGACGGATACGGCAGAATACTTGATATGTCTAATAATTATGAATATATTAGTTTTAACTTCGGCCCTACTCTGCTTGATTATATAGCAAGAACTAGAACCGATTTATTAGGCAGAATAATAGAAGCTGATAAAAAAAGTATAGAAAGACTTGGATATGGTAATGCCATAGCTCAAGTATATAATCATATAATACTTCCATTAGCAAAAAAAGAAGATATGAGAGTTCAAATAAAATGGGGACTCTACAATTTTGAAAAATATTTTGGAAGAAAATCCAGCGGAATATGGCTTTCAGAAACAGCTATCAATTTAGATGTAGTTGATGCTTTATATGACTGCAGAGTAAAATTTACTATATTATCTCCTTATCAAGCTCATTACGTAAAAAATATCACAACTGAAGATGTTTCAGGCGGAAAAATAGATACTTCAAAACCTTATTGGTTATACGGACATAATGGAAAAAGAGTTGCAGTATTTTTCTATGATCCTTATATATCTCAAGCTATAGCATTTGAACATTTGTTAACATCTTCTGATAAACTTGCTGAAAGAATAAGAAATGCTTATGGAGAAAGAAGACTTGTTAATATAGCAACTGACGGAGAAAGTTACGGACACCATGAACCATTTGCTGATATGTGTCTTGCTAGATATTTCAAAGAAAATGTTTATTATGACAATATTACTCCAACAAATTATGAACATTATTTAAGTATGTATCCTCCTATGGAAGAAGTTATACTTCATCATGGTGAAGGCGGAAGAGGTACTTCTTGGAGCTGTTCACATGGTGTAGAAAGATGGAGAAGTAATTGCGGCTGCGGCGGTTGGGACGGATGTGATTTATCTTGGAGAGGTCCTTTACGTGAAGCATTTGATATCTTAAGAAAGATGCAGGATAAATTATTTAAAACATTCTTAGACTTTACAGATGAAACTAGAAATTCTTTAAGAGAAGAGTATGTACGTGCTATGTATAATGATTTAGATGCTAAAGATTTATATGAAATATGCAGTAAATATATATCATTCAAAGAATTTGTATTTTTAATGGAATCATATAAATATTCTTTATTTGCATATACTTCCTGCGGTTGGTTCTTTGAAGATGTATCAAGATTAGAACCCATAAAAAATATGCAGTATGCAGAACAGTCTTTCCACTATGCAAGACTATTAGTAAAAGATAAAAATGTAGACTTTGTTAATGAAGCTCATAAGGAATTTTTATCAGCTTTAGAAAGATCTATAAGCAATAAACCGGAACATCATACTGCAAGATACTTTTATGAAAAAGAAGCAAAAGTAGATGTATTTACTAAACTATATGTAATAAACTATTTTATATTTAATCTCATATCAAGCAATTATAAAGATAGTGATATAAATATTTTTAAACATGAAATAAAATCAACAAAAATAGATCAGCATTATGTTGAAGGTATATTAATAGATAATATAGATGCTAATATATACTTCAGAGTTAATATGCTTCATGAAAATCATGAATTTAAAAATCAAATTCAGATTTCTGAATCTTATGAAACTTTGGATAAAAGCACAGCATATACAATGTATTTAAAAGATTTAACTTCTGATATAAGAGACAAATTGGCTGATAGTTTATTTGAAGAAGACATAAAAAAACTTGATATGTTAATGCATCAAATATATCCTGAATACAGAAAATTATTCACATATTTCAATTTAAACAGCATAACACCGGATTATGACTATAGAAGAATAATGGGGGCTATGGCATCTCCTATACTTAGAGAAAAAATCACTGATAGAGGCAGAGATGCTTATGATGAGGTATCTGAAAATTTAAAAGACGCTAGAAATGCTGGCATATTTATTTCAAACAGCGGTATATCTAGTTTGATAGGTGATAATATAAAAAATGCATTGAATGATTTATATGAAACAGGAAATGCTAAAATTATATATGATCTTCTTAGAGATATTAAATTCTTATCTAATAACGATATGCCTATAGACAGAAATACATTTGAAAATATATTCTATAAAATACTTCTAAAATATAGAAGCGGTTACATAAAATTCAATAACGACGAAGAAAAACAGTCATTTAAAGAATTAGGTGCATGGCTTAACTTCAATATGGATAATATTTAATTTATATATAACTAATGAGTAATAAAAATCAAAAATTTATTTTATTACTCATTAGTATTTCTAATCATTAAACTTCCATTAATTAAACTTATAACAACAGAAAAAGAATCATTAGTATAACAATCAACATTTATTCTAATAACTCTGCCTTTATCTGCAGAATTTTTTGCAAGCTCTATTTTTCCATCAGGCGACTTCCCAAAATTATAATTAGTTGTAATGTAATAGCCTTCATTTTTCCATAAGTAATTTGCATATTTCACACTATAACTCATAACATCATCTACATTATGAAAAGTTAATATTTTTATATCACCGCCTTCTGAAATATCTTCTCTAGGATGCACTTTTAAACCTGTAACCTTATTAACTGAAGATATAGCATCAACTCCTATAGTATAAAGCTCATCGTATGGCTTTTCCTTAGCAACAAAAAGGTATGTTACAACTGCTGCAATTACAATTATAATCGTAGTAGGTATTATTCTCTTCATATATAAAAAAACCTTTATTAAAAACTTATAAAAAATTATTCTTTATTATCTTTTATAACGTCATTCTTACAAATAATATTAGCTATTATTTTATTGTCTTTCTTTAATTTTTGTATTCCCCAAATGACATATATAAAAAATACAACAAATGAAAATATAGGGCCAAGATTATGTGAAATATTAATAAGCTTTGATACTAACTCGCCTATAAAATAACCTGCTATGAGACATATCAAAGGAATAACATAAACAAAAAAATTAGTTCCCCTTTTCAATTCTTCAACTTCAATTACTACACTATCTCCTTTATTCGCATTTATTCTATTAAAAGCCCTTAATACAATAGGTTTTCCTCTTGAACATATAGTGCATCCGTCACAACTAGAACCTCTTTGTAATTCAACTTTGGCTATATTGTTATTATATGTTTCTAATACTAAAGCAAATTCTCTTTTCATTATTTATTATCCTACTAATATTTTAATCATAATTTCTTAAAACTTTTACAAAATAAAAATACTTCTCTGCTTTCATCTCTTGAACTTTTTGGCTTAAATACATTTACAGTTTCAAAATATTCAGAAAGCTCTTTTTTAAAATCCTGCAAATCTTTACCGTCAAAAACCTTTATAAAAAAATGTCCCTCATTTTTTAAAACGTCTTTAGCTAAATTAAATATAGCTCTGCATAAAGCAATCGACCTAAAATGATTAGTTTCCCTATCAGAAGTTGTATTAGGCATAGCATCACTTACAACAACATCAAACTCAACATTGTCAAAAGTAGAACTATCCATATCCTTTATATCACCCAATATAAAAGTAAATCTTTGATGAGCAAAAGAATTCGGCAATATATCAACCCCTACAACTGAACCGCTTTTCAATATTTTATTAAGCATATATTGACTGAATGATCCTGGAGAACAGCCCACATCAAGAACTCTATCAGATGATTTTATAAACTTAAACTTATTTTGTGCTTCTTCCAATTTGAAAACACTTCTAGCTTTATAATTTTCTTCTTTAGCTTTTTTAAAATAAAAATCTTGTACCTTTTTCATTAAGTTCAAACCTAAATATTTTATTATGATTAGTTTTAGATATTATAATATATAAAAAATAAAAGCAATAGACTTTATTCAAGCCTATTGCTTTTTTATCAATCAAAAATTAAATATTATTTTTTATAATACCCAATTTAATTTTTCCTCTGTCCTTGTAACACCTACAGGTAAATTAGTAAGAGCCGCTTTCTCTACTAAATTTTCTAATCTTTTAATACCAACTATATCTATTCTTGACATAGCAGCATATCTTATAGCATCAGGGCTAACCATAGCACAAGTTATAAGTATAGAATTAGGAATATTAGCACTTACAGAATATTCATATAAACATACAAGCTCATCATTAAATATAGGGCTGTAAGACGTTCTAAAATACACTACCTTTTTTGGAGCATGTGCACTATTGCTTTCTTTAGCAAATACTATCAAATACTTTTTATCTGTAGTTTTTAATGAATAAGGTATAAGACCTATACTTGCTACAACTTTTAAAGCAACATTGATAAACTCTTCTCCCTCCAATTTGAAAAACTTTTTAATATTTTCGCTGTATCTTGAATCTTTATAATTATTAAGCTTCTCATTAGCATCTCTATAATTAGGGTCTATTACTATAATACCCTCTAATATCTCAATAGATTTATTGACATTTCCAACTATATCATAACATTCAGAAAGAGTATAAAGTATTGCTAAATTTAAGTCTTTATCATAGCTTTCATAACTTATAGCTTTTTCTAAACTTTTTATAGCCGATTCAATGCTCTCAAGTTTAATATAACAAAGACCCATTTCATATAATGATTTTACAGAATATTCTTTATCTTTATATGAAATAGCATAATGTTTAATAGCTGTTTTATAATCCTCTCTGCCTTTATAAGCTCTTCCCAAATTATAATTTAATGCTGCATCATCTGGGAATTTTTTAGCTATTGTATTCATCATGGATATAGCTTCATTATAGTTACCTAAATTAACAAAACAAAAAGCCTTGTATTTTAAAGCTTCCGAATTATTAGGCTGAATATCTAATGCATCAGAAAAATATTTTACTGCTGTATCATACTGCCTATTTTCATAATATATAGCACCTACTTCAGTATCAACTATTAATCTATAATCTTCTATTTTTAATAAAGTAAGATATTGAGCTAAAGCCTCAGCTTTTTTATCTATTTTACATAAAGCTCTAGCTAATGCCAAAATGGTTTCTGGATCCTTATCTCCATCATCTATAGCATGTCTATATTCAACTATAGCAAATGAATATTCTTCCATTCTAGCATAACAATTAGCTATCATAGTATGTATTTTAGCTCTCTTTACTCCAGACTTATCTTTTGCTAAAACTTCTTTTAGCTTTAATAAAGCAAGATCATCTTTACCTTCCGAAATGAGGGCGTCAACCCTATCCATATCAGAACCTTTATAATGCTTATTGCCAAATAATACTTTCCTTAAGATAAGCAATAGTGTAACAAATACACATATAAATACTATAATATAAATACTATAATTCATACTCTATTCTTTATTTTTTTAATTTCTATACTATATATAAATTCGGAATTATTTTCAATATTTTAATATAAATTTATCCAAATTATTTTTTAAATAATCTCATAAATATTTTAAAAATCTCAGCAGCAGCAATAACAATTAGAGAAACTCCAATAATTTTTAACCAAGTATTTACACTTAAAGGTACAGTATTGAAGAATCCTCCAGCATATTGAGTTGCCAATATTTGTAATATAAAAGTAACTCCAATACTTAAAAGCATTAACTTATTATTCAAAAAGTATTTAAATACACTATCGAATCCTAATTCTCTGCTATTAAATGAATTGAATATCTGGAACATTACAAACATAGCAAATAGTACAGTAGACTGTTCTGCTTCAGCAACATTAAGTATATTTAATTTACTTTGAAGCATAAATAATGTAATCATAACAGTAGCTGAAAATACTATTTTGAATATCATCTTTTTAGATACAATGCTTGCATTTCTTTTTGTAGGCATTCTTTTCATCAAGTTATCTCTAATAGGCTCAAGTCCTAAAGCAATAGCAGGAGGTCCGTCCATAATAATGTTTATCCATAATAACTGTATAGCAGAAAATGGAGATTTTAATCCTGTTAATGTAGAGATAAGAACAACTACTACAGAAGCCAAGTTAACTGTAAGCTGAAACTGTATAAATCTTTGGAAATTGTCATATATTCCTCTGCCCCACTGAACAGCTTTTACTATAGTAGCAAATGAGTCATCAAGAAGAACTATATCGCTAGCCTCTTTTGATACTTCAGTTCCTGTTATACCCATAGCAACACCAACATCGGCATTCTTAATAGCAGGAGCATCATTAATACCATCACCAGTAACAGCAACAACATTACCCATTTCTTTTATAGCATTAACTACACGCATTTTTACTGTAGGAGTACTTCTAGCTATAACTGATATCTTACTTAAATTCTGTTTTAATGTGTTATCGTCCATGGCATCAATGTCTTTTGCTTCAAGAACAATGCTATTTTCATTAAGTATCTTTAATTCTCTTGCAATTGCAGTAGCAGTAACTATATTATCACCTGTAAGCATTTTTATGTTTATTCCAGCACTTCTGCATTGGTCAACAGCATCATAAACCTCTTTTCTTACTGGGTCAGATATAGCAACAAATCCGTCATATATCATATCGCTTTCAAGTTTTTCTCTGATATTTTCAACATTATCAGAAACAACTTTATGAGCAAATGCTATTACTCTTTTAGCTTCATTTTGGAATTGTTCTATAGCTTTTTCAATTCCTTTTTTCTCATCATCACTGATACTGCACATAGCCATTATTTTTTCTGGGCTTCCTTTAGTAAATACTATAGTTTCATTTTCAACTTTAGCAACTGTAGTCATATTTTTAGTATCTGATGAGAAAGGATATTCATATACAATTTTTGATTTTTCTCTTATCTCTTTATAATTAAATCCTGATTTACTAGCTGCCACAAGCAATGCACATTCTGTTGGGTTTCCTAAGAACTTAGCAATGCCGTCTTTATAATCAACATCTGCTGTAGAGTTAATAGCAAAGTTTTTTATAATCTTTTCATTCTTTATATTTTCAGGCTCTATGTATTCACCATTAGCAAATAATTTATTTAATGTCATTTTATTTTCTGTAAGAGTACCAGTCTTATCTGAACAAATAACATTAACGCTTCCTATAGTCTCACAAGCTACCATCTTCTTTACTAATGCATTTTGTCTAGCCATTTTTATAATATTAATAGACAAAGAAACAGCAACTATTGTTGGAAGTCCCTCTGGTACTGAAGCTACAATCAATACTATACTTGTAATGAATGCCTCTGAAATAGTATCAAAACTAGCATTTCCTGTTCTTATAAAATTAACTACCTGTATAATAAATACTATTACAGCAGCAGTTATACCGAACATGGCTATTCTTTTACCTAACTGAGCAAGTTTTTCTTGTAAAGGTGTAGAAGTCTTTTTAGTTTTTGATAACTCTCTAGCTATTTTACCAAACTCTGTAGTATCTCCTACAGATGTAACTACCATTTTACCATTACCTGTAGTAACAAATGATCCAGAATAAGCCATATTTATTCTTTCAGCTACTGGAGTTTTCACATCGGATAATAAAGCTTCAGCATCTTTTTCTACTGGTTCACTTTCACCTGTTAAAGCTGATTCATCAATATTTAATGATACGCTTTCAAGAAGTCTTCCGTCAGCAGGAAGTTTATTTCCTGTTTCTATAAAAGCAATATCACCTACTAATAAATCTTTTTGATTTATTATTTCTATATTACCGTCTCTTATAACTTTTACTCTAATATCTTCATTAATACTATTTAATGCCTCAAATGCTTTGGCACTTTTACCTTCCATAACTATAGTAATAGTAATTGATAAACTTATAGCTAAAAATATACCTAAGCATTCTAAAAAGTCAGCATGGCCTCCGTTAAAATAAGCAACAGTATTTACACCTATAGCTATAATACCAGCAAATATAAGCATTAATATCATAGGTTCTTTTAATGCTTCTAATATTTTCTGAAGTAATGTAGCACCTTTTTCCTTTGTAAAACTGTTTGAACCGTATTTTTCCAAACTTTTCTTTCTGCCGTCTTCTGTTAAACCTACTTTAGGATCAACATTCAGGGTCTTTAGAATATCATCTTTACTTCCTAAAAAACTGTCCATAAAAAACTACCTCTCATTTAATTAATTATTTTTATAAAAAGAAAAAATGCATAAAAAAAGACTCATGCATAAATAAATCATTAAAGAATATTAAACTAATCCTTAAAGATTTATTTATACTTGAGTCTCATTAATTAAGGCTTGCCAAACTCTACCAATTAAGAGCTGCGATGTTGACTTTGCCGCGTAAGATACGCCAATTACTCCCTCATGAGTATTTGATTATGTATGAAAGTATTATAACAAATAAAAAAATAATGTCAATATATTGTAAAGAAAAAACATATCTTTTTTAATATCTTTACACTAAATAACATAATATAAAAATAGTTAAATATATAAATAAACCTATTATAGTTCATAAAAAATAAATATTAAATATTGACTTTTAATGTACTTTATATATCCTTTTAAATATATAATAAAAGGTAAATTAATATGATAATATGAAATCTCTAAATAATACCTCAATTAATTTTTTAAAAAATACTGTAATACATAATCTTTTAAGCAATCTTTTTATAACAAAATAGTATATTTATTAATGTTGGGAGTATAATTATGAATACCAAAAATTTATTAATAACTTTAATAATAATTGCTTTTTCATTTATATCATGTTCATCTGATATAATGTCTCCAATAATACCAGAAAAAGAACCAGATGTAGGAGATGGAAGTTTTATAGATCCAACACCAAAACCTAATCCTGAACCTGAGCCAGATCCTGACCCAAAACCAGATCCTGAACCTGAGCCAAAGCCTGAAGAAGTTATAATAACAGATCCATTACAAATATCTGAATTTATAAAAAAACATAATGGCGTTTATTATTCAAGATATGAAGATGACAGCCTTGACATTAGATATGTAATAGATCAAGATTTAATATACAATGGATATGGTACAGAAGTTATAGCAACAATGAAAACCTTATTAGGAAATAAACTTCAAATATACATAGAAGGAAAAGCAGAAGGTTCCGGTGCATTAGGATATGAAATGAATGATGAAATGTACACTTTCAATTTTGGAAGCGACGGAAATATTTATCTTTTTGCTAATGCAATATTTCACAAAGATACATATCAACAAACAAGCGGATATGCCACTGCAATTGGAGAACCTATACAAAAATTGATAACTTATTCAGGAAACTATTATTATTATGATTATGATGATTCTAAAAAATATTATATACTTATAGATACAACCGGACAAGTATATATAGATGATAATTTTAAAATAAATTACTCAAAAGCAGAATTAAGTAATAATGTATTGATAATAACATATACACAAACAGGCGGTACTTCAACTAAACAAGAACTTCATTTTTATGACAAAGATGGAAAACAGAATTATAAATTAATATTTGGTAATACTTGGATTAATAATCAATTACAATATGAAACATTAAAAAGATATGATTCTTTTAGTACATACAGCGGCACATATAGTTCCGAAGATGGTACTATGACTTTGACTGTTGGAGTAGAAACAATCAAATTTAATATATTTACAAGATACGATAATTACACTCCTGTAATTGTAGGAAATACATTAACTATGTATCAATATTCTTCAAGAGAAGGTACAAAAGAACATAAAATAGTATTTAGTGATGATAAGACAAAAGCAACATATACTAAACCAGATGGAAGTAAAGTTGAATTAATTAACAATAATTAAGCAAAATAAAAGCCTATTCATAATAATATTATGTATAGGCTTTTTTCAAATTATAATTATAACTATTTAAAAATTTACCATTGAAAAAAAATAATTATATGATATTATAATATGCGATATTGTTTTGGAGAAGATAATGAAAAGAGGTAAAAAAAATCCATTCCAAAAAGAGATAGAAAGAAAATTTGGCACTTCTGGCTTCGAACTTAATTCTTTTTTGTATGGCGGTAAAAAAATGAAAGTCACAAAAAAAGAAATAGAAGACAGATATGATGTAACTCTTGACCAATTTGCATATTTTGCTCAAGTAGCTGGTTATAAAGTTCTTGCTGATAGCGAATCTCTGATAATATTTAAATAAAATGTATAATAAAAATTTAAATGTACTTCTTCTTAATGATTTATGTTCGTATGGCAAAGCTTCTCTAACCGTTAATATACCAGTATTGTCACATTTTGGTATAAAAGTTTCTCCTCTTGTAAGTGTTATACTTTCAAATCATACCGCTTTTGATTCGTTTTGTGCTTTTGATTTGACAAATGAATTAGAACAAATTGTTGATGAATTAAAAAGAAAGAATCCAAAATTCGATGCTTTTTATGTTGGCTGGATATCTTCTGGAAAGCAGCCTTCAATAGTAATAGATATAATCAAGCATTTTAATATTAATACTATTTTAGTAGATCCTATACTTGGAGATAATGGAAAGCTCTACCCTTCTATGTCAAATGAACATGTTAACTCTATGAAAGAAATTATCAAATATGCTAATATAGTAACTCCAAATATAACCGAATTAGCTGTATTATTAGATAAAGATCCTTCAAAAAGTTATACAGAAAAAGAAGTAGAAGAAATGGCTAAACAACTTTCTACATTTGGACCAAAAACCGTAATAGTAACAAGCGTTTCAAAAGAAGATAAAGTCGGATGTTTATGTTATGATAATAATGAGTTTATAACAAGCTACTATCCTAAAATAGATATAAGCATACCTGGTACAGGAGATGCTTTCGGTTCTTCTTTATTAGGTTATATATTACATGGACATTCCATAAAAGATGCATTAGAAAAAGCAACTAAATTCATATATAAATCTGTGGAATTATCTGTAAAAGAAAATGATGACAGAGTATATGGAATATCTATAGAAAAAAGACTTCATTTACTTTAAAATTAAACATACTATTTTTTATATATACTAAAAATTTTTAAGTTTGTCAACCGATGCACTTTATATAGAATTATCAACTTTTTTGCCGCACAAAAAAGTTGCAAAAAACGCAATTGCTAGAACTTTATATTTTAAGAATATATATTAAATATAGTGTAATACCCTAGTTTTAGGTCAAAAATGCAGTTCTTCGCGAAGCGTATCCGAGCCTGTCGAGGGTATAAGCTTCTTTGTGGCACGCCAAAGGCACTTCCTTCGGTCACAAAATAAGTGAGCGGTGGGCAAAGCCCTGAAAATATTTTAAATTAAAAAAATTATTTTGACAAAATATAGTTGTTTAGGTATATACTAAAAATTTTTAAGTTTGTCAAAATAATATAATTGTTTAGATATATATTTATTATATAAAAAAGCTGCAGAAAATAATAAATATTCACTGCAGCTAAATAATCACTTAATAATCTATCATTCTAATATTTTATTCTGTATATAATCAATTTCTGCTTGTATTGATTTTCTAATCTCTGAATCTCTGCCCCATACTGCTTTACTTAAAGCTGTTTCATAATAATTCAAAGCTTCTTTTAATAAAGTAACTGTATTACTGTCTATATATTTTTCTGCTCTTGTTTTATAAATCTTTCCAAGAAGCTCATATCCGCTGTAATCATCTGGAACCAATGCCAAATAATTAAATGCATAACTTTCAGCACTTATATCATCTTTGAAATTATTCAAATAAACTATTGCAGCTCTATAATTAGCAGCAGCGTAATTCTTTCTAATTTTTACTATGTCTTGATATGTTTTTAATGCTTCTCTTGTATTTCCAACTAACTCATTAATATAAGCTTTTTCATAAAGATAATTAACATTATTAGTATCAAATGATATAGCTTTATTAATAGTATTCATAGCACTATTATAATCACCTATTTTTGAATAAAGTTTTGAAGCAGCATAAAGTGAATCTGCATCATTTTCATTGATAGATTTTTTAATATCTGATGATGATACTTGATAATTATTTAAATTAACTGCAGTTTCAGCTATATATATAGGATTAACTTTTAAATATTTTGAAGCTCTATCATAGCATTTTATAGAATAAGAATATAAATAAGCCTTATTATACTCTCTGCCTAATAATAAATCTTTTCCGCCGTCAACATTGATATAATCTGTTATTTTATTTATCATATTCAAGCCTTCTAAATTATATTCTCTGATATAACTTTCAGCTAATTTGATTCTATTCTCTATATATGCAGGAGCTATTCTTAAAACTTCTTTCATAGTAGATGATAAATTAATATAACCATCAACATTATCATAATATCCTACAGAACTTAAATATGAATCAATATCCATTTCATTTTTTACAGCAATAGCATCATAATTACTTCTATTTCTTCTAATACCTAAAGCAACTGTTTTAGAAGCATCTTCATATTTATGATTTTCATAAAGATAAGCTGCATAAAGTCCGTAAGTTATTGATTCTATTTTCTTTATATATGCAACATCATAATTTTTATTTCTTAAATCTGATATATAAGCCAAAGCCTCATCAAATCTATTAAACTTTATAAACTCATATATTCTATCTGTAACTAGGTCTAAATGTAATTTTAATTCTTCTTCCCAATACTCTGTAGCTTTTATATCTATTAAATCTCTCTCTTTTTGATAACGAGATGTATCATTATCTGAAGCTCTAATTGATAATAATTTTCTTAATAAGAAAACATTATTAACACTTATAATATTAGCATTAAATGCCTCTTTAAGTATATCTATAGCTTTATCAAGAGAACCTAAATTATAATAAGATTCAGCAATATACCCTATTCTAAGCTGTTCTTCTTGTCCTTCGAATCTATACATTGCAAGTAATTGCATCATGTCAACAGAATAATCGTTTCTCTTTAATTCTTCTGCTTTGTCTAGTATCATATTATATTCTATATTCTTTAAAAGACCTTTGACAATAGGTTCATAACTTTTTACTTCTGACAATAATTTTTTAGCTTCTTCATATCTCTTTTTTCTTATTAAACTTTTACTATAATCAATTTTGTTTTCATCTGAAATATTATAAAAGTTAATTATTTGAGATATAATTTTATCAGGGTAATAAGTATAACCTGCATCATAAAGCATAGAAGCAAAAGTTTCATACAATCTTGGTTTATTATATGAATATTCTAAACCTTTCTCTAATATTTTTATTGCCTCTATCTCATTATTTTCATATAAGTATATCTGTGCTAAAATTGCATAAGCCTCATCAAAATCCTTTTCTACTGAAACTAATTTTGATAATATATTTTTTGCCCTTGTATAATCTTGCATTTGAAAATATGTTTTTCCTAATGCAACTGTTATTTCAGGATAATCTATAGAATATGATGAAATATCTTCAAGTATTTTTAAAGCATTAGTATAATCTTTAACTTGAAGCTTTGTATTCCAAGAATATATTTCTTTTTTTACTGTGGCATTAGATATTTTTGTTTGAATTCTTATTTTTTCATCTTGATTTGAATATTTAGCATTTTTATAATTATTTATAGCACCGTCATAATTATTGTTTAATAAGTTTAAATCCCCTAAACCTTCATTAGCATAAGAAGAATTTTCTTTTAAACAAGATTTAAAATAATAATCAGCACTTTTTACATCTCCATTTTTTAATGAAGCATTACCAGCTAAAAATAACCAATAAGGATTATTAGTTACTTTATATGCTGTAAGATATGCTATAACTGTTTGTTCATATTCATTTATAGTATCAAAAAACTTACCGATCTCTCCATAAACTTTATCATAATCTTCTTTATCTACATATAAAGATAAAAGTTTTGTGAAATCTAAAGAAGCATAATGAAAGTCAGCTCTTCTAAAATATGATAAGCCTCTTAAATAATATATTTCATAGTAATTTGTATAAACAGATTCTAAATCATTACATAATGTTATAGCCTCAAAAAATTTTCCATTTTCCATTAACTTTCTAACATTATCTAATTCTCTATTAAGGTTTATTTTATTATCTTCAGTTAAAACAATTTGAGTTAAATTAGTAGATATTTTTGTACTTTCTAAAGAAATATCTATATTTCTATCGTTCATTATGGCTTGATATTGTAAAATATCTCTGGAATATGCCGAAATATAGAGAGTACAAACTATAAGTATGATTTTTATTAATTTCATAGCAAGTCCTTATTTACTACTTTAAAGTATCGGAAATGGAGTTGCTATATTTTAATTTCGGCAGGTAAAAAATGAAAGAAATAGTTATACTAATATCAAATGTAAGCGAATTAAAAAATAAATCTAATCAATTTATTTTAAACATGATAGAACATTTTTATAAATCTGGTATAAGAATAACAGTATTTTCAAAATCATTTTCAAAAAACTTTCCTGCTTATATAGCAAGAAAGCATTTATCTACAATATTTTTTACAAAATCAGCAAAAGATATAGCAAATACCGCTGAAAATGCTGATGCAATTATAGCAGTAGACTTTCCTATGAATATAATAGCTTCAATGAGTAAAAATATTATTATGAAAAAAAAATCTGGGAAAAAAATTCCTGTCGTAGTATGGTATGCACTTAATTTTCAAAGCCATTTATATTTCCAAGAAAATAGAGATAATAAAACAAAATTAGCTGAAAAAAGACTATTAAAATTGGATTATGAACATACTTTAAATATGGATCTAATAATTTGCGGAAGCAATAAAATAAAAGAAAGATTATTATATATTCATAAGGAAATAAAAAACATAGAAGTTATACAGCCATATTTTTCACCTTATATATTTATAAATAAGAATAAAAATAAAGATAAATCTATTGTTTTATTTTATAACAAGGAAGATAGTATATTTAAATGTACTGCCGCTTATGCTCAATACATAAAAGAAAATGAAGATATATATAAATTAAAAATAATAGGATATGACAAAGAATTAAAGGATAATATAAGAAAATTATCTATAGAACAGCATGTTGAATTTATAGATGAAAATGATAATTCAAATATAGGAAATATTATAGCAAATTCAAATTGCATGATAATACATAATATTAAAGATTCTTTCTACACACAATTAATAGCAGCATGGCATTATAAAACATTGCCAATTATAGACTCAAAAAGTTCATCTGCAGAAATAGCAACAGATGAAAAGAATGCTTTAATATATAATTCAAAAAATCCAATATCAATAATATCAAAAATTAAAAAGATGGCAGAAAATAAAAGAACTTATGAAATGTTTATGCCATCAATAAATGATACAGAAAATACTAATAAAATATTAGAATTAATAAGCAGTTTTGCTCAGTAATATATACATAAACAACTATGTTTTGTCAGAAATAATTTTTTTTAATTTTAAATATCTGTCCCCCCATTTCTTTTGCGACCGAAGGAAGTGCCTTTGGCGTGCCACAAAGAAGCTTATATCCTCGACAAGCTCGGATACGCTTTGCGAAGGGCTATATTTTAGCTTAAATTGATAATTTATATTACATGTAAAACAATTTTAGTATGATTTAGTACTAATTTTATCCTTGCACTTTTTGGTTCTTTGACGCTGTCCGCCTGTGGCGTGCGGCGGGAAAAAGAACAACAAAAAAATTGACAAACTTAAAAATTTTTAGTATATACCTAAACAATTATATTTTGTCAAAAATAATTTTTTTAAATTTTAAATATCTGCAGGG
>NZ_CALXRM010000017.1 GCF_944390845.1 uncultured Brachyspira sp.
GAGTGCCTTTTAGGTATGGCGTGCGGCGGGAAAAAGAACAACAAAAAATTGACAAACTTAAAAATTTTCAGTATATACTGAAATAATTTTAGTTTATAAAAAATGATTTTTTTAATATTGTAAGACTATTACAAACAATCTATATCACAAAACTGTTTATACATATATTTGATTAAAAAATATAAATGCATTATCTTAATTTTATTATAATATCAACTCTTCTGTTTTTGCTTCTGCCATCTGAAGTTTCATTTGAAGCTATAGGTTCTTCGTCAGCTAATCCTTTATAAGATAATTTGTCATGCTCTAAATTAGGAAGCATATAATCAGCAACTGATTTTGCTCTTTTTTCAGATAATTCCTGATTGTATTCTTTTCTTCCTGTATTATCAGTATGACCTTCTACTATAATTTCTCTATCTGGATAAGTTTCTTTTATCGCTTTAACTATATTATCTATTGTATTTTTAGCCTCTGGTTTTAAAGTATATGAATCAGTATCAAAAAGTATTTCACCAAGTCTTACAACCAAACCTTCCGGAACTGTGTCTACGGTAACACTATCATCATTATAAAGATTATCTTCTAATTTTTTTCTATTATACTCTTCTTCTTCTCTTGTAATAGTATCATATATTTTATATGTACTTATAATGTTCATCTTATACTGTAAACTGGCATAAGACAATTCTCTGCCGTAACCAAATAATATTTGATATCTTTCCTGCTGAGATACTGGAATATTTTTCTCCATATCCCATAAAAAAGTACCATAATTAAAACCATAAATTCTTTCCGGATATCCTTTCCTTGAAAGTCCAGCTTGAAGTAAATCTTTATCTGTCATAATATGATATTGTATAACAGCATTTCTGCTTCCATCATCATTAGTTTCAACATTTGCAAATAAATAATCTGAAGACAAAGCCATTGTTAAATTAGGAGCATTATTTACTTTAACAATTTCTATAGACTCTCTATTCCAAGATTCAGTAAGTTTTACTTCATTATCTGGGAATGTAGGTACATGTCTGACATTAGGCATAAAATAATTATAAGGAACTTCAAATTTACCATTAGTATGAATAATAAAGTCGCTTGTATATTCTTCATCAAGATGAAAAACTTTTTCACCTTTCATCATTCTAAAGATTTTGAATACTCCGCTTACTCTATATCCGCCTTTAGGGGCAATAGCAATAACAGTTAAATCAACAATATTTCTCTCTTTATATGTGCTTGTTAATATACCATTTTCATAATATTCAACATCTGCAGTTTTTACAGATTCTATTCTTTTTCCCTGCTCTAAATTCCAATAGAATTTATGAGATATCTCTGAATGTACTATACTAAATAGTAATAGCTGAAATAATAAAATAAAAATACTAACTCTTTTCATAATAAAATCAAAATATTATTTTTTTTCTCTATTACTCTCTCTTCTTAACTCTTTTAATCTCTTCTTCTCATCTTTCATTCTTTGTTTTTCGGCTTTTCTCTCTAATTTCAATTTAGCTTTATCTATAACAGTAATTTTAGCTTTTTCTCTAGCAATATCCTCTTCTGTTTTTTCTGTTTTGAAAGAAATAACCAATTTATATAATTGCAAGAATATATATTGCAGCTCTTTTATTCTTTTATCCATTGTCTGCATATTGTTACTGCTTGTTGTGGATAAATTAGAAACATTTTGTATAGAAGTAACGAGGTCTTTCATCTCACTTTCTGTAGCATTAACTACATTAACTACATCTTCTGCCAATTTATCAACACTTGCAATATTCTGACTAACTGCTGAACTCATCTGCATTTGTTTAAGAGAAAGTTCCTGAACATCTTCTGTAATATTATTTAAGTTAGTAATATTCATTAATATTTCTCTTCTTCCTACATCAAGTTCATCATTAGCACCGGATATTGTAGCTATTAAATCTGCAAGAGTGCTAGAACCTTCCAAAATCTTTTCCATAGATTCTGAACTTCTAAATGCTAAAGATACTGTATGATCTATTGCCTGAGTTGTTTCATTAATAATTTCATTAATGATTTTTGAGTTCTCTCCAGTATCTTCTGCCAATTTTCTAATCTTATCAGCAACTACTGTAAATCCGCGTCCATGTTCTCCAGCATGGGCAGCTTCTATAGCAGCGTTCATTGCTAAAAGGTTAGTTTGTTCAGCAATATTATGTATAACTTGAGTAATATTTGTTATCTGTTTAGAATACTCTTTAATATTTTGTATAGAACTTACCACAGATGCACCAAGTGTACTTCCATCTTGAGATTCTGTATAAAGTATTTTAGCATAATCATTAGCTTTAGTAGCACCATGGCTTACTGTAACAATATTAGCCATCATCTGCTGAACTGAACTGCTTGTTTTAGAAACAGACTCTGACTGCAATTTCATTTTATTATTAATATCATTAATATTTTCTAATAATAATTGAACTGTTTCATTCACTGCTGTAAATCTAGTTCTTTGCATAAAACTTACCCTAGCAGCATTTGATGAAGATTCAGCAATTTTACTAGAATTTTCAAGTTCTGTTTCAAATTCTTTATATATAGTACTAAAATCGCTTATACTTATACTAATAGAAGCCCTCATGTTTTGAATGTTTCCTGTCAAAGTATAAGCATTGTTTTTTACACTAACAATAATATTCTTTATCTTATCTAAGAATTTATTGAATGAATGAACCAATTCTCCAGATTCATTATTACTAATAACCGGAAGCCTTATAGTTAAATCTCCTGCACCTTCACTCAAAGACTCTGAAACGTTTTTAGCAAATACTAAAGTCTTTCTCAAAGAAAATATTAAAAGAAGAATTACAAATAAGAATGCTGTCAACCCTAAGTATATTGTTATAGAAGATTTAATAATAGTTTCTCTGAATAATTTATTATCATAAGCATTAACATGTTCCCATACATTAATCATATATAAATTAAATATGGAATACTTTATAACAAATCTATTTAAGTCTTTCAAGTAAATAACCTTCACATCACTAATATTATTCCTGTAGCTATTATTTCTCACATCTTTTATTTCTTTAGCAAAATCAGCCTCATCCAAGTTTTTTTGCGTAGCTGCCAACAATGCAGGATTATTTGAAGCTTTTATAGAATATAAATCATCTACTAAGAAAATGTCTAAAACATTTTTGAAAACTGCATCATTTATTATATCCTGATATACTGAACTTCTAACTTCTAAAGTAACAAATCCAACATTTTTGCTGTTTATAATAATAGGATTATATATATAAAATGTTTCAGCATTTTGAGGTATCTCTATCAAAAAATTAGTATCTTGAGATAATCTTGTAAGGTTATTTCCAGAAATATTAGGTCTGAAATTAGTATTTATTGTAACTAAATTGTTAATATCATATCTCCAATTTAGAAGCAAATTATTCATATCTGTTTTATCAAGAGCTATATTAACAGTATCTAAATCATTAATAAATATTGATAAGGTAGAAATGTTGTGGTTATTGGCATATCTTGTACTCAAATATAATGATATATTTTCAATATAATCATTTAATGTATAAGTACTTCCATTTAATATATTCATATAAGTAGATACATTTTCAGTAATATTTGCGTATCTTCCAACACCATTATAAAAGTTATTTATAAAATCATTAGCATAACCTTTTCTGGATATAACACTATATTCTCTGTCATAAATTATTTCAGCTCTATAATGCATACCATTAATCAATGTAACAATGAATATCATAGTAGCCATAGAAACAGGCAAAAAACTGTACACCATAGGCAAATAATATTCTTTTCTTCCGCTACTTTTATATAAAGGCTTTACTAAAACATTGAAAAATATAGATGCAACCGTCATGGCAATAGTAATCAAAAATATTACCATTATAAGACGTATATTGATTATTTCAAATAAAGTAACACTGCCGTCTAATATATAGATTGTATATGATAAAATAGCAACTAAAACTACAGCAATACCAGATTTAATTACATATATTCTTCCTAATGGTATTGATTTTCCTTTTTCTACCTTTAATCCATCAAAAAACATACTCAATGCAGTAAATAAAGCTAAAAAAAGTATAAATATATATACATAACCTCTTAATGAACTTGCCTGTCTATAAATTGTTTTAAGCAAAAGTGAATAAGAACCAACAGAAACAGAAGCTACAATAAGAAAACCTATTGGTATATAAAATTTTAACTTTCTTTTTAATTTATCTTCATTTACTTGAAAAATCATATAATACAACCTATTAAATATTTTGGTTATTAATTTAATTTTCGGTATAATAATCTCAATATTTAGAAAAATAGAATATTAATATAAATATGCTATTTTTCATATAATCATTAAATACCATTAATATTCAGCTATATAGCTTATAAATTACAATAAAAAATTATGAATTATTTCAAAAATATAATAATTCAAATATATTACTAAATATTTTTATTTCTTTTTTTATTGCTTTCTTTTTTTAATTCTTTTAATCTTCTTTTTTTCTTCTTTCAATCTTCTTTTTTCTTCTTTTCTTTCCAATCTCAATTTAGCTTTATCTGCAGCTCTAGTTCTGCTTCTTTCTATATCAATATCTTCTTCTGTTTTTTCTGTTTTGAAAGAAATAACCAATTTATATAATTGCAAGAATATATATTGCAGCTCTTTTATTCTTTTATCCATTGTCTGCATATTGTTACTGCTTGTTGTGGATAAATTAGAAACATTTTGTATAGAAGTAACGAGGTCTTTCATCTCACTTTCTGTAGCATTAACTACATTAACTACATCTTCTGCCAATTTATCAACACTTGCAATATTCTGACTAACTGCTGAACTCATCTGCATTTGTTTAAGAGAAAGTTCCTGAACATCTTCTGTAATATTATTTAAGTTAGTAATATTCATTAATATTTCTCTTCTTCCTACATCAAGTTCATCATTAGCACCGGATATTGTAGCTATTAAATCTGCAAGAGTGCTAGAACCTTCCAAAATCTTTTCCATAGATTCTGAACTTCTAAATGCTAAAGATACTGTATGATCTATTGCCTGAGTTGTTTCATTAATAATTTCATTAATGATTTTTGAGTTCTCTCCAGTATCTTCTGCCAATTTTCTAATCTTATCAGCAACTACTGTAAATCCGCGTCCATGTTCTCCAGCATGGGCAGCTTCTATAGCAGCGTTCATTGCTAAAAGGTTAGTTTGTTCAGCAATATTATGTATAACTTGAGTAATATTTGTTATCTGTTTAGAATACTCTTTAATATTTTGTATAGAACTTACCACAGATGCACCAAGTGTACTTCCATCTTGAGATTCTGTATAAAGTATTTTAGCATAATCATTAGCTTTAGTAGCACCATGGCTTACTGTAACAATATTAGCCATCATCTGCTGAACTGAACTGCTTGTTTTAGAAACAGACTCTGACTGCAATTTCATTTTATTATTAATATCATTAATATTTTCTAATAATAATTGAACTGTTTCATTCACTGCTGTAAATCTAGTTCTTTGCATAAAACTTACCCTAGCAGCATTTGATGAAGATTCAGCAATTTTATTAGAATTTTCAAGTTCTGTTTCAAATTCTTTATATATAGTACTAAAATCACTTATACTTATACTAATAGAAGCCCTCATGTTTTGAATGTTTCCTGTCAAAGTATAAGCATTATTTTTTACACTAACAATAATATTTCTTACCTTATCTAAGAATTTATTGAATGAATGAACCAATTCTCCAGATTCATTATTACTAATAACTGGAAGCCTTATAGTTAAATCTCCCTCTCCTTCACTCAAAGACTCTGAAACAGCTTTAGCAAACACTAAAGTTTTTCTTAAAGAAAGAATCAAAATAAATGTTACTATCAAAAATGATAATAATCCCAAATATATTGTTATAGATGAATTTATGATTGTATTTCTAAATAATTGATTTCTATAAACATCATTATGACTCCAAGTATTTATAACATATAAATTATTAAATAAGAAATATTTAATAAGATACCTATTGGAATCTTTAATCTTAATAACTTTCAAATCAGTTATTTTATTCAAATAGTTATTATTTAATGGATCTTTTATTTCTGATCCTGTAACAAGATTATTCAAATCTTTTTGCATACCAGCTATTAAATCAGGATTATTTGAAGCTTTTATAGCATATAAACTATCTGCTATAAAAACATTTAAATTAGTTTTAATAACAGAATTATTTAATGCTTCAAGATAAACAGAATTTTTAACATCTATACTGACAAAACCTATATTTCTATTGTTTAACAAAATAGGAGTATAAATTGAAAATGCATCAGAATTAATATCCATGTTTATTATACTATTTGTTTCTGTTGCAAGTTTATAAATATTATCTCCGGAAACACTAGGATTGGCATTAGTATTAACAGTTATATCATTATTAATATCATATCTCCAATTTAATAATAATTTATTAATGCCATTAGTATTAATATTAAAATTTTCTACATCATTAAAAAATAACTGCAATGATACCACATTATAATCATTATCAGCATACATTATATTTAAGTATTTTGATAAAGTATTTAAATAATCATTAAAGTTATAATTACGAGATGAAATAAAAGTAACATACTCTGATACATTTTGAGATAATTTAACATATTTTGAAATAGAATCTGATATATTATTAACTAAGTCATTAGCATAACCTTTTTTTACGTTTATATCATATTCTCTGTCATATACTATCTCAGATCTATAATGCAAACCATTAACAAGAGTAACAACAAATATTACAGTAGCCATAGAAATAGGCAGGAAATTATATGCTATAGGAAGATAATATTCCACTTTTCCTGTTTTTTTATACAATGGTCCAACCAATAAGTTAAAAAATATAGAGGAAATAGACATAGCTATACTTATCAAAAATATAACCATTATAAGACGTATATTAAGCATTTCAAATACAGATATTCGGCCAAGATATATGTGAACACTATATGAGAAAATAGCTACTAAAACTACAGCTATTCCAGCTTTTACTACGAATACCTTACCTATAGCAAAAGATTTTCCTTTCTCTAATTTAACACAATCAAAATAAATACTTACACAAAAAACAACTACCAAAACAAAGATAAATAAATATAAATAACTTACCAATGAACTTGATAATTGATAAACTGTTCTCAATAAAATAGAAAAAGTAGCTACCGAAAGAATTCCTGTCACAAGAAAAAGTGCAGGCATATAAAATTTTAATCTTCTTTTTAGTGTTTCCTCGTTCACCTTAAAATTCATATCATACAACCTATAAAAATTATATACTCTTTAAATCGTCGGTAAATACTCTTAATTATTTAGCAGTAATATATCAATTAGTCATAGTTTTAGCTTTAGAAACAGCTTCTTCTATAGAACCAACAAATCTGAAAGCCTGGTCTGGCAAATCATCATAATCGCCGTTACAAATACCTTTGAAACTTCTTATAGTATCTTCTAGTTTTACATATCTTCCTTGAAGTCCTGTAAATTGCTCGCCTACAAAGAAAGGCTGACTCAAGAATTGTTCTATTTTTCTAGCACGTGATGCTACTAATTTATCATCTTCAGAAAGCTCATCAGCACCTAATATAGCAATAATATCCTGTAAATCTTTATATCTTTGTAATATATGCTGTACTTTTCTTGCAACCTCATAATGCTCTTCGCCTAAAATATTAGGGTCTAATATTCTACTTGTTGAAGCAAGAGGATCTACTGCAGGATATATACCTTTTTCACTAACATCTCTTGATAATACTGTAGTAGCATCAAGGTGAGTAAATGCTGTAGCAGGAGCTGGGTCTGTAAGGTCGTCTGCAGGTACATAAACGGCCTGTATTGAAGTAATAGAACCGTTTTTAGTAGATGTAATTCTTTCCTGTAAAGCACCCATTTCTGTTGCCAATGTAGGCTGATATCCTACTGCTGAAGGCATACGTCCAAGTAATGCTGATACTTCACTTCCTGCCTGAGTAAATCTGAATATATTATCTATAAATAAAAGTACATCTAATCCAGCTGAATCTCTGAAATATTCTGCCATAGTTAATGCTGTTAAAGCTACTCTTAATCTAGCTCCAGGAGGCTCATTCATCTGTCCGTAAACAAGACAAGTTTTATTAATAACTCCTGATTCCTTCATCTCACACCATAAGTCATTACCTTCTCTTGTTCTCTCACCTACTCCGGCAAATACAGAATAACCGCCATGCTCGCTTGCTATGTTATGTATAAGTTCCATTATAAGAACTGTTTTACCTACTCCGGCACCTCCAAATAATCCTGTTTTACCGCCTTTAATATATGGTGCTAATAAATCTATTACTTTTATTCCTGTTTCAAAAATTTCCAATTTAGGCTCTAAATTTTCAAATTTAGGAGGAGCAGCATGTATAGATCTATGCTCTTTTGCTTCTATAGGCTCACCTTTATCAACTGTCTGACCTAATACATTAAATATTCTTCCAATAGTTTCTGTTCCAACCGGCACCATTATATGATTGCCGCTGTCAAATATATCATCACCTCTTGATATACCATCAGTAGATTCTAATGCTATGGCTCTAACTCTGCCGCCGCCTAAATGCTGCTGAACTTCACAAATTATATGTCTTTGAACACCTTCTATTTCTTTATCTATATAAAGTGCATTTAATATAGCAGGAAGATGTCCTTCTTCAAACTCAGCATCTAGGGTAGAACCTACAACCTGAACAACTTTACCTCTTTTTCCTTCCACCATAAAATATTCCTTATATTCTTGATTAAATTTAATTGCTTTTATTTTATATCTATTAAAAACTTATTCAAGTACCTTTATCATTTCTTTGTGAATTTTTTTATTACTTGCAATATACTGTTTTTTAGAGAAAATATCATATTCTTTCATATTTATATTGCTTACTGTACCGCCTGCACGTTTTAATATTACCGTACCTGCACATACGTCCCAAGGAGAAAGACCATATTCAAAGAATCCGTCTGCTAACCCCTCCGCAACCATACAAATATCAAGAGCTGCTGAACCATCGCGTCTTAATGCTAAAGTTCTTTTTACCATATTAGCAAAATCTACCATTCTATCATGCAAAAAGTCATCATCTGTGCTTGCATTGTAATAAAAACCAGTTATTATCATAGATTCTATTAATTTATTTGTATCACTTACTCTAATAACTTTTTTATTCTTAAATGCTTTTGATTTTACATGTGCCTTATAAACAGTATCTGTTAAAGGAGCATATACAACTCCAAGTATAGGAATACCTTTATAAGCAAGACCTATAGAAACACAATAAAAAGGATAACCATGTATAAAATTACTAGTACCGTCTATAGGATCAACAACCCAAGTAAATCTTTTCTCATCTGATTTATCTGAAGCACTTGATTCTTCGCCATAAAATCCAAATTTAGGATAACATTTTAACAAATATTCTCTAATTATTCTTTCATTTTCCACATCAACTTCTGTAAATAAATCTGTTTTTCCTTTTTTAGATATTTTTCTAGGGCATCCGAAATATTTCAACGAATATTTACCAGCTTTTATAGCTATATGCTCTGCTGCCTTCAAACATTTATCAAGTTTTGCTTTAGGAAGCTCTTTTATTTCTCTTTGTATATTCATATACTCAATTTCTTTTTCTGATAAAGGCTTTTTAACATCTTCTTTTTTTGAAGAAAAAGACTTCATGAATAATGTTACGATATCATCTATCATAATATATTATACTCCATTAAATACAGATATTATTTCTTGGTTTCTCTAAATAGCAAAATTGATGGATTTTCTTTCAACTTTTCACTAAATATCTTAAAATTATTTACTATTTCTGTTAAATTGGTTTGTAAAGTTGGATCTTTCATAACAGAACCTATAGCACCTTTTCCGCTTTCAATATCATTTATAACATAAGATAAATCTCTAGTTATATTGTTAATATGAGATAAACTGTCATTAACATTTGAAATAGCTTTTGTAATTGTTGTTTCATTTGTTCCTATAACATCAGCTATTATATCTATAGTCTGTGCCAAATTTGTTATTACTGAAGAAAACTGCTCAAAATTAAGGTCTTTTCCTATATCACCAATAGAACCCAAAGTAGTTTCTATACTAAATGGCTCAACACCTTTTAATACCGTTCCAGCTGGAATACTAGCCATACCTGTAGTAGTAGTTGAAGGAGGTGAAACCATTATATATTTTTCTCCCAATCCTAAACCAACTGTTTGTATTGAAAATTTTGTTCCTTCCGGTATTATAACTGTCTTATCTGTTATAAATAATGTTACTCTTATTGTTCCATCAGGATTAATACTTATTTTTTCAATAAAACCTATTTGTATTCCGCCGCCTCTATATGAAACTTTACCATTTTCCTGCAAATCGCCAATGAAAACATAATCTACATATAGTCTGTAACCATCACCTTTCAATTTTATTTTACCTAATAATATTATAGCACCTACAAATATTATTAATGTAATAATAAAGAATATACCTAATTTAACTTTATTTTTCATAATAGTTTCCTTATCCTAAAAATTATATATAAACAACTTTAATCTTTTGGTCTAATACTTTCTATATCTTCACCTTTTTTAGCAATACTGCTCATGAAGAAGAATTTCAAATGAGGATTTTCTGTTTCATGTAAATGATCCGGATCTCCCCCCTCAATAATTTGTCCTTTATAAAGCATAACAACCCTATCAGACATTCTAAATACACTTGTCATATCATGAGTTATAACTATACTTGTAACATTAAGGAGTTCCTGCATTTTTACTATTAAATCATCTATAACCCTAGACATAACTGGATCAAGCCCTGTTGTAGGTTCATCATAAAGCAATATTTCTGGGTCCATAGCAATAGCTCTTGCCAAACCAACACGTTTTTTCATACCTCCCGAAAGCTCTGAAGGCATTTTATGTTCTATATTAGGCATACCAACCATTTCAAGAACCTCAGCTACTTTTACTTTAATCCTATCTTCTGGCATATCTTTTTTTATTCTTCTAAGCCCAAAGCTGACATTCTCATATACATTTAATGAGTCAAATAAAGCAGCTCCTTGAAACACCATAGCAAATTTCTTACGCACTTCTGTAAGTTCATTATCAGATATTTTATTAATATCATGTCCGTCTACTACTATAGTTCCGGAATCGGGCTGAAGTAAACCTATTAAATGTTTTATAAGTACACTTTTTCCGCAGCCTGAATTACCTATAACAGATAAGGTTTCTCCTCTATTAACCCTCAAATTAACACCATTAAGTACTTTTTGCGGTCCAAATGTTTTATAAACATCTTTTAATTCTATAATTGTATCCATTTTTTATATAGTTACCCTCAAAAATTTCATACCTTTACTGCTTTTTATTGTATAATCCCCTAAGCTAGCAGGTACCAACACAGTTTTTCCTATCTTTAAATCTATACTATTAACACTAGATTCTATTGTTCCGTCACCCTCTAAAACAATTATTATTTCAAAACTTTCTTCATTAGTTTTTGAAGTATAATCTCCGCTAATAATATATTCTTCTGTTGTAAAATAATCATTAGTAAAGACTGTATTAATTTCTAGTGTATTAGTTTTTATTTTATTATTTTTACTAGATTTTAAGCTGAAAGCGTTAATATTTTTTATAACATTAAATGAATCTTCAATATGAAGTTCTCTTGATTTTCCATTTTTATCAACTCTATTCCAGTCATAAAGTCTGTAAGTAACATCGCTAGGAGTTTGAATTTCAGCTATAATAACATTTCCCAATATAGCATGTATACAACCGCTTGGTATATAAAAAGCATCGCCTTTTTTAATATCAAAGTAATTGAACATATCTTCTATATTTTCTTTATTATCTATAGCCTTTTTTAAATCTTCCTTAGTTACATTTTCTTTAAGACCTATAAGAAGCTTAGCATCGCCGTAAGTATCCATTACATACCACATTTCATTTTTGCCATGCTTATTATGTCTTTTATTGGCATATTCTTCATCTGGGTGAACTTGTATTGATAATTTATCCTTTGCATCTATCAATTTTATAAGCAATGGAAAATAATTTTCTTTATATTTAGTTCCTAACAATTTAGAACCATATTCTTTTACTAAATAAGATAAAGTTTTTCCTTTTAGTTCGCCATTAGATACAACATTATTATCATTAGGCAAATCACAAATTTCCCAACTTTCACCTATAGTTTTATCTTTATCAAATGGTTTTGAATATACTGTGGATAAAGAATTTCCACCCCAAATAACTTCTTTTGATATTTCATCAAATTCTATTAAATACATAGTCTAATTATATAAGATAAAATAAATAATTCAATATACTATAATTTAAAATATTCTCTTATCTTACTTTCTCCTATAATTTTTATTTTATTATTAAAAAGCAAATCAGCACAAATGCCGTTGCCATTTATAAGCCTTTTACTAAAAGTTCCATCATATATTTCCCCAAAACCGCATGAAGGACTTCTTTCTTTTAAGATAGCATATTCAGCATTATATATTTTTGCTAATTTTAATGCTTCTTCAGCTCCTTTTATAAATTCATTAGTAACATCTTCACCTCATTTATTAATAACTTTACCTTCAATAATTTCTGACGGCTCTCTTGGAGTTGCAAGTCCTCCTAATTGTTCAGGACATATCGGTATAATATTATATCCTTTAGATATGAGTTTATGCAAATAACAATCTCCATTATCCTTTCCATCATATCAGCATTTAACATCAAGCAAACATGCACTAACCAATATATTCATAAAACATACTCTATTTTTAATTGTAACATTATATATCAAAATAATTTTATTTGTATAGAATATAAAAAATAATTTATCTATTATAAAAATAAATTGCATTAATGCTTAATAAATTTAACATTATTCTCAAGATGTACTTTTTTTGATTCTTTAACAGGCAAAAAACGGTTATAATATTCTATTCCTGCCTTAATTTGATTTATTATTTTATAGTATTTTTTTGATTCATCATATCTGCCAATTTTTTTATATAAATCTACTAAACGCTCTAATACATCTTTATATTTAGGATATATTTTTTTAATTTCTAAAAATACATCAATAGCTTTCTGATATTCATTATTATCAGTATAAACAATACCAATACAATATAAAATAGAAATATCATTAGGAAATAATTCTAAAGCTTTTTTCAAAGTTTCCAAAGCCTTTTGATATTCTCCATTATTATTATATGAAAGTCCTAACAAATACCATACAGAAATATTATCTGCATCTAATTTTATACATTTTTTTAATGCATTAATAGCATCATTATATTTTTTCTTGCTACAAAAAGAAATACCAAGCCAATAATAACTATTAGAATAACAATCATTTAAATCTACCGCTTTTTTTAATGCTTCTATTGCTTCATCATATTGTTTATTATTATAATAAGAAGCACCAACCCAATTCCAAATAAGATAATCATCAAACTTTAAATCAGCAGTTTTTTTAAATGCCTCTATAGCTTTATCATAATCTTTATTATTGTAATAAGAACAGCCAAGCCAGTACAAATTTTCAATATCAGAAGAATCTAATACTATTGTTTTTTCAAATGCATTTACAGATTTACCATATTGTTTTTTACTATAAAAAGAAATTCCTAACCAATGCCAAGCAAGTTTATCATCAGCATTTAATTCAACTAGTTTTAATAATACAGCTATCGCTTCATCATAACATTCCTTTTTACTATAAGATACACCAAGAAAATATAGTGATTTTAAATCATTTATATTGAATTCCAAATATTTTTTTAATGCATCTATTGCCTCATCATAATACTTAAGATTATGATAATAAACACCTATCCAATAATAATTTTCTATTTCATTAGGAAATAAACTCATAGCTTTCTTTATAATATTTAAAGCTTCTTCAAATTTACCAATTTCATTATATGAGCTTCCTAGCCATATCCAGCTTTGATAATAATTGAAATCCAATTCTATAGATTTTTTCAATGCATTAATAGCAAGTTCATAATCTTTATTTTTATGATAATTACGTCCAAGATGAAACCAAATAAACACATTATTTGGTTCTAATTCTGATAATCTTTTTAATATTTCTGCTGCTTTATCAAATTCATTTTTCTCAGAATAAGAAAGTCCTAGCCAATACATATTATCTAAATAATTTGGATTTAACTCCATAGCTTTTTGAAATGCATTTACAGCTTCATCATATTTATGTTTCTCATAATAAGCATTTCCTAGCCAATACCAATTATTCATATTATGAGGCTTTAACGAAACAGACTTTTGAAATAATTCTATAGATTTATCATATAAGCCTTTTTGATAAAAAGCATATCCAAGCCAATAATATATACCTGCATTATTTAAATCCAATTCTTCTGCTTTTTCTAAAGATAATATAGCGTCATCATATTGACCATTCTTTGCATAAGAACTTCCAAGCCAGTACAAATTATCAATATCATCAGGCAATAATTCACATGATTTTTTTAATGCATTTATTGATTCCTCATACTCAAAATTTATATGATAAGAACAGCCAAGCCAATACCAATTAATACCATTATTTGGATCTAAATCTGCAGATTTCAAAAAAGCTTTTATAGATTCTTTATATTGATTATCTTTATAATAAGAAAAACCAAGCATAAATATATAAAATGATTCATCAGTATATAAATCTTTTAATTTAATAAAAACTTCTATTGCTTTTTTATAATTATAATTAAGTAAATATTTCTTTCCTAAATGTAGTAATTTTCCGTTCTTTAACTTATCAAACAAACTCATTTTGTCTTCAAATTCTTTATAAATATTAAATATATCTTTCATTTATACTCATTTACAATAAAAATTAATAATTTTAATAATGACTGAGTGTATATATTTTACAATCTTTGTCAATTATAAAACTGAACAAATACTGTTTAAATTTATAAATAAAGAATTAACTTGACAATAGTATTATATTAAATTATAATCTATAGAAATAAATATATTAAAAATTAAAGAGGTTTTTTATCTATGTCAAAAGAATCATATAAAGATAGAATGGAAAAAGCTGTTTCAAGTTTACAGAATGATTTAAAAGGTATAAGAACAGGAAGAGCAAATGCATCTATATTAGACGGAGTAAAAGTAGAAGCTTATGGCAGCAATATGCCATTAAAACAAGTTGGAAACGTTTCAACACCAGATTCAAGAACTATTATGATACAGCCATTTGATAAAGGATTGGTTAGCGACATAGAAAAAGCAATATTAAAAGCAGATTTAGGTTTTAACCCTTTCAATGATGGCGGAAATATTAGAATAGTAGTACCAGAATTAACTAAAGACAGAAGAGAAGAATTAAAAAAAGGTGTTAGACATAGAGGCGAAGAAGCTAAAATTGCTATACGTAATATAAGAAGAGATGAAAACGACAGAATAAAAAAAGAATTAAAAGATAAAGTTATCACAGAAGACGAATCAAAATCACAAGAGAAAAAAATTCAAAATGAAACTGATTCATATATAAAAAAGATTGACGATTTAATTACTACTAAAGAGAAAGAACTAGATACTATATGATTACTGAAAAGTCTCAAATACCCGTTCATGTAGCAATAATCATGGACGGTAATGGAAGATGGGCCAAAGCTCATAATAAAAGCAGAAGTTACGGACACAGAGCTGGAAGCGAAAATGTTATTAACATAGTAGAAGCATGCTGTGAACTTAATATAAAGTACTTAACATTATATGCTTTTTCTACAGAGAATTGGAAAAGACCGGAAGAAGAAAAAAAAGCCCTATTTCAGTTATTGAAAGAATTCTATAAAAAAGAAATTAAAAGACTTATTTCTAATAATATTCTAGTAAAACATATAGGCGATATATCTGCTTTTCCGAAAGATACTATAAATACTATAGTAGAAACAGAAAAAGAAACTTTAGAAAAATGTAAAAATCCGATATTAACAGTAGTATTGGCTTTAAATTATGGTTTTAGAGATGAATTAAAAAATGCCATAAGAAATATATGCAATGATGCTAAAAATAATTCTATAGATATAGAAAATATTGATGAAAATACAATCAAAGATTATCTATATACAAAAGAAATGCCGGATCCTGATCTTATAATAAGAACTTCAGGGGAAGCAAGATTAAGCAATTTTTTAATGTATCAAGCATCATACAGTGAATTATATTTTACAGATGTATTATGGCCTGATTTTTCTAAAGATAATTTTAAGCAAGCTATAGAAGAATATTCAAACAGAAACAGAAGATATGGAGGTCTGTAGTTATAGTATGAAGAAAAGACTAATCTCTGTAGCGCTTACTCTGCCGCTATTCACTATTATACTGCTTTATGATAAAGTTATTTATTTATTTCATTTACTTATATTATCCATATCAATTTTCAGTGCTTTAGAAATATTCTATATGGCTAAAGTACATAGACAAAAGAATTTAAGAACAGTTATTGCCACTATGATAGCTATGGTTTTAGGATATGTAATCACCATTTGCGGTATTAATATATTTAAAGGCGATTTTTCTGCTCTTTATAAAATAATAGAAACAAAAAATCCTTCTATGGATTTATCATTAGTAATGGTTTTCGCTTTAATAGCTACCCTATTTATCATCAATATGTTCAAAGTACATGTATCAACTTTTGAAGAAAGAGGAAGAGCTATATTAACCGCTGTTTTTTGTTTCATATATGTGGGATTAGGTGTTTGGCATATGTCGCTTATGCGTTTTATGCCTAGCGGAAAATATTATATAGTATTTATTTTATTATGTGCTTGGATGAGTGATACAGGCGGATATGTTGTAGGAAGAAAATTAGGAAAACATAAACTTTCAAATAGTGCCTCACCAAATAAAAGTTATGAGGGATTGGTAGGAATGTTCTTATTCACTATACCAATAGGTCTATTATTTTATTATTTATCAGTTAAAGGATATTTAGCACCTGTACTTGGAAAAAATATACCAAATTTAACATTGCCTCAAATGATGTTATTAACTTCAATATTTACAATAACAGGTTTCCTTGGAGATATGGGAGAAAGTCTTATAAAAAGAATGTATGACACTAAAGACTCAAGTAAATTATTCCCAGGACATGGAGGAGTATTTGATATATTTGATAGTGTAATATTAACAACTCCTATATCATATTATATATTCCTTCTTCTACAATAATATATAATAACTTTATATAAAAATTGATTTTTTATAGTAAATGTTTATAATATATAAAAAATTAAGGAGTTATTATATGAGACATTATCTAAATGTTTTTATAGTTCTTTTATTATCTGTATTTCTTTTTTCATGTGGCGGCGGTAATAAATAAGCAGAAACTAAAGCTGTTGAATTACCTACAATAGATGAAAATACAGAAACAGAACTTATCGTTTGGGGTTGGAATGTTGCTGCTAAAGCTTTAGAAGAAACAGCAAAAACATTTAATGAAAAATATCCAAAAATAAAAATTACAGTACAAGAATTCGGCGGTGCCGGTCAATTATATGAAAAAGCTGGTGTTGTACTTTCTTCTGGTCAAGGTGTTCCAGACATAATGCAATTAGAAAGCGACTATGTACAAACTTATGCTGAAAATTATCCTCAGCATTTCTTAGATTTAAAATCATTAGCACCTGCTGATATAGATACTAAAGTGGATCCCATCTAAAGTATCAACTAGCTATGATACTACAGGAAAATTAGTTGCTATAGCTTGGGATTCCGGTCCTGTAGTTATGTTCTATAGAGCTGATTTATTTAAAGAAGCTGGTATAGATCCTAATTCTATAGAAACTTATGATGACTATATTGCTGCTGGTAAAAAATTCCAAGAAAAATTCCCTAACATGAAATTCTTTGGTAATATGTATGTACAAGATGACGGAGTTTGGAGAAATATGATGGTTCAAAATGACACTTATTATCTAAACAAAAATGGTGAAATAACTATAGCATCTCCAAAAACAATAGAAGCTACAAAAGTATTAAGAAGTTTTGCTGATGAAGGTATAATGATAAATACTGTTAACTGGGACGGATCAATAAGAGCTAATAAAAGCGGAGAAGTAGCTACTTATATGTCTGGTGCTTGGTGGGCTGGTACTATAAAAGACCAAATGCCTGAAATGAAAGGTAAATGGGGAATTATGCCTATGCCTGCTTATACTAAAGGCGGTATTAGAGCTTCTTCTCATGGCGGTTCTACTTTAACTATAACTGCTTCTGATCCTGTTAAACAAGCTGCTGCTTGGGCTTTTGTAGAACATTCATTATTAAATGTTGACAATCAAATATTAATGTATAAAAACTATGGATTATTCCCATCTTATTTACCTGTTTATGACGATCCTAGATTCCAAGAAGCTGATGAGTATTTTGGAGAAGGATTTAATCAAATGTTAGGTCAAATAACTAAAGAAATACCTGCTGCAATATATACTTCTTCTGATTATTCTGAAGTTAGAAACATTTGTGTAGGTGCTTATGAAGCTATTTTAAATAATAATGCTGATATAGAAAAAACTTTACAAGATTCAGCTCAGCAAATAAGCAGTGCTACTGGAAGAAAAATAGCTAAATAATAATAGCTAAAAAATATAAAGAAAGTGTCTGATATCTATATATTGGGCACTTTTTTTATTGCATTAAAAAATTATAAAATAATATTATATTTTTTCATATTTGAAATTGATTTTTTTATAAATGCTATTAATATGTGTATAAAGTTATAAAAATAAAAAAGGAGTTCTTATGGTAAAGAATTTTTTTACTAGAACATTATTAGTATTAACTGCAATAGTTATGTTATCATGTTCCGGAAACAAAGTTGAACAGCAGCAAAACGTTGAGCTTCCTACAATAGATGCCAACACAGAAACTGAATTAGAGATATGGGGCTGGAATGTTGCTGCTAGAGCATTAAAAGAAATGGCAGATATTTTTATGCAAAAGTACCCAAAAATAAAAGTTAATGTTCAAGAATTTGGCGGCGTACAAGCTTATGAAAAATATGGTGTTGTATTAGCATCTGGAAAAGAAATACCTGATATAATGCAAATGGAAAGCGATTATGTTCAAACATATACAGAAACTTATCCTCAAAGATTCTTTGATTTCAAAAACTATATAGATATTGAAGGTAAAGTAGATCCATCTAAAATTTCAACAAGTTATGACAGTGAAGGAAGATTAGTATCTATACCTTGGGATTCTGGTCCTGTAGCTATGTTTTATAGAACAGATTTATTTAAAGAAGCTGGAATAGATCCTAATTCTATAGAAACTTATGATGACTATATTGCTGCTGGTAAAAAATTACAAGAAAAATTCCCTGAAGTAAAAATGACTGGTTTCCCTTATAGTAAAGATGATAATTTATGGAGATGTCTTTTAGTACAAAATGAAGTATACTTTTTGAACTCTAATGGAGAAATTACAATTTCAACTAAAAAAGCAAATGAAAGTATTTCTATGTTAAAAAGATTTATAGATGAAGGCATAGCAATGAATACTGTTAATTGGGATAGCTCTATTATGGCAAATAAAAATGGAAATATAGCTTCTTATATAATAGGAGGCTGGTGGGGCGGTACTATAAAAGACCAAATGCCTGAAATGAAAGGCAAATGGGCTATTATGCCTATGCCTGCGTATACTAAAGGCGGTATTAGAGCTTCTTCTTTAGGAGGTTCTGATTTAACAGTTACTGCTACAGACCCTTTAAAACAAGCTGCTGCTATAGAATTCATAAAACAAACATTAATGGATGTTGATAATCAAATATTAATGTATGAAAAATATGGTTTATTCCCTTCATACCTTCCAGTTTATGATGATCCAAGATTCTTAAAGTCTGATGATTACTTTGGTGATGAATATAATAAAATTTTAGCAGATATAACAAAAGAAATACCACAAGTAATATATACAACAAAAGACTATGCTGAAATTAGAAGCATATCTATGAGCACTTATGAAGAAATTCTTAATAATAATGCCGACATAGAAAAAACTTTACAAAATGCTGCCGATCAAATAAGCAGTTCTACTGGAAGAAAAATAGCAAAATAATATAAATAAAAAATATAATGAAAGCGTCTGATATTAAAATATTGGACGCTTTTTTATTATTCTAAAAAAATAATAAAAATAACCTACATTTTTTTCATATTTAAAATTGATTTTTTTTATAAATATCATTAATATGTAGTCATAAACTTATCAAATAAAAAGGAGTTCTTATGGTAAAGAATTTTTTTACTAGAGCATTGTTAGTATTAATTGCAGTAGTTATGTTATCATGTTCTGGAAACAAAGCTTCAGAAGAAAAAAGTGTTGCTCTTCCTACAATAGATGCTAACACTGAAACTGAAATTACAGTATGGGCTTGGAATGTTGCTGCTAAAGCTTTAATGGAAACAGCAAAAACATTTAGCGAAAAATATCCAAAAATCAAAGTAAATGTACAAGAATTTGGTTTAGCTCAAAATGTATATGAAAGATATGGAGTAATATTATCTTCTGGAAATGGCGTACCTGATGTTATACAAATAGAAAGTGATTATATACAAACTTACGCAGAAAATTATCCGCAATACTTCTTTGATATGAAAGATTATATAAAAATTGATGGTGTTGTAGACCCTTCAAAAATCGCTTCAAGCTATGACAGTACAGGAAAATTAGTATCTATACCTTGGGATTCTGGTCCTGTAGTTATGTTCTATAGAGTTGATTTATTTAAAGAAGCTGGAATAGACCCTAATGCAATAGTAACTTTTGATGACTACATTGCTGCTGGTAAAAAATTACAAGAAAAATTCCCTAATGTATATATGACTGGCTTACCTTTCACTCAAGATGAAAATTTATATAGAGCATTATTAATAGCAAATAAATCATATTATTTAAATAGCAAAGGTGAAATAACAGTTGCTTCTCCAAAAGCAATAGAAACTCTTCAAATGGTAAAAAGACTTATAGATGAAGGAGTTGCTAAAAACGTTGTTAACTGGGACGGTTCTATAGTTGCCAACAAAAATGGAGAAGTTGCTTCATATATAATTGGCGGATGGTGGGGCGGTACTATAAAAGACCAAATGCCTGAAATGAAAGGTAAATGGGGAATTATGCCTATACCTGCTCTTAATAAAGATGCTGCTAGAGCTTCTTCATCTGGCGGTGCTGGATTATCAATAACTGCTACTGACCCTGTTAAACAAGCTGCTGCTTTAGAATTCATAAAATATAGTTTAATGAATGTAGATAATCAGCTTATGATGTATGAACAATTCAGTTTATTCCCATCTTATTTGCCTGCTTATGATGATCCTAGATTCTTGAAAGCTGATGAATATTTTGGAGATAATTTCAATAAAATATTGGCAGATGTAACTAAACAAATACCTAATGTTATATACAATTCTGATGACTTTGCTGAAGTTAGAAATACAGTTGTAAGTACTTATGAAGATGTATTAAACAATAATAAAGATATAGCTGCTGCATTAAATGATGCTGCTAATCAAATAAGCAGTTCTACTGGAAGAAGCATAGCTAAATAAAAACAGCTAAAATATAATAAATGCGTCTAATAATATATATACTATATTGTTAGACGCTTTTTTATACTGAATAATTTCTATAAAAATCACAAAAATATAACACATATCAAACATTATAGATCATTTTAGTCATATTTTTCATATTTAAAATTGATTTTTCTTCAATTATTACTATAATATACTGTATAAATAATAAATAGGAGAATTTTTATGATTAAGAAACTTTCAATTTTCCTATTGTTGGTATCGGTTACAATCATGATATCTGCTTGTTCAGGCGGTAACAAAACAGAACAAACAGTTGTTGATTTACCAACAATAGATGCAAACACTGAAACAGAACTTAATGTTTGGGGTTGGAATGTTGCAGCTAAAGCTTTAATGGAAACTGCAAAAACATTCAATAAAAAATACCCTAAAATCAAAATTAATGTACAAGAATTCGGCGGACCACCTCAATTATATGAAAAAGCTGGCGTTGTACTTTCTTCTGGTCAAGGAATACCTGATGTAATGCAAATCGAAAGCGATTTCATTCAAACTTATGTAGAAACTTATCCGCAAAGATTTTTAGATTTAAAAACTCTAGCTCCTGCTGATATAGATTCTAAAGTTGACCCTTCAAAAGTACCTACAAGTTATGATACTGAAGGAAGATTAACTTCAATACCTTGGGATTCAGGTCCTGTTGTAGTATATTATAGAGAAGATTTATTCAAACAAGCTGGAATAGATGTAAATACTATTGAAACTTATGATGATTTAATAAAAGTTGGTAAAGATTTACAAGCTAAATTACCTAATGTTAAATTAACAGGTTTCAGCTTTACTCAAGATGATGGTATATGGAGAACTTTAATGGTTCAAAATAACACTTATTATCTCGACACAAATGGAAATATTACTTTATCTTCACCAAGAGCTATAGAAAGTATGCAAATGGTTAAAAGACTTATAGATGAAGGTTTAGTATTAAATACTGTAAACTGGGATACTGGAATAAGAGCTCATAAAAATGGAGAAATAGCTATAAGCTTCAACGGCGGATGGTGGGGCGGTACTATGAAAGACCAAATGCCTGAAATGAAAGGAAAATGGAGAGCTATGGAAATGCCTGCTTATACTAAAGGCGGCGTTAGAGCTTCTTCTCTAGGCGGTTCTACTTTAACTGTAACTGCTACTGATCCTATAAAACAAGCTGCTGCATGGGCTTTCGTAGAACATTCTTTACTTAACACAGACAGTCAGCTTTTAATGTATGAAAAATATGGTTTATTCCCTTCATATCTTCCTGCTTATGAAGATGAAAGATTTAAACAGCCTGATCCTTATTTCGGCAATCAAAATTATAACGAATTATTAGGTAAGGTAACTAAAAATATACCTCCTGCTTTATATAACTCAGATGACTATTCTGATTTAAGAAACGTAGCAGTAAGTGCTTATGAAGAAATCATTAATAATAACTCTGATATAAAAGAAACTTTAGATGCTGCTGCTCAACAAGCAAATAGTATAACTGGAAGAACTATTATAGATAAATAAAATCTATAATTCACAATTCATGCGGTATTAAATACATAATTTTAATACCGTATGAAATACAAATTATTATATTAATTTATATTTTTCATAATATAAGGATGGTAGCATTATGAAAATAAAAAAAAATATTACTCCTTGGCTGTTTATTGCTCCAGCTTTAATATTCATAATATGTTTTAGTATATATCCTCTTATAGAGACTATATTCTTAAGCTTTATGACTCAAACAAGAGGACATTTAGTTTTTAATGGTATTGATAATTTTAAAAGACTTTTATCCGACCAATATTTTTATGTATCTCTAAAAAATTCACTTATATATTTACTTATACAAGTTCCAATAATGACAATACTAGCTATACTATTATCTATAGCTTTACATAAAGGAATTACTAAATTAAAAGGTTTATTTAGAACTGTTTTCTTTATACCATTTATTGTAGAATCAGTTGCTTATAGTTTAATGTTCGTATTATTATTCCAAGAAAGAGGTGTAGTGAACTATATACTATCTTTATTCCATCTTGGACCTGTTATGTGGTTAACTCAGACTTGGCCTGCAAGAATAGTAATAATGCTTATAATGACTTGGAGATGGACTGGATATAATATGATAATAATATTGGCAGGGCTTCAGGGAATACCAGATGATTATTATGAAGCTGCTAGAATAGATGGTGCTAATGCTATACAGCAGTTTGTACATATAACAATACCAATGCTTAAACCTGTTATATTATTCTCAACAATATTATCAACTATAGGTACTCTAAACTTATTCACTGAACCTTACTTGTTGACTAATGGAGGCCCTAACAACTCTACTATAAGTTTAGGATTATACATATACAGACAGGCATTCCAATCAGTTAATTTGACTTATGCCGCAACAATATCTGTAGCAATACTTGTAATAGTTGGACTTCTTTCTAGATTACAATTAAAATTTGGAGGGGATAAAAAATGACAAATGCAAAACAGCAAAAAATAACTAGAATAATATTATACATAGTACTATCAATAGGAATGATAGCTTGTGTTTATCCGCTATTTTTCATGTTGATAGCTTCTACAAGGGTATCTGGTGATATATTCCTATTTCCGCCTCCTATAACTTTTGGTGACAATTTCTTTGAAAACCTTAAAAATTTACAAGAAAGAATACCTATTTGGAATGCATTATTTAATTCATTTAAAATAGCTGCTGTATACACATTAATCAATTTACTTGTATGTTCTATGGCTGCATACTCAATTTCTAAATTTAACTACAAAGGAAGAAATATAGTATTTATAATCATAATGCTTACTATGATGCTGCCAGCTCATGCTAAATTAGTTCCTTTATACAGAATGATGACTACTTTAAATATACAAGATACTCATTTAGCTATAATATTACCTGATATAGCTGGTGCTTTCGGTATATTCTTAATGAGACAAAATTTCCATTCTGTACCAGATACATTAATAGAAGCAGCTAGAATAGACGGAGCTAATGAATGGACTATATTCTTAAAAATAGTTATGCCTTTAATGGTTCCTGCTTTAACTGCTTTAGGCATATATATGTTTGTTGCTCAATGGACTAACTTCACTTGGCCATTGATTATATTAAATACTCCAGAAAAATTCACTTTGCCTGTAGCATTGGCTCAATTAAAATCTGATACTAGAATAGACTACGGACAAATAATGGTAGGTGCAATATTTGCTGTTGTTCCTATAATGGCTGTATTCTTGGCATTACAAAAACACTTTATATCTGGTTTGACTGGCGGTGCTGTAAAAGAATAATTAATTAAAGAATAATTTTAATCAATTAATTTAGTTTGATGTATAAAATAAAAGGATTTAGTAAATTGCTTACTAAATCCTTTTTAATTATGAAATATAATCAAAATCAAGCACTATAAACTATATCACCATCAACTATAGTTTTTAATACTTTTATATCTTTTATTTCTTGTGTATCTACTTCAAATATATCTCTGTCTAATACTATAAAGTCAGCTAATTTATCTTCTTCTATGCTTCCTTTAACATTATCTTCAGAAGACATATAAGCACTTCCCATAGTATACAAATAAACTGCTTCTTTAACAGTAAGTTTTTCTTGAGGCATCCAACCGCCTTCAGGCCAGCCATTCAAGTCTTGTCTATTAACCGCACAGTATATACCTTCCATAACACTTATGCCATCAACGAAACCTGCAGAACCAAATGCCACATTAACTCCCATATCCATAGCTGTCTTATAAGCGTAACTTGTAGAAGCTTTCTCCTTACCTACTCTCTCCTCGGCAATATGCATATCATTATGAAGGAATATAGGCTGATAATATACACCTACATTTAATTCTTTCATTCTTTCAAATAAATCTTTATCTGTTATTTGACAATAAACTAATCCGTTTCTTCTATATTTGAAATTTTTAGTATCTTTTATTTTTTCTATAGAATTTAATGCCATTTCTATAGCACCATCACCTGTAGCCTGTATAGCAAGAGAGTAATCCAAACTATTAGCATAGCTTACTAAATCATCAAGTTCTTCCTGATTATACTGAGTAACACCTCTAAATCCTGAAAGATCATTATAATCATCTCTTAAAAATGCTGTTCTTGAACCTATACCTCCGTCTATAACAAGTTTAATACGTGATACTTTAAATCTATCATCATTTATATATTGATAATAGTAGTATTGTCTAAAATCATCTATATCTTTTTTATTTATAAATTGAGCATGTTCACAAACTCTTATTTTTAGTTTTTTCTCTCTATGTAATTTTTGATAAGCATCTATAATCTTTCTATAATCAAAATCCGGCAAACTTCTTAAATCATCTGTTTGTATTGAAGTAATACCCATTTTGAAGAATCTTTCCTGAGCATCTAATATTATTGATTTTAAAGTATCTATTTCCAATGATTTAATCTTTGATAAAATCAAAAACATATCTTTAGAACTGATTAAACCATTTTCAAAATCTATACTATCTGATGACATTTCATCTGTAATGCCGCATATTTCAAGAGCCTTACTATTAGCAACTATCATTTCACCGCAGCATCTTCTAAAAGCAACTGGAATTTCACTGGATATCTCATCTAAATCTTTTTTATTAAGCATTCTTTGTTCTTCAAAATAATCCTGATTCCAGCCCCAGCCTATAATCCAGCCTTCATATTGTTCAGCTTTTTGAGCAAGTTCTATTACTTGTCTTATAGATTCGCATTCACTTAAATCAAGCATAGTATTAAAACGTGCATAACCAACTAAATTAACACTGCTGTCATTAAAACCCGGTATTACTGTCTTTCCCTCTAAATCAATTACTTCTTCAGCATTTGGATATTTTTTTAATACTTCTTCATTAGTTCCGGCAAAAGAAATTCTTCCATTCTCAACTGCAAGAGCTTCATAAATACTATCTTTTTTATCCATAGAATAAATTTTAGCATTCTTAAAAATTCTCATTCAGTACTCCTTTTATTTATTGTAACATAGATTTTATATTATCTATATCTTCATTGACTAAGAGCCATTCATTCTCTGTTTCTTCTATTAATTTTTTTACTTCCAATAAACGTTTGCTTTTTTCATCATCATAGCTGGAAGAAGTTTCAAAAAATTTCAATATTTCAGCTTCTTCTTTTTTATAATCTTCTATTTGCTTTTCATGTTTTTTTAACAATGATTCGCATTTAGAAAGTTTATTTCTGATTTTTTTTCTTTCTTCATAGCTATTATTGTTTTTATCTTCATTACTTACATTTTCTTTATTATTATTTGCCTGATATTCAAGTTCTTTTTCTTCTTCTTCTAAAGCATCAAGTCTTACTCTATAAACATAAGCCTCATAATCTCCAGAATAAAGCGAAAGTTTTTTATCTTTAACTTCTATTATTGTATCAGCAAGCAAACTAGCAAATGTTCTATCATGCGATGTAAAGAATATTGTTCCGCCGTAATCTCTCAAAGAATTAGCAAGTGCCTCAACTGTTTCAAAATCCAAATGGTTTGTGGGTTCGTCTAATATAAGAACATCAGCACATTGTGTAATAGCAGCCAAAAGAGATAATCTTGCCATCTCTCCTCCGCTTAGCACCTTAACATCTTTATTAACATCATCACCAGAAAATAAAAAACTTCCTAAAAGTGTTAAAAGTTCCTGTGTTAATAATCCTTGTTTAGCATTCTTTTTTAGATATGATAATACCGTATCATTAGAAGTTACATTTTTATAAGTATCTTCACCAAAATATGCTATTTTTATACCATAAGAATAATTATAAGTACCTGATACTGGATTAAGTCTTCCTGCTATAGTTCTTAAAAAAGTAGTTTTACCTTCTCCGTTTTGACCAAGTACAGCTACCCTGCTTCCTCTTGTTATTTCTATACGTCCGCTTTTAGCAACTATCTTATCACCATACCCAACAGCTAAATCATCTGAAATAAGAGCAAAACCTTTCTTTTCCGGAACCTCTGGAAGTTTTATTCTAACATTCTTTGCCGGGTGAGTTATTTCTATAGTTTTTAATTTCTCTATTTGTTTTATACGTGATTGTACTGCTTTTGCCTTTGTAGCTTTATATCTGAATCTTTCTACAAATCTCTCTAAATGAGCCTTTCTTTCCTCAACATTCTTATTATACTTTTTTATTGTATATTCTTTTTCTTCTTTATATTCAAAATAATCTTCTATATTTCCAGGAAAATATGTTAACTTTCCGTTTTCCATTTCCACAGTTTTATCACAAGTAGTTTTCAAGAACTCCCTATCGTGAGAAACAATTAAAAAGCCTCCATTATAATCCATTAAAAAATTTTCTAAATCTATTAATGTGTTCAAATCCAAAAAGTTTGAAGGTTCGTCCAATATTAAGAAATTTGGTTCATAAAGCATCATTTCTGAAAGTTTTACTCTCATTCTATAACCGCTTGATAAACTTCCCAAATTATAATTTATTTTAATATGGTCTATACCAAATCGGCTGGCTATTTTAGAACATTTCCAAGATTCTTTTGATGTAACTCTTGTAAGATAATCTATTACTTTTTCATTATCATCAAAATCACCCTGCTGACGCAAATAACCAATTCTTACATCATCTGAAAATACTATTTCTCCGTCGTCAGGTTCTTCAATTCCCATAAGAATTTTTAAAAGAGTAGTTTTACCTGCCCCATTGCGTCCTATCATACCTATTTTGGATTTTTCCTCTATAAGTAAATTTACGCCGTCAAGCAAAACTTTATGAACAAATCTTTTAGATATATTTACTATATTTATTATACTTCTAGCCATAATATTTTCAAATCTTCTTTATAATTAGTGAATAATTCTATAATAATTTTAAAAAATATTCAAATATAATAATGAATTATTTTTGATTAATTTTTAATTATTCTTTTGTAATGGTATCAAGTTTATAAACTAAACTCTTGAAATATTTTCCCCTTTCCTCGTAATTTTTAAACATATCAAAACTAGTACATCCAGGAGATAATAAAACTGTATCACCATTGATTGATATAGCAGAAGCATAATTAAATGCATCTGTAATATCTTTAATAATTATTTTATTCTCAAAACGAATCATATCATTGAGTGCCTCAGCTGCCTCTCCAATAAGAATAAGTTTTTTAACCCTGCTTTCTATAAGATTATTTAATGATGAAAAATCTATATTCTTATTGCGTCCGCCCATTATAAGTATGATATTATTATCAAAAGATTTCAAAGCACTCATAACAGCATTCATTGATGTGGCTTTAGAATCATTAATATATTTTACTCCATTTATAGTGGCAACAAGTTCAACTCTATGCTCTATGCCGTTAAAATTATTAACAACATGTTCTATATGCTCTGCTGGTATATCATTTTTTAAACATACCAAAACTGCTGCCAATATATTTGCTACATTATGTTTACCTATTACTTTTCTGTCTTTTATAGAAAATAATTTTTCATTTTCATAATATATATATTCATCTTCTTCATTATAATATATAGTAGCAAATTTACTTTTTAAAGAAAATGTTAAAAGCTTCATTTTGCAATTGTTATTAAGTTCATTATAATAAATATTTGTATATATATTATCATAATTTAATATAAGAAAATCATTTTTATTCTGATTAATACTTATATTCTTTTTAGCATTAAAATATTCATCTATGTTTGCATATCTGTCAAGATGATCCTCTGCTATATTAAGTATTGCTGCTATATGAGCATGAAATTTCTCAAGAGTTTCTAATTGAAAACTAGATAACTCTAATACTATATCCTCATCTTCCTCTATGCTTTCAATTTCTTTAGAAAAAGTATTTCCAACATTGCCTACAAGTCTTGCTTTTTTATATGAACTTATTATTTTATGAATAAGTGTAACTGTTGTTGTTTTTCCATCTGTACCAGTTACTGCAATATAGTTTCTATTAGGCAATAAATTATAAGCAAATTCAATTTCACCTATAATTTTTATGCCTCTCCTTTTTGCCTCAACTACTAATGGTATACTTTGAGGAACACCAGGAGATATTATAATAAGTGTAATATCATCTAAAATAGATAATTCCTGATTACCAAAAAAAAGTTTAGCATCTTTATCTTTCAATGCTTGTATACTTTCTTGAAGTTCTTCCTCTGTTTTACTGTCGCTTAAAGCATATTTTATATTAACATCCATATTAGTATTAATGTCATATAAAACATTTGCTATACTCACTCCGCTTCTAACTGTTGCACCTAATATCAAAATATTCTGTTTTTTTAATACTTTTATATATGTCTTATTTAAATCTAAAATCATCTTTTACACCAAAAAAATTATGTTACTTCTATTATAACAAAAGAACAATAAATTTAAATGCTTTTTTATCATATTAATATACTTAATATAGCAAAACATATATATTTTGATGCAAAACTGTAATATTTCTATTAATATACCTAAATAACTATATTTTATAAATTTCTATATTTTTATAAATGCATTATCAACTTTTTTGACGCATACACTCTGCGGGCTTCGCCAAAGTTGCTGCCATACATACACCTACGGTGGACTTCATCAGGTACTCCCTTCGGTCGCTGCAAACGCAAATACTACAGATTAATATTTTAAGAATATGCATCAAATATGGTATAATACCCTAGTTTTAAGTAAAAAATGCACTCTTTCACAAAGCCTATAAAAGTTTATGAAGTATTATAATACTCTTTTGGCTGCAAAAAAAACCTTATATCCTCAACAGGCTCGGATACGCTTCGCGAAAGTGCAAGGATAGAATTAGTACTAAATCATACTAATTTTATTTTACATGTAATATAAACTATTAATTTAAGCACACCTAAAGGTGTACTTCGTCAAGTCAAATATAGCCTTTTTGCTTCTCTCCGTAGGCTGGCTTCGTCTGTGGCATACCACAGGGACTCCATGCAGTCGCAAAGAAGTTGGGTCTTGCGTAAGCACACAGAGTGGTAGGCAAAGCCCCATATATAAAAAAGAAAATATAATTTTATTTTTGACAAAATATAGTTGTTTAGGTATATATTAAAATTATTTATAAGCTTCTATATGTATAGTAGGCTCTATATTTAACTTTTCTCTAATAGCATTCTCAAAAGTACTAGCATTCTTATGTGCTTCAAGTACAGTCATATCTTGAGGAAAACGCATATGGAAAGTAATTTCTGTATGTGCCCCATAAGTATGTATATGAAAATGGTGCAAATTAGTAGAATCGCTGTTTATATTAAGTTCATTGGCAATATTATTTATTTCTTTTATAATATCCTCTGAAGGACTTTCACCTATTAATGGTTTTACACTGGATCTAATAACATCATAAGCAGCATAAAATATTACAAGTGAAACTAATATACTTAAAACACTGTCTATCCACCAGAAACTTTTACCGAATACAATACCAACCAATATAATTATAGATGTAATACTGTCGCTTCTATGGTGCCAAGCATCAGCATATAATGATTTAGAACCAGATTTTCTATATCCCCAAAAAGAATATTGAGCCAACAATTCTTTTATAAGTATAGAAACTACCATAGCAATTATAGCCATAGTTGTAAATGAAGCTGTTTTTTTATTCATAATATTTTTTATAGCTTCAGAAAAGAAACTATAACCTATAAATACAAGCATTATTCCAACTATAAAACTTGTTATAAGTTCTATTCTTCCATGTCCGAATGGATGTTCTTCATCAGGCGGTCTTTTAGAGAATATTCCGCCTATAATAACAATAACACTGCTTATACAGTCACTCAATGAATGCCATGCATCTGCCATAATAGAAAGAGATCCAGTCAAAACCCCTACTGCATATTTAAAAACAAACAATACTATGTTAACGATAACAGATACAATACCTTCAATTATCATATATTTAGATTTTTTCTCATCACTCATATTCATACCAATACTCCGAACATTTTAATTGTTTATCATTTAAAGATAATCAATTTAATATAAAATGTCAATTGTAGAAATATAAATTGTTGTTTACAGATTAGAATGTTGTAACTTTAATTAAAATCATATAACTAATATAAGAATCATCAAAATCAAATTAATATCTTGATAAAAGTGCAGTTTTTTGTTAATATTTTATAAAACAATTATGTTAATAAAAAATATATTAAAAAGGAGAATAAATATGTCTAATATAGCTTTTCTATTTCCTGGTCAAGGTTCTCAAAGTGTAGGTATGGGAAAATCTTTATATGATAATATTGCTGAATCTAAAGCAATATTTGATAAGGCTGCTAATATTTTAGATGATGTAGATATTAAAGCATTATGTTTTGAAGGAACTGAAGAAGACCTTAAAAAGACTGAAAATACTCAGCCTGCTTTAGTTACTGTTGGTATGGCTGCTTATGAAGCTTTAAAAGCTAAAGGTGTTAAAGGTAATTTATTTGCAGGACACAGTTTAGGAGAAATCACTGCTCTTTCAGCTGCTGGTTATATATCATTTGAAGATGCAGTAAAAATTGCTAGAACAAGAGGTTTATTAATGGCTAAAGCTGGTGCTGATGCTCCTTATGGTATGGCTGCTGTATTAGGATTAACTTATGATGATGTAGCAAAATGCATGCCTGAAAATAAAGAAGTTGTTGCAGCTAATTATAACTTAAAAGATCAAATAGTTATATCCGGATTATTAAGTGCTATTGAAGCAGTTACTCCAAAACTTCAGGAAGCTGGTGCTAAAAGAGTACTTCCTTTAAAAGTATCTGGTGCTTTCCATTCACCATTTATGAAACCTGCTGCTGACAGTTTAAAAGAATTCTTAGAAAAAATAGAATTCCATAATAATGAAAATAAAGTTTTATCAAATGTTACAGCTGAAGTTCATGAATTTGACTCTATTAAAGAAAATTTATATAAACAAATGTTCTCTACTGTTAGATGGTATGACAGTATGATCAATATGCAGAAATTAGGAATTACTAAAGTATTTGAATGCGGTCCTGGAAAAGTATTGATTGGTATGAGTAAAAAAATTACTCCTGATATTGAAGCATTACCTGTATTTGATATTGATTCTTTAAATGCTGCTTTATAATTTTATAATATAGTTAAATAAAAATAAAAGCTGATAATTGATATAAAGTTGATTATCAGCTTATTTATATATACCTAAACAACTATATTTTGTCCAAAATAAATTTATATTTTTGTTTTTATATCTGGGGCTTTGCCCACCACTCTGTGTGCTTCTCAAGTACCCCAGTTCTTTTGTTGGCACAAAGAACCAAAAAGACTGCATTTTTATGGTATATCCTACATTTAATCGGCATGTTTTTTTAGTATAAAGTTATAGCGATTGCGTTTTCGCAAAGCGTATCCGAGCTTGCCGAGGATATAGCTACTTTGACGAAGTCCGCAGAGCGTATGCGGCAAAAAAGTAGATAAAATTTACATAAAGTGCATCATTTGACAAACTTAAAAATTTTTAGTATATAATAATAAAATAAATAGGAAAAAACAATGATAAAAATTATAAATTATTCTGCAATTATAATATTATTTATATCAGCAAATCTTTTTGGAAATACAGATTTTTTTAATGCTGTACACCGAGGTGACATTAATGCAGTATCTAAATATATAAAAAATGGAATTGATATAAATATTCAAGACAATAGAAAAAGAACTGCTTTAATGATAGCCGTTTATAAAAATGATATAAATATGGTGAAACTTTTAGTGAATAATAATGCTGATGTTAATATACAAGATGAAAATCTGAACTCTCCTTTTTTATATGCAGGTGCCAGAGGCTTGCTTGATATATTAAAATTATTATATAAAAAAGCTGATAGTATAAATGTTCTTAATATTTATGGAGGAAATGCCTTAATACCAGCATGCGAAAAAGGACATTTAGAAACTGTTAGATTTTTACTTGAAAATACTGATATAAATGTTAATCATATAAATAAATTATCTTGGACAGCCTTACTTGAAGTTGTAATATTAGGTAATGACAGTAAAAATTATGTTGAGATAGTGAAATTACTTTTAAAGCATGGTGCCGATAAAAATATAAAAGATAATAATGGTAATGATGCCTTATATTATGCTAAAACTAAAGGATTCAAAAATATAGAAAAATTATTAACAAATTAAAGTTATTATAAAAAATAAGGGCATATAAAATTAATTATATGCCCTTTTCATTTATGGTATATTTACAATAATTATAGTTTACCAACTAAATCAATTCCTGGTTTCAAAGTGCTAGCACCTGGTTTCCATTTAGCAGGACAAACTTCTCCGCCATGTTCAGCTACATATTGAGCAGCCTGAACTTTACGTAATAATTCATTAGCATCTCTACCGATTCCCATGTCATGTACTTCATAAGCTTTGATTTCACCTTGTGGGTTTACAATAAAGCTTCCGCGTAATGCTTTACCTTCTTCTTCTACATATACTTCAAAGAATTTTGCTAATACTCCTGTTGGATCTCCTAGCATTGTATATTTAAGATTTTTAATAGTTGGTGTAGCATCTGCCCAAGCTTTGTGTACAAAATGTGTATCTTCAGAAACTGAATATACTTCACAATTAATTTTCTTTAATTCATCATATACTGTTCCTAAATCAGCTAATTCTGTAGGACATACAAAAGTAAAGTCTGCTGGATAAAAGAAGAATACACTCCATTTTCCCAAAACATCTTTAGTTTCAACTGTTTTGAATTCTCCGTCTTGATAAGCTTCTACTTTAAAATCTATAAGTTTTTTATTTATTAAACTCATTTATAACTCCTTTTACTAATGTTCGTATACTCTAACAATACATTAAATAATAGTTTTTGTCAAGTAAAAAATAATACAAATTGAGAAAAATTACTAAAAAATTAAAATATATTTTTATAATTCATATAAAATAAAAACTTAAGCAAAATAAATTGACAAAATAATTTCAGTATAATAAAATAATTCAATAAAAATAATTAATAATCAGAGTGCGATAATGAAAGAATTTACTAATCAAGAATTAGAAATAAAAAATTATATAGAAAAATATTTACCATTTAGAGAAAAACATATACTTTCAACTAGGGAGCTTTCTATTGAAATAGCTGAAAAATATAATGCAGATACAAATAAAGCTTCACTTGCCGCATTATGTCATGATTTAGGAAAAAGATACAAAGATGATGAAATGCGTAAAATAATACTTGAAAATGATAAAATGGAATATCCTAATTATATAACAGGAGCTTTATTGCATGCCAGAGTAAGTGCTATAATAACAGAAAAAGAATTTAATATAACAGATAAAGAAATTATAGATGCTATAGAAAGTCATACTGTAGGACATGGAAATATGACTATGCTTGAAAAAATAATATATGCATCTGATTATCTTGAACCTACACGCAAACTTGAAGCTGCTGATAGAATTAGAGAAAAAATATTCATAGATTTTGACGGGGCATTCTTAGATGTTGTGTTAGAATCTATACAGTTTGTATTGAGCAAAAAGCAATATTTATCTGATAAAACAATAGAACTTTATAATTCATTAGTAATTAGGTAACGATTTTTTATGAACGAAGAATTAAACAAACCAAAAAAAGCATATATAATATTTGTAGCAGACAGTAAACAGTATAGAAACAGTAAAATAAATATAAATAATATACTTAATGAGCTTTCTATGTTATGTGATACTGCTGGTTATGAAGTCGTTAATAGATACTCTTTTATACAGCAAAAAATAACTGCCGGAACATATATAGGTACTGGTAAATTAGAAAGTCTTAAAGAAAGTGCTGTAACTGACGGTGTAGAATATTTCATATTTGATAATGAATTAAGCGGTTCACAGGTTAATGCTATAGAAGAAGGTTCTAATATAACTGCATTAACAAGAACTGAAATAATATTAGAAATATTCGCTATGCGTGCCAAAACCATGACTGCTAAAATGCAGGTAGAATTGGCATTCTTGGAATTTGAATACCCTAGATTAAAAGGTAAAAGAACTAATTTAAGCCAAATAAAAGGCGGTATCGGTTTAAGAGGCGGTGCTGGTGAAAAGCAATTGGAATATGACAGAAGACGAGCAAGAGAAAGAATACATAAATTAAAATCACAATTAAGCAGAGTGGAAAAATCAGCAAGCACTGGAAGAAAAGGCAGAGGAAGTACATTCAGAATAGCAATAGTAGGTTATACAAATGCTGGTAAAAGCACCTTATTTAATTTACTTTGTAAAGAAAGTGTATATGTTGAAGATAAATTATTTGCTACTTTAGACACACATACAAGAAAATTATATATAAGCGATGATACCCCTGTAGAAGTTATAATAAGCGATACAGTTGGTTTTATAGACAGACTTCCTCATACTTTGGTAGCTTCATTTAAATCTACTCTATCAGAAGTTGTTGAGGCTGATTTACTTCTTCATTTGGTTGATTCAAGCGATGAAAATATAGAAGAAAAAATGATTCAAGTTGAAAGCATTATTAAAGAAATAGATGCCTCACATATAAAACGTATTGTTGTATTTAATAAAGTTGATGATATAGATGAAATACAAAAAAATAAAATATCAACTTCTTATGATGATTCAATGTTTATAAGTGCCAGAAACAATATTAATATAGAATTGCTTAGAAAGAAAATACTTGACACTATATTAGAATTAAATAATTAAAATAAATTAATTCAATCTTCTTAGCTGGGCGAATATAATTACCCAAAAGTCTTCACCATTAATAGCATAATGTGATATTCCAAGATGTGTAAATTTATCACTCAGTATATTCAGTTTATATTGATGCGAATTCATCCAGTAACTTACAACAGTTTCAGCATTTTTAAACCTATATGCAATATTCTCATCTGATGAAAATACTCTTATTCTATTTTCATAAAGAAGCTCATCATACCTAGTATTATTGGGCCTTACATGAGAAAAACTAATAGCAAGCTCTTTTGCCCTTATATTAGCTATATTATTTAATTCTTCACTTATTTCTAAAGGATATAACCCATCATTTTCTCTTATTTCATTAATAGATTTTAAAGCCAATTCTACATCTGAATTATTTTGAGAATATAACAGTACTGCATTTAAGCAGCAAAATATAAATAAAATCTTAATTACTATATTATACATATTTTACTTTTCAATTTATAATGAATTTTATATTTATTTATTCAACGGATAATAATATAATATGTTTTAATTATTTTTCAAGTCTCACCAGTAATTTATTTTTGTTATTTTCCGGTATATTAGAATGCGTTATATTATATATTATTCTTTTTCTTATCTTATCAATTATGCTTATTTCTTTATTTTGACAATATGACATAATATCTAAAATATTATTTGTTATATCAACTAAATACTCATTAGATTTTTTAGAACATAATCTAGTGTAAACTTTTAATATATATTCACCAAAATACTTTATAAGCTTTACATTATTAGCCAATATAGCAGCATTAAAATGATAGGCATATACTTGTAATGCACTAATATTATCTTCTTTTATATATCTATCCAAAAATAAAGAAAACATTTTTATATATTCTAAACTTTTATTCTGAAGTTTTCTGCATATTTCTTCTTTATTTATTATATGAGTTGAATACTGTAAATCTAATACTAGAATATCATTTCTATCATAATCAAATACAATACTATCCTTAGAACAATCTAAAGGACTTTCTAATTTCAATCTTATATTTTCTATATATTTTAAATTTTTATTTATATTATTTGAATGAGATTTTTTCTTTCTAGTATTAACAACGAATAAATATTCAACATTTTTAGTTTTATTGACTACAGACCTTTTAGCACCTCTATACTTAGTATACTCAGAAGTAACAATATCCAGCTTACCCACACTTTCAAGCATAGAAATTAAATCATCATATTCTATTATGCCGTCAGTAGAATAACTCATAATAATATGATTAGCATCTATATTATTTATCAAATTCATTAAAGCATCTTTTGCAGTTTTTTTATAACAATACAATGATTTAGTTTTTATCCAATCCTTTCTAATTCCGCCTTTATTAGTTTTCTTTCCATCAATATAAATATCTTTATTAATAGCAGGCTTATCCCATAAAGCTATTGTATTTAATAAATGATAATTACTTCCATATTGATGCTGATTATAAGGCGGGTCTAAATATACTAAATCAAAATGCTTATTCTTATTTTGCTTCACAAATTCATTAGCATCTAACATACTTGCATGACATTTCTTTCCTTGAAATAAAGGAATCTGCTTTAATGATATATGAGATAATATTCTATTTAAAGCATCTTTATTTCTTCCTCCGAAACCAGCATGAAAAGCTTTAAAAACACCAGATGTATTTGTATGAGTTGCTGATTCATATATGATAGAAGCTATCAAATAATAATACTCTTTTTGATTTATAACTTTATTTTTGTAAAGTTCTTCTACATTATGTCTTATAATATCTATTCTTGAAGCATTATACTGAGTATAAAAAAGTCTTTCATTCAATAAATCAGGATTATCATCATCTAAAGGAGCATAGTATTTGGATATATATCTGTCTTCATCATTAATAAAATCAATATTATTAATCATATCTATAGTATTATTTACCCCTCCGGTATGAATAAACATATTATTTAAATCTTTAATATTAATTGTAAGGTGAGCATAGTTTAAAACATAAGAATAATATTCCCAATCATTTGAATAAACTTCCAAATTCATAGTTTTTAAAAGTCTTGACACACTGCCGCTTCCTGCAAATAAATCAAGTGCAGTATTAATAGTATTATCTTCTTCTAGAATACTGAAAATAGTTCTTTCTATGAAAGGAAGAAGTCTTCTTTTATTACCAATATATGCTATTAAATTTTCTTTTAAATAATTATCTTTTATATTATTTTCCGTATTAGTTATCATAATCTTATTATCATAATATAGTTTACATAACATATTAACATAATATCATCAAAATATCAATATTATATAATTAATTATTTTAGATAATAGTATTTACTATTTTTTATAATAGTTTATAGTATTTGCATTATTCTTTTATAAAAGAATTGATAGTAGATTAAATGAAGGGGTTGAGTTAATGTCAAAAGGAAGTTTAAAAAAATCTAAAGGAAATAGTTTAATATTAAAATTTTTGATACCGTATACAATATCACTTGGAATTATTTGTATTGCAGTATATATGGCATATTTTCCGCAATATAAAATAAGGTTTTTAAATTCAAACAGATATAATGTAGCTAATATATCAAATGAATTAGAAAATAATATATCTTCATTATACGGCAGAATAAATATATTTTGTTCTTATGTAGAAAAAGAAACTGATCTGAACAAGTTGGCATCGGTATTTGCAAATGTATTGGATGAAGAAAAGGATTTAATGAATATATATTATGCTGATGATGTTCCTTTTAAAAATGGAGGGACTGTATTAAATATTGTTGGACAATTACCAAGCGACTATGACCAAACAGTTAAAGAATGGTATAAAAAAGCATTAGCAGAAAATAAAATAGTTATATCAGAACCTTATATTGATGCTATTACAAAAAAGGTGGTCATAACTTTTTCAAGAGCAATATATATAGACGGACAATTATATGGTGTAGTTGGAATAGATGTGGATTTCTTCAAATTAATATCAAATACTTTAGAAGAATCAAAAAAATACAATTATGATATAAGTATTGTAAATGAAAATGGTCTATACATATTCAGTAATAATGAAAGTTATATACTAAAAGAAAATATATTCAATAACAGTATAGTAGCTCCTCATAAAAATGATATGTTAAATAATGCTTCTTATGAATGGATAGGAAACAAAAATTCTTATATATCAATGAATATAAAAAACAGTACTTGGTATTTATTTGCTATTATTCAAAACAGTGATTTAAACAGTTCTCTTTTTAAATTAGGCTTACTTGTTGTATTTGTATTTATATTACTATCTTCTATTGAAACCATATTGGTTATTATGATAGCTACACCAATATCAAATACATTAGATAATACAATATCAATAATACAGTCAATGTCAAAAGGTAATTTCAATACTTCTTTCAATGAAATAGAATTACATAAGAAAGATCAAACTGGAGATGTTATAAGAGCATTAAATGAAATGCAAAAACAGCTTGGAAATATAATTCATGGCATGAAAGATGAAATTAATGGAATAAATAATTCTGTAAATATAATTACAAATGGAAATATAAATTTATCTGACAGAGCAACATCTCAGGCAAGTTCATTAGAAGAATTAACAAGATCCATAGAATTTGTATTTTCATCTCTTAGAGAAACAGCAGAAAATGCCGGTAATGCAAAAAGCATGAGTGAAAAAGTATCTAATGCAACAAGAAACGGAGTTAATGCTATAAATGCTACTTCTCATAATATGGAAGAAATATCTGAATACAGTAAAAAGATATCTGATATAACTAAAATAATAGAGTCTATTGCTTTTCAAACTAATATATTAGCATTAAATGCCTCTGTAGAAGCTGCACGTGCTGGTGATCAAGGAAAAGGATTTGCTGTTGTAGCAAGTGAAGTAAGAAACTTAGCAATCAATGTTGGAAATGCAGCTAAGGATATCACAAATATAGCAAATGAAACTATAGAGAAAATACAAATGGGAAGTACTTCTGTTCAGGCCTCATCATATATATTGAATCAAATAGAAGCATCGGTTAATGAAGTGCTTACATTATTAACAGAAATATCAAGTGCGATAATAAAAGAAGAAAACAGTGTATCTGAAATAAATACTGCTGTTATAGAAATAAACAGAATAACTCAAGATACATCTAAAATTGCCCATGAAGGTGCTGATGCCAGCAGAGATGTATTAGAAAAATCAAATAATATAGTTGATCAGGTTTCATATTTCCGTTTTAATTAAAAATAAAGTTTGTTTAATAAACTAATTATGTTTTGTCAAAATAAAAAATAAATTTTGACAAAACATAAAAATATATAGATAACTTTATAAGACTTTAATAAAAATTGAATGAATATAAAATTATATACATAAATTAATCATGTACAAACTTTATCCATTTATTACTAAAATATCTATAAGTAAATATAATAGCCTTTAATATCCAATCTACAAACATAGCTATCCAAGTTCCAATCATACCCATTTTAAAGTATAATGCAAATACATAAGCTAATACTATTCTGCATAATACCATTGAAACCGAAGCAACTATCATAGGAAATTTTGCATCTCCTGATGCTCTAAATACCACAGGCAAAGAATATCCCAAAGGCCATATAATCATCATAATAGCATGATACCATGATAATTTATAAGTATATGAAGTAGCCTCTGCTGATAAATGATAAATATTAAGTATAAAAGGCAAAAGAGCCAATATTATAATACTCGTTATAGTTTGAGATACATAAATAATAGCTATAATTTTTTTAGCATAATATTTAGTTTGATTATAGTCATTAGCACCTACACATTGTGATATAACAGTAGTAAGTCCTAAACCTATAGCCATTCCGGGTAAAACTTCAAAACTAGCTATTAATGTAGAAACAGAATTAGCAGCTATTGAAGCAGTTCCAAATGTAGATATTAAACTCAATATAAGAAGTCTTCCCAAATAAAACATTCCATTTTCTATACCATAAGGAATGCCTACTGATAATATTCTTTTTATTGTATTTAAATCCATCTTATACATTATTTTATTTTTTATATATATAAGATTTTTTTCATTAAGTCCCAATATTATAATTATTAATGCCGAACCTACCCTGCTTACTAATGTAGATATTGCTGCTCCTGCTATACCCATTTTAAATACATAAATTAAAACAGCATTTCCTATCACATTAAGAATATTCATAGATATCATAATTTTCATTGATATTTTTGAATTCCCTATAGTTCTAAACATAGAAGCTCCGCCGTTATAAATAGCCAGAAATGGTATTGAAGCTGCCACTATTAGCATATAAATATTTGCATCGTTTCTAACTTCGTCTGTAATGCTTCCGAATAATGTACTTAATATAGCATCTCTAAACAAATATATAAATATTGTTATAACTACAGAAAATAATATTAAAAATCTTATTAACTGATTAATAGAATCATCTGCTTTTTCTATATTTTTAGCTCCTATATATTGACCGCTTGCAACAGCTCCTCCTGTAGCAATAGCAGCAAATATGCTAATAAGAAATGCTATAACAAAATCAACCAAAAATACTGCAGATACAGCTGATTCTCCGACATTAGCAACCATTATAGAATCTATTAATCCTACTAAATATTCCAAAAAAACTTCTATAATAAGAGGAATGAATAATTTAATAAGATATTTATTAGAAAACATATAATTAGTTTTTATGTTATTATTTAAATCCGAGTAACTTATGTCGCTCACTTTCCACCCCATCAATACAATTTATTAAACATTTTATTAAACATTTAATCCCAAATTATAAGCGTCCTGCATATATTTTTTATCTTTAACTTCTTCTTTATTCCAAACACTATGTGCTAATATAACACCTTTTTCTCTTACATCTTCTAAACAATCCAAGAAGCCTCTAAATCCGTCAATAGTTCTAACCATTTCTTTTTCATCTTCTGTAGCAGCTGTTGCAATGAAATAAAAATCTTTATTTTTAATTTCTAAATATTTTGTAACGCATCTGTCTATAAAAGTTTTCATTTGAGCATTCATAGTATAGAAGTACACAGGTGTAGCCATTACTATTACATCAGCTTCAAGCATTTTATCTAATATTTCTTTCATATCATCTTTTTGTACGCAAGGTTTATTATTCTTATAGCAAGTACCGCAGTCTTCACAGTAATTTATTTTCTTATCTTTTAGAAATATTTTTTCTGCATCATGTCCTGCTTCCTTTGCTCCTTTTAAAAACTCATCGCATAGTAAATCTGAATTTCCTCCTCTCCTAGGACTAGATGATATTATTAATACTTTCTTACTCATTTTAAAACCTCTTTTAATTTGTATTTTTTAATTGAGGGTATTATAGCATTGGAGTGCACTCTAATGTCAAATGATTTTTAAGATTTTTTTATTAGTTTTTTGATTTAATTTTTATTATATACTGAAACGATTTCATTTTGCCGACTACTGCACATTATGTAATATTATCAACTTTTTTGCCGCACAAAAAAGTTGCAAAAAACGCAATTGCTAGAACTTTATATTAAAAAATATATGTATTAAATGTATGGTATAACCTAGATTTAAACTAAAAATGCAGTCTTTTTGGTTCTTTGTGCCAACAAAAGAACTGGGGGTGTGGGGGCAAAGCCACCACAAACAATAAAATTGAAAAAACAAAAATTGACAAAATATAGTTGTTTAGCTATATACTAAGAATTTTTAAGTTTGTCAATTTGTTTATTGTTCTTTTTCCCACCGCATACGTTCTGCGGACTTCGTCAAAGTTGCTTATATCCTCGACAAGCTCGGATACGCTTCGCGAAAGTGAAAGTATAAAATTAGTACTAAATCATACTAAAATTGTTTTATATATAATATAAATTATTAATTTAAGCAAAAATATAGTCCTTCGCCGTAGGCGGGCTGTGCCTGCTTCTTTGGGTCACCACCGAGTAGGTGCCTTGCCTACGGCACGCAGAGCGTCGGCAAAAGAAGTGGGGTGCTGCGTAAGCACACAGCGTGGTGGGCAAAGCCATGCAGATATTTAAAATTAAAAAAATTATTTTTGACAAAATATAGTTGTTTAAGTATATGTTAAAAATATAGGAAGCGTATTAATTATTATAAAATTGATTTTTTATTATTTTTTATTTACTCAACAATTATAAAATACTGCTATAAAAAACATATTTCTATAGCAGTATTATTTTGTAATCTTTAACAATATTTAAAAAGTTATAATAAAAAATTATATAATTTCTTCTTTAGTTTTTGATAAAAGAGTTATATCAGATATTTTCATATTTTTATCAACTGCCTTACACATATCCCATATAGTAAGTGCCGCAACACTAACTGCTGTTAATGCTTCCATTTCTATACCAGTTTTATAACTGCATCTGCAATAAGACTTTATTCTTATTCCATCTTCTTCCAAAGAAAAATCTAAACTAACCTTTTCTATATTAATATTATGACATAAAGGAATTAAATCGGAAGTATGTTTAGCACCCATTATTCCTGCAATTCTAGCAACTGATATAACATCGCCTTTTTTTATATTATTTTCTTCTATTAACTTGAGAGTTTCTTTTGATAAATATATTTTTCCTGAAGCCTCTGCAGTTCTTTTCACAATATCTTTATTACCTACATCAACCATATTAGCATTGCCGCTTTCATCTATATGTGTTAATTTATCACTCATATTTTTTCACTCCAATAATTATATAAAAATTATTATCCGCCTATCATACTAACAGACTCTACATCACTATAAGCACCATTCTCTGGTTTTCCTTCAATACATTTTATAATAGAACCTCTTATATCATCAAAATCTACTTTAAATTTTATATTACTATGCAAACAGCTTAATAAATAACCATCTGATAATAATCTTATTCTATTACAATATTTGCATTTTGCTGGTCTGTCATATTCTATTGCATCTTGTTTTTGCTTGTTAATATTATAATACTGTATTGTCTGAAGTTTAGCATTCACACTATCAGCATATTTTTGAATAATAGGAAGTTCTTCTTTAGATTTTTCATCGTATATAACAACATTAATTTTTAATTGAAAACCTAATTCCGATGCTTTTTTTATTCCTTCCATAGCATCATAAAGATTTCCGCCTCTTGTAATATATTTATATCTTTCACTATCTAAAGTATCAAGAGATATATTTATTGAATCAAGACCTGATATTTTTAATTTTTCTGCAATTTTAGAAAGTAAAATAGCATTTGTTGTCATAGCAATAGTTTCTATTTTTTTTATTGATCTAATCATAGAAACAAGCTCATCAATATTTTTTCTGACTAAAGGCTCCCCTCCTGTTATTCTAACCTTTTTAATTCCTAATTCAGAAGCTTCTTTTACTATATTATATATATTTTCATAACTTATAATGTCATTATGTTCTTTTTTAATTACTCCGTCTTTCGGCATACAATAAATACATCTTAAATTGCATCTATCCGTTACCGAAACACGCATATAATTAATTTCTCTATCAAAGGAATCTAACATCAACTATGCTCCCTTTTGAAATCTCTGATACTCCAATATCTATTTTGAGTATTCCGTTAGCCTCAGAAAAAGATGATATCATAGAAGAATTATTATATTTTATAAGTTTAACTGATAATTTAGTTTCATCAAAAAATAAATTAACAGGAACGAATTCAAGTCTTTCAATATCTTTTCTCTTGAAATCATCTGCAAGTACAGCTTTAATATAATTATTTTTAGGATTCAAACCCAAACAATTCAATATATATGATTTAACCATTATTTCAAAAGTCATAAAAGAAGAAACAGTATTTCCAGGTAAGGCAAACACAGCCTTTTTATCTAATTTACCAAAAAATAAAGGTTTTCCTGGCTTCATAGCAACACCATGGAATATTTGATTAACACCAAGTTCCAATAATTCTTTATGAACATAATCAAAATCTCCCATAGATACTCCGCCGCTTATAAGAACAATATCATTTTCTTTTATTGCTTTTGATAGCATATCTTTTATTTCTTTTTCATCATCATTTACTTTACCATAAAATTTACTATTGCATGATAATGCTGATGTTCTTGAAACAAGCATAGGAGCATTAGCATCGTATATTTGTCCTTCTTTTAAACTATCTCCTATATTTGCTATTTCATTTCCTGTAGATATCACAGCAACATTAATTTTCTTTTTTACTTCAACATCGCTATATCCAAAACCTGCAAGTATAGCAATATCTTTTGGAAGAAGAAATTTCTTATCTAATATTTTATCGCCTGATTTTTTATTATTTCCTTTTTTTATAACATTATTAGTCATTTCTTTTTTTGTAAAGTTAATAATAGTTCTTCCATTCTCTTTTTTTTCTTCTGTCCATTCCACTCTTTGAACGAAATCGCAATTATCCGGAATCATAGCACCAGTCATTATTTTTACACATTCACCGCTTTTTACTTCAATCTTTTCAAAAAGCCCAGCATATATAATTTTATCCTCAATCAATACATAACTATTTTTATTTTCATCTTCTTTTTTATAAGCATACCCGTCCATAGAAGATTTACTGAAAGGAGGATCATCATTAATGGCATAGATATCATCAACTAAAACTCTGTCATAACAATTTAACACTGATATTTTCTCATTGCCGTAATCTTCAGAATTTTTTAATACTAACTCTAATGCTTCATCAGGATGTAAAAAAGTTCTAGACATAATAAACTCCTATTATTGCTAATAAAATTACTTATTTAAAAATAAAAATTATTCGCTAAAAGTTTCTAGTAACTAAAGTTACTAGAAGCTCATAATTTTTATACTCAAAGTATATGGCAAATAAATTTGCCAGATGCTCGTAATTTTATAAGTTATTGCTAATAAAATTATTTATAATAAATAAAAATTGTTCGCTACTATGTTCTAGCAACTAAAGTTACTAGAAGCTCATAATTTTTATACTCAAAAGTATCTAACAAATAAATTTGCCAGATGCTCGTAATTTTATAAATTATTGCTAATAAAATTATTTATAATAAATAAAAATTGTACTATACCTAAACAACTATACTTTGTCAAAATTAAAATTATATTTTCTTTTTTATATCTAGGGCTTTGCCCCAGACCCCACTTCTTTTCTTGCCACAAAGAAGCTTATATCCTCGACAGGCTCGAATACGCTTCGCGAAGAACTGCATTTTATAGGTTATACCCTATATTTAATAGGCATGTTTTTAATATAAAGTTATAGAGATTGCGTTTTTTGCTACTTTTTTGTGCGGCAAAAAAGTAGATAAAATTTATATAAAGTGCATCAGTTGACAAACTTAAAAGTTTAACGAATTTTTTAAAATCTATAAGAAAGCGGTACAAGGCTTTATTTTTATTGCAAACCAAAATACAAGCAGGACATAAACTATTTGAGAGATAGTTTTTCACACTTGTACCGCATTTCTAGCTATTAAATTAAAAGAACTATTATTAACCTTACTCAAAGTATACAATATACCAGAGCATAATACAACTATATTATACATGTTTTTCCTTCAATGCTAAAAGGTTTCTCACGCCTTTTTTTGATAGCATTTAATAATTTTATCCGCATTAACTAATATACACAAAATAATTTTAAAGTCAACAAAATACAAAAAATTTTTAAAACTAATTTTTTAATAAAATAAATTTGAGTAAGTCAATCTGTCAGTATGTTTGTTTTGGCACATTTTTTGCAAAGTTAGTTAACTGACTAACTGACTTTAAAAACTTTCTTTTTGATTTAAAGATTTTAAAAATAAAAAACTAAAAAACATAGTTATCTAGTATTTATAAAAAAGCCGTGTTTTTGAAGTTTTTTAATTGGGCATACATAAATCTATATTAAACCTAAAAAAGCCCTAAAAACAAGCCTCTACGCTTCAAATAAAGCCCTTCAAATCAAAAATCAAAACTCAATTTTTGATAATGTTATCGCAATAGCATAAATTAAAAATTAAAATAGCTCCTAAATAGAAAAAACGCAGTAAATAAAATCATAATTTTTTATAGTAAAGTGTACAAAGCGTGCATGTTCACTTCGTGCATCTTACCAGTAAAGTGTACAAAGCGTGCATGTTCACTTCGTGCATCTTACCAGTAAAGTGTACAAAGTGTGCATGTTCATTTCGTGCATCTTACCAGTAAAGTGTACAAAGTGTGCATGTGCATTTCGTGCATCTTATAAAAAGTCACCAAATTAATGATAAAAGTTACATCAAAAAGTTTTGAGTTAATTTTTAATGAGCTTATATTCTCTAATGATTTTTGATATTGATATATGTTTTGATTTTTTAATCATAATTGATTATTTTGATGAAAAAAGTTAAAATGTACTTTACTATTTTTAAAAACAGTAATATAATTTTGATGTTAATATAGGACATTGTTTTATATCTCCATTTAAAATGATGTTTTCAAGGGTAAGGTTTGGCAGAACCTTAGCCTGTATATTGCTTATTTTTTTATTTCTTGTATAAGCAAGATTAATAAAACTAAAAACAATATAGTGTCTTGCATATTAGACCTCCTAATATGTTGGATTCAGGGCTGGAACTTTGCAGAGTTTCAGCCTTTATTATTTATTTTTTATAAAAAAATATTTCATAATAAAATATTGGTTTGTTTTTAATATTTAATTTCATTTCAATACTGCAGTTATTAATAACTATTAAAAAGATTATTATACTTGCTATTAAACATATTAATGATATAATAATACTGTTTACTATTTTTAAAAATAGTATTATATTATTTATGTTAAACATTTTGTTACTCCCATAGTAATTGATGTTTTTTAGGGTAAGGTTCTAGGAAAACCTTACCCTTTTTTTATTTAGGCTGATTACTTTTTATATATTTCATTCACATACATTTTATGCAGTTCTAATAAATACTTGCTTACTCTCATATTCAAACTGTCAGCCTCTTTCTTCATTTCTTGAAATGCTGTTTTTGTAACTCTCAAAGTTATCCCTATATTTTTTTCTTCTTTGACAACAGGTTTTAATTTTTGCATACCGCACTCCTTATAATTTATTTTTTGTATACTCTTAGTAAAAAAATATAAGGAAATATAAGCCGCTCTTTATTTATTTTTTAAAAAAATTCATACCAACATCATTTTTTTTAAAAAAGCGTCCGCAAATATAAATTTATTTATATTTTATTATACGGTATTACGGTATGGTATTAATATATAGCCTAGCTATCCATTTTTTATACTCAGTTTATCAATCCTATTATTAAGCTCATTCATTTTTAGAACTATTGTATTAAGTGTATTTGTTATATTTTCCTGAAAATCATTTTTTATATTTTTGATTTCATTATCTCTATTTATTTTTTCTGTATTTGCTTTATTAAATGGGTGATTACTCATTGCATTTTTTATCATATTCATAAGCACATAAATATATCTGCTTGTTGTTGTGTTAATATTTGAATGTCCCATCATCTTGCTTATTAAATAAGTTTCTGTTCCGCTCTCTGCCATGTCAGTTGCAAAACCACGTCTGAAAGAATGGCAGGTGATTTTTACTTTATTTCTTTTTGATATTATTCTCATAATCATAGTCATAGTTTCTATTGCTAAATCATGACCATTGTTTTTTATAAAAAGATTATTCTGTCCTTTAATTTTATTTTTTCTTAATATCTCATCACGTTCTGCTATATAATCAATTAATACATCTTTAATCATATCAGAAAAAACAACTATGCGGGGCTTGCTTCCTTTAGTTTTATAAATAGTTATAGTTTTGTTTTCAAGATTTATATTTCTAATATCTATGCCTGCAGTTTCTTTTCTGCGAATGCCTGTGTTTGACATTAAAAGCATCATTAAAATATTTCTTTGATTTGTGAAACTTTCTTTTGAAGTTCTTTCTATTTTTTTTATAATATCTAAAGTTTGATTTGCTTTTACTACCAACTGTTCTTTAATTATTGGCTTAGGTCTTTTTATATCATCAAAAGTATCTATTAATATTTTAGCTTCTATTATTTTTTTCTTATGTAAAAACTTTAAATAACTTTTAACAACATTTATTCTGCAGTTAATAATATCAGATGATAATTGATGTTCTGTTTGATATGATATATATTTTTCTAATAGTTCTTTATTTATATTTTTGTATAAAACTTCAGTACTGCAAATATAGAGATAATCTTTTTCAGACGCCGCAGCGATAGAATAATCATTATCTTGTTTAATTATGAACTTGAAAAAATATATAATATTATTTTTATATGTTTTTACAGTTGATGGGCTTTTATCTATAGAAAGATAATCAGCAAATTGAAGAATAAAATTGACATCTTTGGAATAATCATAAAGATTATATTTTTCAGCATTAAGCATAAAAAAACAACTCCATTTTTATTCTAAAAAATTTGCTTGACTTTTGAAAAAGAATAGAGTTGTTTTCTTAGATATAATTATTATCGGCTTAAATAATTTTTCATTAAATATTTTTTCTATTTCATTTTATCCCTCCATCGATATTTCCTTATATTTTTTTATATATGTATGGGATACAAAATATTTTTTAATCTGATAAAAAAATATTTTTACTAAATAAAAAAGGAGGTAAATTATGACTTTTAATTTAGAAAAAGCTATTAGAGCAATATTTGTTATAGTTAATACCGTAATTGCTCTAATAGACATATTCAAAGATTAAGGTTAATACCTTATTAAAAGCACCAAATATAGAGCAATATATTTGGTGTTAAAATTATAATATTAAAATAAATAATATCAAGGAGTTGTATATGGCTAATGAATTAGAAAAAAAAGAAGAGTTAAAAAAAGCACCCAAAAAACTGCACTGGGCTTTTACAGCCCCAGAAGAATGTATTAATGAAATGAAAGACTATGCAAGAAAGTACAATATGTCTTTAGGCGAATATATAGAGGCTATTCATAAAAGATATGTAGAAAGCATACAAAAAAAATAATTTAATAAAAAAAGAGGGTAAAGTCCCCAAAACTTTACCCTCAAAAATCAAAATATCACTTGCGAGGTAATAAAATGATTACTACAAATATAATACTACTGTTTTTAAAAATAGTAAAGTATATTTTAACATTTTCTATAAAAATAATTAATAAAGATAAATACAAAAAACTTCATTATATATTAGATAAAGCAGATTCTTTTTTAACTCTTATTGTAAATATTTTATCAATAATTTATTTATGAATATTTATAAAATATTAAAGTCAATTACAGTTATTGCGGACGCCGTCTTCAAAGGATAAAAAATCCTAAAAAATATGTCAGGTATATTGTTATAAAAGAAAAAATATTTTTTTGCACAGGAGCCAGACATATTGCATTAAGTATTCCTTAGTTTTTTAAAGTATAACATAGGTGTATCATAAT